>JAZRLA010000009.1:0-72003 GCA_045646605.1 Candidatus Enterousia sp.
AAAAAAAATTCCGTGCACCAATTTTTAGGGGGTGCTTTTTTGTTTGCTTTGGATACATCTAGCTACACAACAACACAATTTTTTTGCTACACAAGGGCTACACAATAAAAATTTGCTACACGGTGGATACACGGCTACACAATTCGCAAACGCTTGATTTCTGCACAACACACGATGTTGATAAAAAATTTTTATAAAATTCTGTGACCTCCTGTTAATTAGGACGTCGGTTTTTGCCAGGTGTAGCAACACGTAAAAACCGCAGAAACCTGCGACAAAACACTTGTTTTTCAGCAATTTTCAAACTAAAAATATTGGCAATTTTTATGTAAAACATACCGCGACATACGGACTGGTCCGTATGCCACGAAAAAACACACCGTAAAAAACGCAGAAACTCAACCCCGTCGTCCGTGTGTCTGCTAAAAATTTTATATACATTTATGGCGGAATAACACTAAAAAAATAAAAATCTACATATTAGCTACACACCACATATCATAAACATCTTGATTTTGTGAATTTGTGCGGTAGTATCAATACGAACGACCCACAGGAGAACAAAATGGCGGAATTTAAAGTTGCTTTGAAAGCAATTGTACAAAAAAATGGAAAAATTTTAGTTTTGAAACGCAGTTGCGAAGAAGATGTATTCGCAGAACTGTGGGATATTCCTGGTGGTAAAATCGAATATGGTGAAAAAACCGTTGATGCTATAAAACGCGAAGTTTTTGAAGAAACGGGTTTGGATGTCGAAATTGAATTCAGACCCTGGTCTTTGTGGTCCTTTATGACGCCAGCCAAAGAAAGACAAACCGTTGGAATTACTTTGTTGGCAAACTATTTAGGGGGAGATGTGAAGTTGTCAAACGAACACACAGATTATAAATGGATAGTTCCGTCAGAATTTGCGAATATGTCCGCAGACCCCAGTTTAAAGAATGAAATCGCAAAATACGCAAAACAAAAATAATTTTATCATTCTAGCAACTCCTGCGTCAACAAGCCACAGAACAGCAGAAGAAAATCTGGGATTGGGTATTTATCGGCAATTCTAAAGCAAAATGGTTATAATGTTAAAAATCTTGATGCGTGGCTAAATGGTTGGTCAATAGAAGAATTGGCCACAAAAATTTTAACTAAAGAGACACCTCTTTTGTCGGGATTTCTGCGGGGTTGAGCAAAACCCCGCTTTTTATTTTTCTCTATTTCCTACCTATTTCCTACCAATGGCGCATTATTTTGTTTATTTTCACGTGATTTTGTGACGCACAATTTTAGCACGGTTATATACGAAATCTGAAGCCCAATCTTATTGCATCAAATACATACTGGCCATCATCTTCGGCGGGGACATAAACCCTTCTTGCGCCCAGATCAAAAGTCGTTATATCAGAATATTTGTAACCAAGCCCCAGATGTAAAGCATAAATTTGTCCATTGGCATCCACAGGATCCTCCAAACCATTGTCTTTGTTGCTTATTGTTATTTTTCCCCAACCGTGGCCCAAGCCCAATCCAATATAGGGAACGAACTTGTTAATTTTGAAATCCATATATCCATTTACAAGAAAGAACACCTGATTAAATTTTATTTCCAACCTATGACTAGCATGATTATCTTTTAATTTTATATTTTCGTGATAATAATTATATCCCAATTCCCCTTCGAGCCTAAGATGTAACCAACCTTGGGAAATTACGGTCCAATCAATACCCACAGCGGGGGATATTTCCAACAACAGTCCAGAACCATCGTATTCAAACCCATTTTGAACAAAATAATCACTAAGTTTAGTATCATCTTGGTATATAGTAACGTTTCCAATTCCCATTTTTACCGAAGTGTAGTATTCATTTTGGGAATTTGCGGCATTGACGACAAAAATTGCGCTTATTATCAAAAGAAATTTTTTCATATCCTTCCTTTTTAAAACAAGTTTTATTATAATCACCCTACAAAACTATTTCAACAATAATTCGTTGGGCAAAAAACAGAAAAATAAAAAGTCAAGCATGAAATTTTTAAATTATGCGTGCCAACTTATTTTTTTTATATAATTTTATGATATAATGCAGCGAAAAGGATGCTTTGTGTTGTATCAAAACAGGCTGTTTTTGGTGCTTGGGTTGGTGACGGCTGGTATTTTGACCTGCCCGGCTGTGGCTGCACCTACTGTAAAAAGGTTGACGGGGGTCAGTACCAGTGACATACAGAATGTCAATGCAACACAATCAAAATCGTCGTTAACCAATCAAAGGGCTTCGTCTATACGTTCATTCGGTTCGACCACAAAATCTGTAACCGGTGCGACAAATACGGCGAATGTTGTAAACACCGTACCTAAAACGACGGAATCTGCCAATTCTATGCGAATATCCGGACTGCATGGTAACATTGTAAAGGGTATAAATTCGGTGATTTCGTCCGATCACAAAACATCGACGAGTGGCGGTGCCACATCCAATTTGACAGAGCGCGTTACCAATTTGGAAGAAAAAATTGCAACAAAACAAGAAATCTTGGAATCTGGTGATGGAATCAATATTGACGGCAAAACGGTTAGCGTGTCCGAAGAAATTGCGGTTTTACCAGAAAAAGTGGCCGAAATTGATCAAGAAATACACGACATAAACGATCGGATTGATGGTATAAACCTGGGGAATTACTATACAATTAACGGGACCGAGGAATATCTTCAACGAAATTATTATACCAAACAGTATGTTGATCAGATTGTAAGCCAACTGTCTAACGCAAAAATCGCAGACAGTTTTGACCCAAGTTTTTTAAACAAAGATTAGCTGTGGGGTATAAAAAAAACGAATAAAGATTAACAACGAACACAAAGGAGGAGCGATAAGATGAAGAAAAGCTTTTTGTACGGTTTGATGGCATCAGTATCGATGATTTCAATCGGCGCATACGCGGACCCGGTTCCGGATGCCAGTTCTGCGGCATTAACAACCAAGGGATATGTGGATGACGGGTTGAAATACGTGTACAAGGTTGCAAACGGGACATTGCCCGGGACCGTTCAAAATTTGCAGAGTATTGTTGGTGCACCCGCAAGTGGTAACGATCCGGCGACCGGATTGGTCGGTGCGATTGGAACCGCGAGCAGTGGTAATACACCGGGAACCGGTTTAACCGGCGATGTTGAAGCGCTGCAAAAAACCGTTGGTGACGCAAACAGCGGTTTGGTTCAAAAAGTTAATTCTTTGGAATCAAACAGCAAAACATACAACGCGGGAACCGGTATCAAGGTTACCCCGGGTGTCGCCGAAGGCGATCCATCGACAATCGGTTTAAAGATAGATACTGTGCAAAACGACGCAACGTACGTTTTCAAAACTGATGCCAATGGCAATGGGACATGGGAACCAATGGAGGTAGAATCCAGTTGGGATCCAGGATTTTTAACAACACCATAAAAAAACGAAAAAAATTAACAATTAATGCATTATATTGTTCAAAAATTTTTTTTATTATGATATAATGCATACAGATAAGACAAAAACAACCAAGGAGAAAGAGAATGAAAAAACTTTTAAACATATCGGTTATCGCGGCATTGGCGGTATTACCGTTGGCGGCGAGTGCCGCGGTTGGTGATATTGTAAGTGTCAATGGTCCTGCGACAGCAGCATCGGCCGAGCAAGCAGCAAACGATGTCACAGCAGCAAATGGCCCCAAGTACGCATTGGCCACAGTGGGTGCCAACGATGGCAATGTTGCGACCGCGGGATATGTTAAAGGGGCATATAACGAAGCAATTAAAGCGATTAACAAAGTTTCAGACACAGCGGGTAGCGCGGTCCAAGGAGTCAAAGTTAATGGTAGCGAATTGTCAAAAGATGCAAACGGCAAAGTAGATGTATTGGTTACGGAAGGTTCAGCAAATGGTACAATTTCTGTTAATAACTCTAATGTAGCGGTTCACGGGTTGGGTTCCGCGGCATATGTAAATACCGGTGATTTGGCAGATACAGCAAATACGTATGATCCTACAACTTCTGGATTAACCGCGACAACAATCCAGGATGCTATCGATGAAGTTGAAGGACGTGTTGATACCGCAGAAGGTAAAATTGGTACAACATCCCTGACAACAACAGCACAAACATTGACAGGTGCTATTGAAGAAGTTAAATCAAATGCTTTAACATCTTCTGCTTTGACAGATTATGCCAAAAAAACAGGTGTGACGCAAACAATTACTAATTCATCAATATCTGGGACTGTTCCTGTGTTAACGACATGGAATGATGATACTTCGACGGACACAGTTGGTATCACGGCCAGTATCACGGGTGCAACATATGCGGAACCTGTGGCACAAGGTGGTGGTGGTGGCGGTAATTAATAGTAAAAAATCTTAATTTTTGGTCTGGACAATTTTGTCGGTATTGTGTATAATGATATGACAAAATTTCCAGACCTTTTATTTTGGAATATGAGAGAATTATTTTGTATCTTTGTCGCGTTGGTTTTGGCTTTCCCCGCATTGGCGGTGGGGGAATTTGATAAGGCATCGGTCGCCGCGGCCGCATCATATGTCGAGGGGGCATATAATGCAATGAATGCGGCAAAACAGGACAAATTAACGGCGACAAATGTTGTTGAATCTAATTCTGGGACGATGGTAACCGGTGTTACCGCCAATAACGGTGTTGTAACCGTCACTAAAAGCGAAGTGACCATTCCCGTTGGTGCCACGGTCAGCAGCACGCGTGCGACAATTTGGTTGGAATAATTTCCGTTTTATTTAATAATCCATAACAAAGGATAATCATCCCGACGGCAACATCGTCATACCGATGTAAATCGGTATCTCGTCATGCCCAACTGATACCCGTCACCCCGGCGAAGGCCGGGGCCCAGTTTTTGCGAATGCAAAAACTTGCGTCGCAGACATATAATCCCTGCGGGGCAAGTGCTCACTTCGTTCACACTGGATCCCGCACTACTGCGGGATGACGAGTATCAAGGTGAAATTTTTATTGTGTAATACGCGTGTTGGTTTCCAAATCACGTTCACCGTATAAAATACTGTCATCAAAGGCGGTGTATTGTGTTTCACCCTGTGTCACATGAATTGGTGTTAGTGTGTGGTCCGTATCACTGACCCCGACATAATGTATTGTACTATCGTTTTCAACCCGAACATTTATTGCGGGCAATGTCGGTTTTGTTGTTTTGGTGTATAATATAAAGTCCCCAAGGTGTAATTTACGCCCACAATCCGACACTTCGTCCGCACCGTGTCCATATCCAACGGTGGTAAGTCCCGTTGCACAGGCGTTCTTTATACTGGTTGAACCATAATTTACCGCGCCACCCGTTGCCCAATAACCCGCACCCGCATCGGTACATGTTGTTGCGTTTGCCATTGCTAAATACGAACCCACCGGACAGACCATTTGGCAATCGGTTGCCGCCGTTTTACCATTTATCGTATTGGCGGTGTATCCGGTTGGACATGGTTCGCATGTGCCGGAATTCATATATGTTGCGCCACTGCACGTGCCAATGAGCACACATGCATCGGCGGTGGTGGCATTTGTCATGTTTGTGACACCACCATTTGGACAACGCGTACGCGTTCCAACATCGCCCCAATTTATCAAACTGTCGTCTGTATAATAGCCATTACCAACATTTATGCACGACGCATCGTTGGCATTTGCCAAATATGTTCCTGGTTCACAATGTATTTGACATTCATATACAGATTCTTTTCCATTTTGTGTATTAGAAACATAACCCGTTGGACATAACGTGCATATACCTGTACCTGGGTCCGGATACCTCGGCCCAAGGCAAGGATTAACACCATCACATTGATAAATACTGGTGGCATTATTTATAATTTCACCATTTTCCATTGTTGGTAAACCATTTGGACACTGGTTGCGTGTCGGGGTTGAACCATAATTCGTTTGGGTCGCACCAATGTAATATCCATTACCCACAGGGCCACATGAACCAAATGAATCACCGATATCGGCACCAGCAATAAAGGTATCAAAACCAGCATTCACATAAAAACCACCGTCGACACGATTATACATACCCAATTCACCGTCTGATTCACGGCGTGCAGGAATCAAGTCTAATTGCAACACACCATTATCATACAATTGCATTGAATACATGCGTCCACCAAATATTTTATCGCCATTTGGAAGATCAATAGTATTGTTGTCTTTAACATATGCACTGCCATTCGTAAATAATTTTATTGTATTTCCCTCATAATTAATCGACACATCTGGTACATTCGCCGTTTTTGGACTATTATTATCAACAATAATCGTTGGAACACCAGTTTTCTTGCCATTACTTCCAAGCGTCAAAGTGATATCATATTTTATCGTATATACTTGATTCTGATTCAATGGGGCAGAATACTGCGCCTTTGCACCACCCCCATTTGTTTTCTGCAGCCATACACCAAAAACATTCTTTTTCCACCCAGAACTAAATCCACCTTGTCCATATAAATTCCCAAAGAAATTACCCGAATCATATTGCGAAGGATTAGTTATTACTTCAAGATTTTCTATCACCACGGTTCCATTTACGTGGTCACTTGTGACCCCATATCCAGTATCAATAAATTGGTTTCCGTTTCTGCTCTGTAAATATTCAAGAGGCGTGTATGTCGCAAGAATTGTCCCCCCCGCACAATAGGCCTGGCACTGGTTAATATTATTCTTGCCGTTTGTAACGTTATCGGTATATCCGGTTGGGCAATTCTTACATGTCCCCGTTGCGGAATCATAATATGTTGCACCAATGCATGATGTTTTACACTGTGACGAACTGGCCGCGGTTTGTGTCCCCGTTAATTGACCAGATGGACATTGACCACGCAAACCGGTTGAACCATAATTTACATCGGATGCCGCCGCATAGTATCCGTCACCAACATTGGTGCATACAGTATCATTCGCATTTGCAATATATGTTCCGGCATAACAATGAATCTGGCATTCATTTATCGATGTTTTTCCGGATACCGTGTGCGCATCATATCCAATCGGACACGATACACATTCACCTGTCACAGAATCACGATATGTTGCACCGGTACATAATGCTTCCCTGCACTGTGATGCACTGGATGCATTGGTCATACCCGTCGTTTGGCCGATTGGACATGGGTTGCGCGATACGGTTGAACCGTATGAAACCGTTGTTGCCACCGCCCAGAAACCATCACCAACGTCTTCGCACGATGATGCGTTTGCCATTGGCAAATATGTTCCACCATCACAATGAATTTTACAATCAGTAATCGCCGTCTTACCGTTCGCGGCATCGGCGTTATATCCCGTTGGACAATCAACACATGAATTATTTGGATTGCGATATTGGGTGCCCCGACAATATACAACACATTGGTCAATATCGGATGCAGTAGTGGTATTATTTAGTGTCGGCATATTATCCGGACATTGGGTACGTGAACTGGATTGACCATAACTGAACACGCCACCCGCCGCGTAATAACCAACCCCCGCATCGGCGCAAGTCAGGGCGCCCGCCGTCGCCAAATATGTTCCCGCGGCACATTGAATTTTACATTCGTTGATTGATATCTTGGTATCTTTCGTATCATAAACATAGTCGCCTGGGCACGGGACACAAACCTCGTTCGTCGAATCCCAATATTCCGCCCCCTTGCATGGATTATCTGGTTCGCATGCCACAACCCCGTTCCATGATGTTTCCGCCACCGATCCTTCGTATCCAGTGTTAAATGGCTGTGTTCGCGACGGACATACTTTTAATAAATCGGTTCCATCAAACGTCTGATACCACATGTTACCATTTTCGGGTTGTGGTGACCCCGCGTTTACCAACCCCATAAACGCACTTGCCGGAATATATTTGCCTTTTAAGCCGGTCGCCTTGTAAAAAGTCCATCTAAACTCATCCTGGGCGGCAATTGTAATCCCGGCAAATAAATCATCAGGTAAACTTGCCAAACTGGGGCACGTATAGAAAGTTGAACGGAACATATTTTGTGCACCGCCGGTTGCATTAGCAAACAATCCATACGGTATGGCCGTTAAACCGCTTCTATCAAATGTTGAACGAAACATACTTTCCGCAGAACCGAACACACCACTAAATAAATTTGCCGGTATCGTGGTCAGGTTGCTGGCCATTTTAAACGTTTCGCGGAATCGAGGTTGTTGGTTGGCGTTTGTACCGTTACCAATTGTCGGAAATACCGACCCAATTGCCCCAGACACAGATTTAACCCATTTGGATGTATTATTTGTATCGGTTTTATAAAACGATATTGCCGCAACAACACCGTCACCACCGGCGGAATTATATTCTGTTGCCTTGCCACAAAACTTGATCGTTTTAACCCCGCCATTTGTATATGTATGCGAATAATCCGTTACGGTTGTATTATCACGATCAATGTTATCTATGGTGCCATCGCCCCAATCAACCGCAAAACTGCCCTTGGGCGACATGGTGAACCAAAAGTTCGTATTTGCCGCCAAACTGGACGTGGTAATCGTAAAACCCGAATTTTCACATGTGACACAGGTCTCCAACCCGGAATCATAGTATAACCAACCAGTGCAATTTGTTTCTGCAAATGCCGTGCCCGCAAACACCACGGCCAACATATACATTGCAAAGAAAAACATTGTTCTTAGTTTTCTCATGCCACAACACCCGCAGAAATACGGCAATTCATAAACATCCCTTCCTTGTTCTGGTGGCAATATACTAAATTAGAAAAATTAATACAAGAGCTTTTATGTTGACCGGCAAATTGACTTTATTCCTATTTCATGATATGATGAAAGTATGTCAAAAAAAGAATTGGACAGATCTGTAAAACATGGCCTGGCTTGGTTAAAACTTGGTTGGTTTTGCCATAATTTTATGTTAATTGTGCCCGTTATTGTTTTGATTTATACGCAAAAAGGCGTAACTGTTGGTGATTTCTTTTTGATCCAGGGTATATTCAGATTGGCTGCGTTTTTATTTGAAATCCCATCGGGGTATATGTCCGATTGTTTAAGCCGTAAACGTGTCATGATTGCGGCCGGCATATTCACGGTTGGGGGATATGTGACCATTGCATTGGCTTATGGATTTTGGGCCTTGATTTTGGGTGAATCATTACTTGGTATTGCAAGTGCCTTGTTTTCTGGAACATTGGAGGCATATACTTACGATTTGTTAAAACGTAATAAAACCCAGAAACAATTCTTGAAAGAATTCGGCAATATAACCACTTGGGCGGGCATTGCAAGTTTTGTTGCTATGATTCTTGGTGGAATTTTATACGGCTATATTGGTTCAAATATATTGTGGATTGAAACAGCAATTATGTTATTGGGGGCATTTGCATTCTTGTTATTACCAGAATTATTAGAGGTCAGACGTGTTGTAAAACATAAACAGGCCTTGCAAGACGCAATCTCAATCACAACAAGGACATTAAAAAATCCTAAACTTCGAAATCTTATTTTGTTCCCGTCATTATTTGGCGCATTTACGATAATAATATTCTGGATATTGCAACCGATTATGGAAACAGTAAATATCCCTGTTGGTTTATTTGGGTTTTATCTGGGCATAAATCAAGTATTTATTATTATCTTGTCAAAATACGCTTATAAAATCTGTGAAAAATTAGGCGAAATTCAAACATCGGTTATAACAATTGGCATGATTGTAATGGGAGTAACTATGGGATTATTGGCTACACACGTCCAAAGTATGCCGATAATATACATTGCTTGTGCTTTGATGGCAATAACACCTTCGTTTCGGGTGTTGAACAATTTGCAGTATAATACATTGATTCATCATAGTATAAAATCAAACGAACGTGGCACCGTACTATCAACACGTGCCATGGTTTCGACTGTTGTTGGTGCAATTGGTCTTATTATAGCGAAATTCCTTGTTGATGGGTTCGGTATAACAACAACATTGGTATTTGTCCTGGTTATGACTGGCCTGCTTATGTTAGCATTAAAAGGCGTTACTAAGTATATCAGGTAATAAAGATATTAAAGTTGGGTACCATTCTTAAGTTGTGTTTGGAATATTCGACAATGGCGGGCCGGAGTTTATGTTCCATATTACAAGGACTATAATTTTGTAGGATTTATTAATCGCTTGACAAAAAATATTTTTATGCTACATTTATGACAAAGAAAATCAAATGAAACGATTATTAATTACGATTTTATGTGTATTTATATCATGTGCTGCGATGGCGCACACAGTGGCGTTTAACACAAAATCACATATTTATCACACAACTTCGTGCGAACATGCACGGCGTTGCACCAAAAATTGCATTACTATCGACAGCAATGAAGCGCAACGGCGTGGTGGTCGGCCGTGCAAAGTATGCGGTGGGTAAAATTACCGCTTGTTTTTTGGCATAAATTTTTCCGCGAATTCTGCAAGACTGAACCCGGTGGCGTTCAGGACCTTGGCCAAACTGCATGTCGTCGGCCAACGTTTTTCACCAAAACGGTTTATGCGTTTGCTTTTGTTAAATGTCGTTGCATCAAGACCGGCAAGTTTTGCCAGCCCCGAACATGATAAATTTAACCATTTTGCAAGGTTTATTATTGCCTGCCACAATTGGTCGTTGGTCATCTTTTCTCCTTTTGTTTTTTATAACAAATCAATTATAACACGAACAAGAACATATTCAACATGTTCTATTTTTAATAGAATTTCATCTTTTGTTTTTGGGCACTTGTTTATGATTTGATTTTTGTTTTAGTTTGTGTTATAATTGTTACGCAATATAAATATTGTGAACTCCTTTATTCCGTGTCTTTTTGGCGCGGGATTTTTTTACTTTTTTTCAGCCAAAGGATTTTTATATGAAGACAAGTGATAACGGTATTCGTACATTAAAACTGTGTGAAGGGCGCGTTATGCGTGGCGACCGGCACGTTATATACGACGATAAAAATGGATTGCCCGTTGCGGCAGCTGTGCCCTTGCCCGCCGGCGCAACGATTGGATACGGGCATTTGATTAAACCGGGTGAAGATTTTTGTGACGGTATCGATGAAGCCGCGGCGACGGAACTTTTGCGTGCGGATTTGGGGCACGCGGAACAGGCGGTGAACGGCGCAATTACGGTGCCATTACGTCAAAATCAATTTGATGCTTTGGTAATGCTGTGCTTTAACATAGGCGTGCAGAATTTTGCGAATTCAACGGTTGTGAAATATGTGAACAACCCGGAATTCAAAAGTGTGCGATATTCCGCCCTGCCCGCGGCGTGGCGGGCGTGGAACCGGACCGGCGGCCACGTGAGCACGGGATTGATGCACCGGCGCGAAGTCGAACTGAACATATATCAGAACGGAATCTACGCATATTAACGCGCAATTAAAATGAGACAGGTTGATTATTCCAGAACGCCGTCAACCCCGCGGAAGCGCGGGGTCCAGTTTGCGGCAACGCCGCAAACCTGCGTCGCAGACAGTAAAAAATGTGCGATGTCGCAAAGCGCACATCGCATTCCCTGCGGGGCAATCCGTCGGTGCAAAGCACCGCCGAGATGGGCACCGCTCTTCAGCGGTGTGACGAGACCCTGAAATTTTGAGTGCCCCGTTTTAATGTGCATTAACAAAACGGAATTTACACATTGCATTTGTGAACACAAACGGATAAAATGTTGATAGCAAAGGGGGCACAGATGAAATACACAAAAGGATTTGGCACTTTTACCACCGAACAAATGAGCATACTTGAAACACTGCAAGAAATCAAAGATGTTGTCACGATTGCCAAGATAGAGGCACCAAAAGGCAATGTAAAATTGGCGATTACAAACCTGGATGCGGCTTTGGATTATATCGGACACGTGCGAAGAAAGGTTGAAATCGCCCTGCGCCACGTTCCGGAAAGCGTACAGGAAAAATATTTTCTTTGACGGCAAATTTACCTTGATTTTTTGGTTTTTGGTCTGATATAATCGTGGCACACACTGCGGAGCGTTGGCAGAGTGGTAATGCAGCGGATTGCTAATCCGTGACCGTGTTATAGCGGTCCATAGGTTCGAGTCCTATACGCTCCGCCATTTTTTATGCCCCGCAAGGGGTATTAAAAATGGCGGAAAGATGGTCACGAGAACCGTATAGGTTCGACACGGAGCAGATTTGATAAGCATAGCGTAATCAAATCGTTGCGAGTGGAGAGGGGTATCCCCGCCGCGATAGCGGAAGGGGAGTCCAATCCTATACGCTCCGCCATCCGCTTTCGCTTACGCTACAGCGAGATTGCACCAGCAAGCGCGGTGTAGAGTTAGAGAAACGGATGCCTCGCCGTAGCATGCCCGTTTACCGAAAATAACTTATCGAACACACAGAGTTTATCAACCGAAATAAAGCACCGGCGAAGGCGGGCTTACCGGTGCCATGGCGGAACAAAGTGAAGACGGGTGTTATTATTTCGCTTTCTTCCCGCTTTCGCCATCGATCTTGCGCGTCATCTTAAGGAATTTTTCCGCACGCAATTCGGGCAATTTTTCCGGGGCGGTTTTTTGTAACAGTTTTACCTGTTCAGCCACCGTATCGGCCAGATTCTGCATAGTTGTTTGCCAATCAGTATGTGCACCCCCCGCAGGTTCGGGGATAATTTTATCAATCACGCGCATTTCCATCATGTCCGCCGCGGTCAGTTTCATCGCTTCTGCGGCCGTTGCTTTGAACTTATTATCCTTCCATAAAATACTTGCGCAAGATTCCGGTGCAATCACCGAATAAATCGCATTTTCAAGCATCAACACGCGGTCGCCGGTGCCGATTGCGATTGCGCCACCGGATCCGCCCTCGCCCACATTTATGGCGACGTATGGCGTTTTAATTGAAAGTCCCGTTTGGATTGATGTGGCAATGGCCTCTGACTGGCCACGTTCTTCGGCGGCGGAACCCGCGAACGCGCCCGCCGTATCAAACAGCGATATCACCGGCAAATTAAATCGTTCGGCAAGTCGCATCAATCTTTGCGCCTTGCGATAACCCTCTGGATTTGGCATACCAAAACGATGCAATTGACGCGTTTCAATGGTGCGACCTTTTTCCTGGCCAATAATCACCGCGGGGATACCGTTCCAAAACCCAATCCCGCCACACATTGCCGCATCCTCGCCAAACAGCCGGTCACCGGCAAGGTATGTCCAATCGTCAACAATTCCGTTTATATAGTCCAAGAAATGCGGACGATTTTCGTTCCGTGCAAGCAGCACCTTGTCATACGCAGGTGTTTCGCCCATGCCGCGCGCCTTTTTCGATGTTTCATTTGTATACGCGGGCGTTTGCACCGAAATTTCGTGTGCCGGACCCGGTTCATGCATCAAAACGCGCAAGATTTTTTCAAGCCGCGATTTTAATTCCGCACGCGGCACGACCATATCGACCATGCCATGTTCATACAGGTAATCCGCCGTTTGGAAATTTGCAGGCAATTTTTCACGAATATTCTGTTCAATCACGCGCCGCCCCGCAAAACCAATACGCGCGCCAGATTCCGCAATATTTATATCACCCAACATTGCAAAGGACGCCGTCACACCGCCGTATGTTGGGTCGGTCAACAGCACAATGTATGGAATTCGCGCGGCGTGCAATTTGTTCACCGCAACGGTTGTGCGCGCCATCTGCATAAGCGAAAGTATGTTTTCCTGCATACGGGCGCCGCCACTGCACGCGACCATAATCAACGGCTGATGCATCTCTATTGCGTGTTCGGCACTGGCCACAATGCCTTCACCCGCGACGCGGCCCATCGATCCCATCATAAATTCGCCGTTCAGAATACAAATTGTCGTTGGGATTCCGCCGATTTTTCCGTCCGCCGTCGTGACCGCATCGTTATATCCGGTGTCGGCACGTGCCTCCGCCAACCTTTCGGAATATGGCATACGGTCCACAAAGCCCAATGGGTCGTCCGGCATTGTCGGCAGCGGTATCTTTTCCCACGTGCGATCATCGAACAGCAAATCAAACCGCTGTTTCGGGTTCATGATGAACGCGCGTCCGCAACGCGGACATATATAGTGGTTGGTCTTGTAATCTTTATAATAAACCAATTTTCCGCAAGATTCGCACTTTATCCACATAAGTTTGCGAACGCGGTCGTATTTTTCACGGTTTTTGTTTTTTATTCCGGAACTTTTACCGAAGAGCATAATTTATCCATTCATTTTTTTGGTTAGTTCGCGACTGGGCCTAAACAAAATCGTCGTATTTGCGGGCAAATGCATTGGTTGCCCGGTCACGGGATTATACCCAACCTTGGTCGCGCGCGGACGCGGACGAATCGTCCCAAATCCGCGGATTTCAATACGATCGCCATTGGCCACCGCATTTATCATAGAATCCGCCACCGTATCAATTACCGCCGCGGCATCTCTGGCGCGCATGCGTTTAAATTGAACCTGTATCGTACGTATAATATCAGAACGTTTCATTTGTTTTTCCTTTTGGGCTTTCATAATACCACTAATGGAAAAATAATTCAAGTGTTATCCACCGGTGCCATTTAAGACACGACATATCGTATAAGAATTCTATCTTGCGGAAAAGCGGTTATGCATTTGATAAAATGCAACTGAACCAAGGGGGAAAAATTATGAAAGAACTTTTTAATGAATTTGATTGTGATTATGAAAACAATATACCACTTATCGGTGAACCGGCACCAGAATTCGGTGCGATTACCACAAACGGTTATATTCACTTTCCGCACGATTATCGTGGGCATTGGGTTGTATTCTTTTCACATCCGGGCGATTTCACACCGGTTTGCACGACTGAATTTATGACATTTCAATCGATGGCCGATGAATTTCGTGCGCTGAATACAGAACTGGTTGGACTGTCGGTTGATTCGAATGCTTCGCACATGGCATGGATTCAAACAATTCGCAATGATATAAACTATCAGGGTTGGAAAAACATGGAAATAACCTTCCCGGTGGTTGCGGATGTATCCGGCGATGTTGCGCATAAATACGGCATGTTGCACCCACGTGCGGGCGATACAGACACCGTCCGTGCGGTCTTTGTAATTGATCCGCGCGGTATTATTAGAACCATTCTTTACTATCCAAAATCAGTTGGGCGCAATATAACGGAAATAAAGCGAATTGTTATCGCACTGCAAACATCGGACGCGTTTCATGTCGCAACACCCGCCGAATGGATTCCGGGCGAAGATGTTATTGTACCGGCGCCAAACAAGATTTCCGACATCAAACACGCCGGCGAACGGGATTGGTTTTTGAAATTCAAATCGATAAGTCCAGAAATGATTCTAAACAAAATTACAAATCGAAAACTTATCAACGAAGAAAAGAAAACAACAAAGCATAGGAAGAAATGATATTGGGCGCGTTTGCGCCCTTTCTTAGAATTTTAACGGCCAATCGCGTATATCGGCGGGCATAGATTCACTTTCCGGTTGCCATTGAAATTCCGGCATTTTTACGCGTTTGTCACGGGTAAATTTTACACCTTCGGCCTTTAATGCCTTGTATGATTGGTCAAAAAATTGTTGGCTACAAATACTGCCATCTTTGAACACAACGCGATGCCAAGGAAGATGCCAACTTTTTTTATTATTTGATGCATAGCCCACAAAGCGCGCCATTTTTGGCCTACCAATCATACGCGCAATTTGGCCAAATGTCGCCACACGGCCGGCCGGAATTTGCGCCACGATTTCGTAAACGCTTTCATTGAAACCCTTGTCCGACATTAGCGCCCCCACACGATGCCACGCATGCGCGCATTTCCAAACGCCCCTTGCATCCGTGCGTATTCGCATAGGGCAATTTTTTTCTGTAATTTATTACCAAATTCACGCCGGCGCATGTTCGCGTTCAGCTCTAATGGATTTTGTTTATATAAATTCATATTTTCGTTGGGCCGAATATAAAACGCCATCGACATATCGCGAATATCCGTATCAAGTGGACTAAGTCCCGGGAAAAACATATCAACGATATGTGTGCTTTCATGCCGCAGATCCATAAGGAAGTTTATCAAATTATCATAATATCGAAAATTTGGGTTTACATTGACCATACCCCGCCCCGACACCGACATTTGGCCATCGTCCGCACGCGACACAGAAATTTTCGGCACAGATTCGACCACTTTATCGTTGTATTTTTTCGCGTGGCCATTTTGCGCGTTCGATTGCACGCGACTAACAAAGCGTTTGATAATATTGCCCGCAACAGCCAATTTTTCGGCCGGCGACTTTTTTGCCCAATCGCGCGCCATTTCAAAGACATTCAATTCTTCGCAAACCGACATAAAGATGTCGTCAACATATTCCGCAAATTGCTCTGATTTTGTTTTTTCTATCTTGCCAGCAATTTTTTGCGCCTGGGCCGTTTTATAGGCATTCCATTTGGCGGGTGATTTCATCGCGTTTATGATTTCAGTGATTTGTGGTTTGGAATTCTGGTTCATCATGGTGGCACCTCTTGGCTCTTTCATATTATTATATAGGAAACTGGCCGTATCTTTCAATAGGGAAAGTTGTAAATTTTAACCTTGCAAAATGTTTAGGCACGTGTATAATACCCGCACCGGAGATATGGCAGAGCTGGTTGAATGCGCACGACTCGAAATCGTGTATACAGGAAACTGTATCGAGGGTTCGAATCCCCCTATCTCCGCCATAATAAAATCTTAAAAAATTCGCGTCGCGCGAATTTTTTTGATTTTATCGGCTATGATCGGCGAGTTGTAGCGTTTTGCAACAATATATTGACAATTATATGTTTTTGTGTTATAGTATACATATAACAAGGATAAAAGCATGGCAAAAAACAAATTGACCAATAAAGAACGAATTGAATTAAATCGCAAAACGATAGATGTTTTGATGCGACAATCTGCAAAAGATATTGCAAGCATTAATATGTTGCGGCACGAGATTGCTGCCGTGGAACCCATGATTTTATCAAAACCACAACAACAAAACTTCACAAAAGGCGACCGTGTGGCGTTCTTTGATTGGACCAATTTGAAAAACATTGGTATTGCATATGACTATATCCTAAGACACAAAAAAACAAATATAGACAGATACGAAATAAATGAAATACAAAAATTGCTTGTTAAAAACACAGATGTTCGACCTGGATATCGTCTGACTATGGCAAAGGTGTTGGGGCAATTTGCGCCATCCGTTGGACAGGTTTATTATATAATGGAACAAATTGAATATCATCTACATGATGAAACATACCCCGTTCTAACACGCGCATTTGATACGCATTTTGATATTATAATGGCCCAACCATATGGCGATTATAACAAACGCATTGCACGTTTAGTAATGAATTGGTTTTTGATACAAAATGGCTATCGACCAATAATATTCAACAAAAAAACAGATTCTGTGGCATATCCAAAGGCCTTGCACGCCAGAATAGATGGTGATCGTCGTGCATACACAGAATACATGGAATCAAGTATGTTGCACACCCAACAACAAATTATAAAATTGTTGAAATCACATTAAAGCGTATAAAAACCAGAAATCTGTAAAAAGCGAATTTCTATACTTCAAAATCATAATTTTTGATAGATTTGACAATTGCGGCGACAAGTTTATCTTGGTGCGATGAACTTTTTAACAATTTTTCTTCGGCCTTGTTCGACAAATGTCCACATTCAATCAGTGCACCCGGAACGGTTGAACGCAACACCGCAAGTGGCGCATGACGCACGGCAGGGCCGGGCTGTTGTTCAATACCCGCGCGATTAAATGCCCGTGCGCATCCGTTTGCGTATTCTTCACTCATTTCTGCCACCGCATGTTGTTGCAACGATGAAAGCGCGATGCGAATATCCTTGGAAAAACTTTCAAACCCAGAAACATCGATTTTATCCGCGGCATTTTCGGCATCGGCAAGTTTCTGTGCCTCCTCGTCCGAAGCCTTTTCCGAAAGCGTATAAATCGAAAAACCCTTGACCGAACGACTTGGGTTTGCATTCGCATGAATCGAAAGGAACAAGTCAGCATGGCGTTTTTCGGCGATTTCTGCGCGTTCATTTAATTTCAGATAATTATCATCACTGCGTGTCATATAAACCGTGAACCCAGCATCCTTTAACGAATTGCGTAATTTCCGTGCAACCGAAAGAACCACATCTTTTTCTTTGGTTCCGCCCTTGCCTATGCATCCCGGGTCTTTACCCCCATGACCAGCATCAACGACGACTATATGCTTTTTTTCAGATGTTGCCGTGGTTTTTGATGTGGTTGCCGCGGTTGAACTTGCTTTGGTCGTACCGGCAACAAAATCCAGCACAAGCCGGTAGTCATTATCGCCGTTTGGTTCAAGAATCATAATTTGGTTCTTTGGAATTTCCGCAACCGGTTTTTTCAGTTCCAAAACAATATTCACGGAATCGCCAATTTGTGTTTGGGTAATATTTCGCACCAATGTTCCCGACGCCAATTTTGGACTAATGGAATTGTCCGCCGGCGTATTTGACAACTTTACCGTAAGAGTGTTTTCACCATAAACAAGTGTATATGATGGTCGGTTATTGGTTTCTACAACAAAGCGTGTCTTGCCACCGGGTTGCACGCCCGTCCTCATGGATTTAATCGCATTGCGTGCAGCAAAGGCGACCCGCGGAAACACACCCGCAACAATAATACCAACACCAGTGATTTGCAAAAGATGACGCCTGGATACCTTCATATCGATGGGTATTATATCAAAAAAAATTCCGCGGCGCAAGGATGGATATCCGTCTCCGTCCGTCACCGCAAAGCGGTGCCATGACTACGCCGAGACTGCGCCAGGGCTTTGCCCTGGCTTGGCGTTAGTTAACCACACCCTGCCCCGCTTTTGCTATCGCTACAGCGAGGCCACCTCTCTCTAGAGGGGAACTTTATAATCTAAAAACGTTTGCTTTTTGTTTTCTTGGATGTTATTCTTGTAGACCGTGGAAGGTTTATGATGTCAGTTAAGGCAAAGAAGTTATTAAAAAAACTTATTAGATATTCTGGGCTGGTGTTCTTTTGTTTGGCGGCCGTGATGCTTTGGTGGCAATTGAAAGATTATTCTTTGGTTGATATTGCCCGGGCATTGTTGGATATTCCGTTTGTGAACCTTGTGGCGGCGGCGGTTGCATGTTTTGCGGGTTATGTGGCATTGGCGCTGTATGATTATTTGGCATTAAATTATGTTGGCGCGGGTGGCAAAGTTTCGTGGTGGAAATGGATGTTGGCCGGGATGTTGGGGTTTGCGATAAGTAACAATGCCGGGCACGCGGTGGTTTCGGGTGGCGCAATTCGTTATCGCCTTTATACACGATGGCGCATTCGCGGTGGCGACATTGTAAAAATTGTGACCATCAACGGGTTTACGTATTTTTTGGGTGCGACAGCGATTGCGGTGGTTGGTTATTTTCTTATTCCGCATGATATTTTTGCCGAATCCGTGGGTGCATCAATCGGTTTAAATACACTGTTTATATTCTGTTTGGCGGCGTTGTTGGCATATTTCGCGGTTACAATCATTTTCCGCAACAAAAGTGTTAAAATTGGACAACTTAAATTTAACGTTCCTTCGACCAGGATGGCCTTTATGCAAACACTGCTTGGGATGACCGATAGTGTTTTGGCGGGACTCGTCCTTTATTTCTGTATGATCCCGTTTGTTCAGATTCCATTTGGAACATTTATCGGATTATTCGTTGTGGCACAAACAACCGGTGTTTTTAGTCAGGTTCCCGGCGGAATCGGTGTGTTTGAAAGTGTTTTTCTTATTGCCCTGCCCGACGATATTGACAAGGCAAGTATTTTTGGCGCGTTGCTGGCCTATCGTATAATTTATTATGTTTTGCCGTTAATTGGTGTTGGTGGGTTATTCTTTATTTATGAACGTTGGTTGCGCGCGCGTATGAAGCGGTGGATTGAAGAAGCAAAGCAGCGAATTCCCCATTTCCCGGGATTTTCAAAAGGAAAATAGAAAAATACCGCCATTCGGCGGTGTTTTTTCAACTATGACTTAGCGTTTTTGGCACAGTTGTTTATGGTATAAATCCCACATTTGGTTTGCCATCTGCCTAAATTCGTCATCGGGCATACCGTATACCGGATATCTAATGTTTCCAAGATCAAAATCCGGCGCCGCCCAATCATATTTGGATAATATTGCAATTCCATTACGAATAAATAATGTCCCAAGGTGTGAATTATAAAATCGAAAATAACATTTGCTGTCCTTTTTTGGTTGGCCGTTTTTTACGTCGCCACGCAAATATGCTTTTATATCCCAATATGTGTCCAAGGCGCCACATTCCTTGCCACCAAATATAGAAACTTTCTTTTCGCCTTTATCCAAGCAATATCCGATTTCTTTGCTGGCGATTGCCCCATTGGCCTTTACTTTTTCGGGACAGGTTAAATCATGATATGCGGCATCACTGTAAAAAACGCCCACACCGTTTGTTGGAATTTCTTCCCCGCTTATTACGCGGGTGACCAAGGGGCACCAGGGGTTATCCATATTTAGCGATGTCTTTAAATAGAAATTTGCTTTCCCAGCAAAATATTGTTGCACAAGACGACCAATTTCCAAATCTTGCTCTGAATCAGGCTTGGCTTTTTGGTCGGGTTTAATGGCATAAATGAAATTGCTTGGGGCCGGTTTATTGCCACGTTTTTGGTCCATTTCCCAAATTTGTTGGATAAAGTTTATTACCTCTTGCTTCTGATTCTTTGGCGTGTAGTGTAATATCATGGGACCAATATTATTACCATACACTGTTTCGTGCCGCACATATCCGCAAAATAGTGACGCCTGGTAATAACGCCCAGGACAACGAATAGTGACATCGCCCCAAAAATCTCTAAATTTAGTCGGTGCTTGTCCACCGGCATAATAATGCCATGTGGGCGGGTTTTCACGGGCAATATTTAACCAATCTGCAACCCAATCCGGTTCTTGTTCGGCCATGTCGAATCCTCTTTTTATTAATCTTATGTTATGTACGCGCGGGTTAGCATACCACAAAAAACCACAATGTCAAACCATCCAAAAACAAATGAATAAAATATCCTTGCCAAATGATTGGGGGCGTGGTAAACTTTTACCCAACGTATAATATGGGGTTATAAAAGTGTTGTTTTTATTTCCTTTGATTCGAATTGCGCTTGGGCTTATCGTGGCGTATTCCCTTGGCATGGGCTTGGACGCCCCACGGGGACGGATTAATGGCCATTTATACGCAATAAACATAAAAGGATTATCGAATGTCAAAAAAGATATATGTGGACGCGGTCCACCCGGAAGAAACACGCGTTGTCGTTGTTGATTCCACCAATAATCGCGTTTCTGATTTTGACGTTGAAACCACGACTAAACCCCAGATAAAAGGGAACATTTATCTGGCCAAGGTTATTCGGGTTGAACCGTCGCTTCAGGCCGCATTTGTTGATTACGGAACGGGGAAAAATGGTTTTTTGCCGTTTTCGGAAATTCATCCGGACTATTACCAAATAACGCCGGAACAGAAAAAGAAACTTATCGAACTTGCGCATGCGAACATCGTTGACGATGATGAAGACCCCGATGACGAGGTTGATGAAGTCGCCGATTATGATGATCATAGTGCGGGCGAAGATAACAAAGAATTTGCCAAACGCGCACGCGAATTCAAAATTCAAGATGTAATTAAACCAAAGCAAATCTTGCTGGTTCAGGGGGTCAAAGAAGAACGCGGACAAAAAGGTGCGTCGATGACAACATATTTGTCGTTGGCGGGACGTTTTGCCGTTTTGATGCCGAATTCGCGTAAACGTAATAGTTATGGAATTTCGAAAAAGATTTCCGACAGGACTGAACGTGCACGCCTGCGTGAAATTTTGCACACACTTAAAATTCCAAAGGGCATGACGGTTGTATTGCGCACCGCGGCGATGGGTGCAACACCGGCGGAAATTTCGGCGGATTATGATTACCTTGTGAACCTTTGGAACGAAATTCGCAAGACGACATTGGAATCGGTCGCGCCGGTTGTGATTCATACCGAAGATTCACTTTTGCGCCGCGTCGTTCGCGATTTCCTTTCGGACAAGGATGATATTCTGACCATCCAAGGTGAAGAAGCGTTCGAAGCCGCCAAGAATTACTTTCAACAAATGTACGGGCATGCGCCGCGAAAACAATTGGTCCTTTATAAAGATGACGCGGTGCCACTCATGGTCAAGGCCGGGGTTGAAAAGCAATTAGAGGGTCTGCATGGCCCGTATGTTCAATTGCCGTCCGGCGGTTCGATTGTTATAAACCAAACCGAAGCGATGGTCACAATTGATGTTAACTCTTCGCGCGCGATAAAGGAAAAAGACATTGAGCAAACCGCACTGAATACTAATTTAGAGGCGGCGGAAGAAATCGCCCTGCAACTGCGCCTGCGCGATTTGGCGGGGATTGTCGCGATTGACTTTATCGATATGGAAGAAGAACGCAACAACCGCAAACTTGAAATGAAAATGCGCGAAATTATGAAGCATGACCGCGCCCGGACCCAGGTGGCAAAGATAAATGCTTTCGGGGTTTTGATGTTGTCGCGTCAACGGTTGCGCAGCAGTTTTATCGAATCTTCGTATGTTGCGTGTCCGCACTGTATGGGTGCCGGCGTGGTGCCGAGTATTCAGACCGCGTCGATTATTCTGTTCCGGCATCTGCAGGAAAAATTGCTGGCCAAGGCGGCGCAGAAAATCATCATGACCGTGCCGACCGATGTCGCGATTTATATCCTTAATCACAAACGGGCGGAATTGAACGCGATGGAAAACGAATTTGGAACGGAAATCGTGGTTGTTGGCGATGACAGTTTGATGAACATTGACCAATATTCAATTCAACGTGTTGCCCCGGAACAGGTAAAAACCGATGAAATCCTTATGGCGAACGCACCGTCGACGGATGCGAAAAAGAAAAATGCGCAACACACGGAGGCCAAGCGGACAACCATGACCGCGCCACACCGCACGCGCAAACGCCAAAATCAAAAAGGTAAAAAGAAACCAAGCCTATGGCGAAAGTTGGTTGGATAAAAAATTCCCCGTTTGGGGAATTTTTTTTTATTTCAAATCGCTTATCACATCGGCGATTTTATAGGATAGTCGTGCGAGCAATTTACTTTGTGCCGCGACAATTGCGTCATAATTCGGATAGCCCGCGTCCAATTCCGGTGTGTCCGCGGTTTGTGTCATTTTCTTTTGTGCGACAATATCACCACGATTGTTCGAAAGCGTCCACCACGCGGATATTGCAATTTTGCCATTAATTTCCGTTTCGAATTTAACGAAATCCACTGACAAAATGTATTTTGCGTTGCGCGCCTCAACTGAATTTTTTGTTGGACGCGCGCTAATGTTTTTCGCATACATATTCATATTTTCAGAAATCACGACAGGCAACGAATTCGCGGGTTCGTCAATCCAACGGTCAAATTCAGACACCATCATCATGTTCGAATTTTTGTATTTCATAACAATTTGCGGACGGTTGATTGCCTGGGGCACGGTCACATTTTCAATTGCGACGGTTGTCACATGCGCGGGGCCACGAATTTGCGATACTTCGGGCGTGGTGAATGTGTAAAACCGCGCCGGTTCACTGGTTCGCCAAAGGGTACAGGCGCAAAGCGCAAAAGTTGCAACAATTAAGCAAATATATTTTTTCATTTTAATATCCTCCTTTTCCTTTTAATAGTGCCTCTGGGTGCCGTTCCAAATAATCGCTAAGCCGGGATACCGCACGTGCGGCCTCGCTAACGTCGCGAATCATTTTGTTAAAGTCCGACATCGTTGTCGTGCCCGGCCCCGCGATTGAATCCGCAAGGCGATTTATGCTAACCACCGCTTCGGTCGATTGACGCATCAATGCCGGCATATCTTCGTGCAATTGTTGCAAAACGCCATTCACATTTGTTGATATATCCGCCAATGGAATTTTTTCAAGATTCTGGGAAATTTCTTGGAACATTGATGGCAATGTTGGAATTTCAATATCGTTAATGCCGTATTTTTCCGCTAAAAAGTGTCCTGGATAACGCGGATAAAAATCGAGTTCAATTGTCATTTGTCCCGTCAAAACATTTTGTGTTTGCAATTTGCCCTTTAATCCGTGACCGATTAAATCATTTATCCAATCCGTCATTTCTGAACGCGACATTTCACCATGCGCCGTCATACGCGGGTCAATGCGGACATACACGGGAATAACGATTTTATCTTCATTATTCGGAATAAGTTGTATTTTATCAACGCGCCCAATCGGCACGCCACGGAAATAAACATTTGAACCAACCGACAGGCCCTTTACCGAACCTTCAAAGAACAAAACCGGTGTTATATAATTCCGATCAAATCGCCGGCCGAAAAAGAAGAAAATTGTTCCCAAAACAAGCAGGATAGCCAACAAGATAAATCCGCCAATCGCGCGTCGTGATGGTTGTTTCATTTTTTACCCCCTTTGTTGCATTTCGTTTCACGTGTTAGAAATTCAATAACTTCTTTATTTTTTGTTGTTTGTAAAATCTTTTGTGGCGCACCGTATGCAAGTACCGTTTTATTTCCAATATAAACAGAATTTGTTGCGATTGACATTATCGATGACAATTCGTGGGTTACCAATACGATTGTTGTCCCAAATTTTTTGTTTATTTCAACAATCAATTCATCCAATTGTTTTGAACGAACAGGATCAAGACCGGCGGACGGTTCATCAAAAAACAGGGCGCGTGGATTTAACGCGAATGCCCGCGCAAGTGCCGCGCGTTTTATCATGCCACCACTGGCCTCGGTCGGGTAAAGATGTGCATAACCATCGAGTCCAACAAGTTGAAGTTTTTTATCAACTTCTTTCTTTATCTCTTTATTTGACTTAATTGTTTTCATTTCCATCGGCAACGCAATATTTTCACCAATCGTCATTGATGAAAACAACGCGCCACTTTGATACGACACACCAAAGGTTTCAATTATCTTTTCACGCGCATCCGCCGGCATAGTCCACAAATCTTTGTCATCAACGATTATATGTCCCGACATTGGCTTATTTAGTCCAACAATTGAACGCATAATCGTGCTTTTCCCACAGCCCGACAATCCCATAATCACAAAAATATCACCGGTGTTTATGTTAAAATTCAAATTTTCCACAACCGTGCGATCGCCGTACCCCAGCGTCAAATTTTCAATACTAATAAAAGTTTTCTCAACTTTCCGCATTATATGTCCAACCAATTAAATATTAATGTTAATATTGCCGTTGCGACAACGCATCCAACAATCGCCATGACCACCGCACGTGTTGTTGCGCGCCCTATTCCGGCCGCATTTCTTTCGGCGCGCAGGCCACAGATGCAACCGGTTATTGCAATTACCCAACCGAAAATCCATCCATGAAAAACGCCGACCGCAAAATTTTTGAAACTTATCCAATCAAGTGTTGTTTGCCAATATTCCGCAATTGAAACATTCATTATTGATATCGCGACGCACATGCCACCGAATATTGCAACCACATCCGCGATGATTGTAAGCAATGGTATTGTTATGGTCAGTGCGATTACGCGTGGCAAAACCAAAAATTCCATTGGTGAAATGCCCATGGTTTTCAGCGCATCAATTTCATCATTCGCGCGCATTGATCCGATTTCCGCGGCATACGATGCGCCCGTGCGACCGGCCATAATTATGCCTGTCATAATTGCGCCGACAATACGCACCATGGAAATTGCAACAAGTGCCGCCACATAAATTTCCGCACCAAACATTTCCAATTGCATGTGGCCAACGAAAGCAATAATAAGGCCAACCATGAAACTTACCAGGCATATAATAGGAATAGCACGCAAACCGGCGTTATCAATTTCAATCCATAAATCAACGCGCCGCATGTCACCGCGCCCGCGTAACATATAATATATTGCACGAAAGACGCGACATATAAATTTGCAATTGTTATAAATGGATTGCCATGCACGGATCGAAAAATCACCAAGACGCCCAAAGATATTATCTTGATTCTTGGGCGTTTGGTTTGATTTTTTTAAACGATCTCTCCCTCCATTCATTTACCGTAATCCTTACCACATTTTGTATCCCGGGTTACAGGTTCGGATACATTGTTTACGGTTATCATCCCACCTCTTGGATCCGGTGTCATCGGTTGCGTCTTCGCAAATCGGGACACATTCGTTGTTTTGAAGTGCATACTTTTGACCCTGGTACATGCACGCGGCAATTTCACATCCGTATATGTAACCACTGACCGCGATTTCGTCATTTGCATCACGACGATTTTCGCATTCGACGCATTCGTTGTTACTCTGATAATATCCCGCATCACAGGTTTGAACCTTGCATTCATACCATTCGTTTGTATCGGAATTCCATGAGTGTTCACCCCGTCCGTTTGCCACGGTGCATGTTTCAATATCCTTGACACAGGCGTTTCCGGAAACATGGTAACCATCGTCGCATCCCTGTGTTACACATGGACCATATGCACGAAGGTTTTCATCCCATTCGCGTACCCCACCGCTTGCATTTAGCGCATTTGGTACGACACAGGCCTGTATATTACTGACGCATTTACCATGTTCAATATGCTGGCCTTCATCACATTTATAAAGATAGCATTCATCTATATTTTTGGCACCTTCAAGCGATGTGTAATTTTCCGGACAATTTACACAAACACCGTCACGTTCGTATGTTCCGTCCGGACAGGCTTTACATGCAACCGTGCAATTCAGTCTGTCATTGGTGCATGTAGTTTCGTACGGATTGACATACCCCGGCAGGCACCCCCCACCGAAAACACATTCATTGTTGTTGACCGACACGGTGCATCCCGTTGCGGTATTGGCATCGTATGAACATTCGCAACGTTCCCATTTTGCACGAAGTGTCGTATCATTCGCATCAACATATGCCCTATAGTCATGATCCAGTTCCGCGCGACCACCACTGAATGTATTTTGCCCACCCGAAACAACATTCCACCATGTCATGACGTAACCAGCGTTTGTAAACGTTGTTCCCGGTTCGGTGTGAAACGGTGCATCATAGGTAACCGTTTGATTACGCTCATGCGACCGGCCCGTACCCAACCCCGATTCATAGTGTATTGTGTACTTTAACGGAATGTTGCAATCATCCCTAGAATCCGAAGCTGGGAGCGATGTATAACCGGCCGGACATAGTTCGCAATTGTTTGCATCCTGATACTCGCCTGCTTCGCACGGTTTGCATTCGTTACCCACAGATATATAACCCGGGCGACATTCCGTGCATTCCGCCCTGCACGTTGTGCCGTCGCCACAGGTTGCCACCGGGTTTATAAACCGTGGTTGACATGTGGCCGTTGCATCGCAGGTATTACTATCCGTGGATTTTGTTTCGCACGAAGCAACACCGTTGGACCAATTTTCACGTTCACATGTGCACTGTGCCCACTTTGCGGACAATACAGTGTCGCCATCATAATTATAAATGTATTCTTGACGCAATCCCGTGAATTGGCCGCCTCTTTCTGGGTTCCATGATACCAATTTGTGGTTATCTTTTTTATACGTTGTTCCCGACAGCGTTGTAAAGCTGGTGCCAAAGACGTGTCCGCCTTCCACATTATCCGTATTCGGTAATCCCCCATTTGGTTTATACGTTAATGTCCATGTATTCGGTACACATTTTTTATCAACATCGTCCCAACGATAGCCATAATTACATTTTATGGTTTGTTCGCATTGACCGTGTTCTGCGACTAATGTACATGTCCCGTTTTCTATTGTCTGGCAATTTGGACACCATTGTGCGGTGAATTTTTGATCGGTTTCATAGTTCCATATAACACGGTCATCCGGATCATAAGAGCGGTCATTACCACTGAATTGCCAACCCGCGAATGTGTAACCATCACGTATGCAGCCGTTATTTTCCCGGACCGTATGCGTTTCACCGTATGTCATTTGAACACTTTCCGGTGGGGTTCCGGTCGCCCCATTCCCGCAATTATATATTGCAAAGGTTTTTTTTGCGGTGCAATTTGTTGATCCGGCGGTTGATGTATAACCTTCTTCGCACGGTTCGCATTCGTCACCATATTGGTAATAATCTGCTTTGCATTGGACGCATTTATTTTCCAAAGATATCCAACCCGGGTCACATTCGGTCCAGTGCGCTTGGAGCACCGTTGCAGCATTCGTTTGGTATGTATAGTGTTCACTAAGTCGCGCCTCGTTGTTATTAAACGTTCCCGTACCGCCACTTAGAACCTTCCATATATCCAGAATACTATGATCCTTGGAATATATTGCGCCCTTGGTATCAAACCCGACCCCATATGTCACCGACTGTGTGACATTTTGTTCTGGGTATCCACCGTTCGGTTGATATGTAATTAAATATTCTTCTGCAACGCATCTACCATCAACCATACGGTACCCTGTATTACATGTTTTTGTGCATACACCCGGTGTGGATGTGTTCACCGTACAGTGATCCGATTCCGAACACACATCACAATACACCGCGGTAAAGTGTTGGTCGGTTGTATAATTCCACTCAATTTCGTTTCCGGGTGCATAATAGGTTTCACTTTCATTGAATTTCCAGCCAGAGAACACAGCATTTTCAAGATGACATTGGACCATACCATCATAGCCGTTATTTTCCCGAACAATATGTGTGTCACCATAAGACACCGATATTCCACTCGTTCCCCCCGGTGCCGCGCCTTCGCCCCGTCCACAATTGTAAATTGCACGGGATTCTATTGGTGTGCAACTTGTTGATCCGTCGGTTGATGTGGAACCATATTCACATGGTTTGCATTCGTCACCATCCTGATACATTCCGCTTTCGCATGGGGTACAGGTTGGTTCGCAACTTGTACCATCGTCGTTGCAATTCGGATTCAGGCTGATATACCCGGGTTCACATACCCATGGCCAATCACAGGTATTTTCACTGGTATCCACCGGGGTTCCGCATGATGCACTGTTGGTGTTTTCGCACAGACATGGTATGCAGGTGCCATTTACAGATATTGCATTTGCGGCACATGGAACGCAATGCGCAGCCAACTTTATTATGGTTGCATTTTCACCGTATGTTACACCCGCAGTAAGTGTAACCGGGTCATCGATGATTGGATCGGGTTCGGGCGTTTCGGATTCACCAATGTATACATCCCAACCGGATTGTTCTGTGCCATCGCTGCATACGTTATAACCATCTTTATAACATGTCCCTAGCAAATCTTCATTGTTTTGGCTGAATATGTCACCCAAATATAAATAGTCACCAATTCGGGTATTAACGCTGCCTTCCTTACACAGCACCGTGTATACCTGGATACATTCATCTGTTTCAGGGTCCAATTCATATCCTTCTTCGCAGTCTTTTTCGCTGATGTCACAATATGGATTTATATCCTGACCGATAATGTCTGCAAGGTTTTCATCGGCGGAACCACATAACTGGTTGACGGTTCCGTATTCGTACGATTGAGGATGATAATGGCGCCATGTTATCATCCGGGGTTCATAGGTGCAGTTTGCACCATCCGGGCAACCGTCTGCTATACAACCATCCGAACATTCTATATAACAATCGTACACAGAATTTGCGCCGGGGTCGGTTGTGTAATGCGCGGGATTGTCGTCACCGGCATGTGGGCATGCCTTGCAATCACCCTCGGCCGCGTTGTAATATGTACCGGGTCCACATTGTGAATATTGCGCATACAGGTTGCGAACGCCGGTTGCGTCGGTTGTGATACCACGTACGCTGTCCGCGTTTGTGGCGGTCAAGGCCAGGTTCGTATCAACATACTGTGTTGTGCCGTCAATTGGGTGATAATAGCCCGTAAATTCCTGGTTCGACACCGGTGTTGCCACGGGGGCCGTTGTCACCGGATATGTTATCAAGGTGTAATTTCCATATTGCTGGCCGGCGCCGACGACATGCGACCAACCAAATTGTGCGCCATCAAGCGTCGTATTATTTGCCGTCGTGCCAACGATATAGCGCGTGCCGGCATTACCGTTCCCGTCAAGGCCGTCATGGAAATCAACCTGGGCCGCCAACGAATGTGTCAATGTGTCGGTAATCGCCAGTGGGCAATGGGTAAGTTCACAGGTGTTAATACCGGCCTGTTCATTGCCATAGAACGATATTTGGTATTTTGTACCCAATGATTGCAAGAACTGTTGCATTCCGAACGGTGCGGTTGCGTCGGTACACGTAGTATTGCAATTACGATAACATTGTTCTATGCCCCAGTTATATGGTGGGCGACTGGTCCAAGTGCCAGGCAAACTAATGTCGTTGTTGCATGTTTTGCATTCGGTACCATCCCAATAATCACCCACGTTGCACGCCAATTCACATTGGTGTGTGAACGTATTATAGGTGTAACCGGGTTTACAATCGTATGTAATGTCGCATGATTGCGCCGTGCCCTGACATGTGGCCCCTTGTGTATTATACAGTTTGCCGGTGACCACATTAGAATAGGTGTCAACGGAACATGTTTCGGGATCGCCGTTCAATTCATCGAACGGTAATGTGCATGTGCCATCCGACGTGCATGGAATATCACAGTCTTTGTAACATTGTTTGGCTGTGGTCGCATTGTCGTCCGAATGATTGAAATCGCCCGGGCAATCTTCGCAGGTTGTGTTGTCAATGTATTGCCCATCCGGACATTGCGTGATGGTATATCCGCAATATGGATCTATATTCTGACCGATAATGTCTGCAAGGTTTTCATCGGCGGAACCACATAACTGGTTGACGGTTCCGTATTCGTACGATTGAGGATAATAATGGCGCCATGTTATCGTCCGGGATTCATGGGTACAGTTTGCACCATCCGGGCAACCGCCTTCTATACAATCATCCGAACATTCTATATAACAATCGTACACAGAATTTGCGCCGGGGTCGGTTATGTAAGGCGCGTAATTGTCGTCACCGGCATGTGGGCATGCCTTGCAATCACCCTCGTCCGCGTTGTAATATGTACCGGGGTCACATTGTATATACTGTGCATACAAGGTCACATTATTTATGGCATACCAATCCGCGCCATACGTCGTAAGGTCACCCGTGGCACCAAACACCGCATAGGACACACCATTTTCAAAATACCCATTAAAGTTCTGGCCGGTCGGTGGGGTCGGGGTATTCACCGTTGGATTTTGAACGGGGTTGCCAGAACAATCCGCATTTGCATACCAATCGGTTGCGCCGGCATGCTTTGACATTGTTTGGGTTTGACCGTCGGTACCAGGGTTGTTAACAAAATTCACCGTAATGCACGCACCGTTCCATTGCGCGGTAAGTGTTCCATTATCCGTATCCGGCCATGTAATTGTGTCGCCTTCTGCGGGGAAAGTGGGGGTATAAGTTTCATCATTTTCAAGGGTTAATTTCCAACCCGCGAATGTGAAATTACTATTGACCGCCTGACAGCTGGCACCGGCCAATGTTTTTACTGTGTAATCGTACCCCGCCGCGACAGCAACAACCCTGGTCGTGGGATTATAACTATCAACCGATCCATCACCGGTTCCGCCGGGCGCACCGCAATCATATGTAACCTTATACAGGCACGAACCGACATCACCTATGCTTGCAATATAATCCATACTGCTATATCTCCCAAGGAGCCCCACCGGGTTGGAATCAACCGGAAACAGGTATTGTGTGGGATTCAGCGGATTTGTCCGGCCACCGTATTGTTGTAATATGGCATTTATTTCATCCGCATCCGTTGGCGCTATATCATCCTGTAAAACGATCCCCTGGCCAAATGTGTACCATGTGCCGTCATTTTCACATGATCCACCGCAATTCTGGCTATACCATTGTGTATAGCTTTGATTGTCACTATTTAGACCATCTGGATTATCTGGTCCCACGGTGAAGTTACTGCAAGTATTACCCCCGGCGATGCAACAACGGCGCACAGTTGCGGTGGTAACCACGCCGGCGGGCCTAAAGGTTAAATCCGTTGGACAGTTCCATGTATAGGATGCATCCGACACAGTGATTTCACGACCCCGATTACACCGCTCATTACCTAGGTTTTGAACGGTTGTATCAAGATTCGTTTCTATTTTGGCCGTCCATCCGGCACTAATATCAAGCCACCGCGCATACGTGGAATTTACCGTGCATACGGCGTTGCAATTGTTATTATTGCCGACGCGTCCTTCGGCATCGATACAGGCAACAACGGGCATCGTCAGGTTTCCACCAAAGGCAACCAAGTGATCTTCGGAAGTGCCGGGCGTGAACCATTCGGTCGGTTCGCAGTTGAATGTTGCGATGTAACCAGGATAAAAGGTTTGACCGATAATGGCATCCATAGCCACATTTTGTAAAGGCTGATCTGCATTGTATCTATCGCCGTTGTTGTACCACCAATTAAAGCTGCTATCAGGAACATACGGACATTTGTTTCCGTCGTTACCAATAAGTTGTTCTTGGTACCAGTCAAACCCCTTTACTGTGTACTCTGCCTCACCATGCTGGTTAATGGAGCTTGGAACCATATCTTGTATGCCGTACTGGTTGTCGCCCACATAGCACATGTATGCTGTATAGTTAACACAATGTGGTCGCAGGGTTATCACGTGTTCATTTTGGTACTGTTCGGCGTCCGGCCTGATTTCGATTGGCATTTCAAAATGGGTCTCTATCCATTTTGGTTCGGCGCCTTCCTCACCAGTCCAACCCAACCAGACGTCCCAACCCGCAAAGATTTCGCCGGATGGACAGTCATGATAACATGCCTTTATTAACCCTTCTTCACCAGTGTCATCTTCGTATTCGTAAGCGTTAAGCTCTGCACTATTCCACTCGTAGTCTCCAATCCCGTTATATAACGGCGGCATCGACGGTTTGTGTGAGTAGTCTTCACACTGGATTATATAAAGATCTTGTTCACATTTACCACCGTTGCCGGATTTCGGATGATACCCAGCCGAACAACTTACGGTGTACGCACAATCCGGCCATGGGTCATCAGGTTCGGGATCAAACGTGCAGCCCTCTACATTTGGATAAAATCTTTTGCCCGGATATGAAACCACCGTGGGGGTACAACCACTGATACCGTCACCGGTCGGGCAATTCGGATTACAAGTTTCCGAACAAGTTCGGTAACATGTGGATTCGGATGTGGCCTCTCCTGCGAGGGAATCCCTATAACCAACTGGGCAATCTGTGCAGGTACCATTTAACGAATATTGACCAGGGTCACAATCACTCCATTGTGCCGTAAATTGGGCGGCACCGGAATCATCGGTCCATGCGAACTGGTCATTCGATGCATAAGTACGGTTGTTTTTATTGAATCTCCATCCGCCAAATACCTCGTTTGCTGCGGGTTGGCATCCACTCCACCCAAGTGTTTGAACCGTGTAGTTTAACTGAATATTAAGACCTTGGACTATTTTAGCCTCGCCAACGTCGGTTTTATCGTTACCGGTGCCGGTACCGCAATTATATACAACATCATACTTGCACACGTTCACCGGCGCAAATGACAGGCCATCCAAATCCAAAAATCCGGCGTTTATGTTAAAGTTGGCATTCAACAAACCGTAATTATTCAACGCATTCGTTATAACCGTTGGTAAAGTGGTGGATGATGTAACCTGCCACCCAAATCTTTCAGATGTTCCACCCCCAGGGCATGTACCAGAACAATTCCCTTTGGTGTCTATTAGGTTTTGTATATATGCGGGCATATCAACAATCTGGTTATATTGCGCCTGTGTCAGGGGTTCATCCCATTCTGTTGAATTTGGACCACAGCTAAGGTGCAGTGTTATCACATTTTGTTCACATGTTGGTTCGCAAATTGTGCCATCATTGTTGCAATGCGATTGCAGGTTGATATACCCGGATTCACAGTTCATATCCCATGTGCAGATATTACCACTGGTGCTTAATTCGCCGCATGATGCACTGTTGGTATTTTCACACTGACATTGTGTGCAGGTGCCACTTATGGATATTTCATCCGCGTCGCATGGGACACAGGATTGTCCATTGGCACTAATCACGGATCCATCCGGGCATTCGGTAATTGTATATTCGCAATATGGATTTACCGAACCGATATTACATGTGCTTTCATTCGCATGTTGTGTACCGGTTATTTTCTGGGTGGTATAGTTACACAAGGTACCCGGGCAAGTTGGCCAGGAACAATCAACCTCGCAAGTTTTATAACAATCCGCCGCTGATTGTGGTGACGGGTTATCACTGTATGCGGACGGGCATCCGGTGCAATTGCCGGTCGCGTCGTCATAGAACTGTGGCGCGGTGCATGCCGAATACTGTGCGGTCAAAACCGTGGCGGCATTAATCGTCCATGTATTTGTGCCGTATGAGGTTACGTCACCACCAAAGTCAAACACCGCGTTGTTGTCGCCGGACGCGAAGTATCCGGTAAAATGCTGATCCGGGTTTGTTGGGGTTGGGGTTTGAACGGATGGCGACGACACCAAATTGGTGCAATTTGCATCATTAAACCACGCGGTACCACCCGCAATTTTATAGAGTGTGGTGTTTGCGGCCCCGGCGCCATTCGTGCCATTGCCATCGTTGAATGTCACGCCAAGGCATGAACCCGTCCACTGGGCCGTGAATGTGCCGGATGCGGAACTTGGCCATATAAGTGTTGCGTTTCCATCACCGGCGTATGTGTTGCCATTAAATTCCCAGCCCGCAAATTCGTATCCGGTTTGCGCCGTACAATCCGACCAGGCACGCGATTTTACCGTGTATTCTTTGCCGGATACCGCGATATCTTCGTCAACCCGGCCGTTGCCGTTACCGGTGCCGCAATTGTATGTGACATCATATCGACATTCGCTTACCGGATTAACCTGTATATTCGTCCAATCGACATCGCCGCCATTGTAACTGTCAAAATTAACAAAATAATCGGCGGGCAACAGGCCATCTGTGTTAAAGAGTTCCGTCAGCGATGCCGGCAAATTGCCGCCGCCATTCATCGACACGCGCCAACCAAGGCGGACACCATATCCACCCGGCGGACAATCACCCGATGGACAGTTTTGCATGTAATTTGCAACAATCGTGCTGACGTTGTCACCATAGTTAATTGTGACCTGGTCATATTGTTGGTTTGAATTGTCGTTGCAACGCAGGTACAGATAATGTGGTATTAGCACAATACGTGGCACAAATGTTATATCCGTTGGGCAATTCCATTTGAAATCATCCGTCGCCGCCGTATAACCTGTTATGGCGTTACATGTTGCATCCGATACAGGGGTTGTTAACGACGAATTTATTTCATATTCCCATTCCGTCGGCGTGGCAACCCAACCGGTGTATTCTCTGTCTACCGTGCAAGGTATGTTCGGCATTTGTATTGTGTGGCCCAATGGAACATTGATGGCGGCCGGTGCGTTGCCCGTGAAATATCCCAAATTGTTGCAATTGAAACTTGCGCGGTAACCGGGAACAAATGTTTCGCCGGTAACCACCACGGAATCTGTATCAATTTGGGCGTCCGGGGTGTATATTTGTTGGTTGCCACTGAAATACCACTTTGGCGAACTAAGGCCATCGCATTTGAAAGTATCGTTGCTTTCCCTGGTTAAATAATCCAAAGATTTAACCGTATATGACGGAATTGTCACAGTGTCATTGTAATAATCGGCCAACGGATTTTCATAACACATATACTTTACCGTTCCATCGTCACAGATTGGTGTAAATGTTATTGTCGTTGCCTTTTCACCAAATGTAGTGCCCGCGGTGATAGAATATGGGAAATTACCCGCGTTTATTTCGTCAACCGGTTGGTTTTGGGTATCATCGTTTGTGGAAATGTACCAACCATTTAATACCTGGTTTGGTGATTGGCATGCCTTGCAAGCCCCACCTAAAACCGCGGGTTCGGACACAGTATAAGTTTCACCATATTCCAATTTGGTCGACAAAAGTCCGCCACTGCTGCACAGTATGTTATATTCCACTTTTTCACATTTGTCGCCGGATGCCGTCCATCCCGTTGCACAGTTTTCACAAAGATTCTTGTTGTCCGGGTTATGTTCATATCCTTCCTCGCAATCATATTCAACATCGCATGTGCCGGATGATATCTGGCAATCTTGGCCTTGGATTTGGGTTCCGGGCAGAGTTTCGGGTATATTTTTGCATGTACCCGGTTCCATGTGCGGGTCGACTATTTTGTCGCACAAATTGCATTGTACCGTGCAATTATTGTTGTAACAATCATCCACGGAATCCGAACCGGCGGGCGATGTAAAGCCGGCGTTACACGGCACGCATGTATTACCGCTTTGGTATGTATTCGGTCCGCATTGTGTGCAGGTCACAGTGCAATTCCTGTTGCCCGATTCAAGACAACTGATGACTGGGCTAATATAGCCAGGCTGGCATCCATAGGTCCAAGTACATGCGTTGCTTATAATTGATTCAAAGGTGCATGATAATGCGCCGGTGCCGGCGGTGCAAGAACCGCATGAAACACATTGGTTATCTATGGTTATTTCGTTGTTTGATGGGTTACATGCACTACAGCTTACATCACAGTTGGCGCCGATGCAGTTTACGGTTAAATCACCATATTGGTCCATACAGTTAGCCGTTGCGGTACATGTTGTGCCATCCGATGGATACGCATCGCATGAACCCGTCACTATGCCGTTACCCGGGTTACATGTGCATGCCGTACATTCACCATTCAAAAGAATTTCATTCGCCCCGTCGCATTCCGTCCAGTGCGCGTACACGGTCGTATTTTCGGTCACCGGGGTGTTTTGGGTTATGCGGGTGCCACCCGTGGCCGCGGTGAACCAGCCGGCAAATTGATGATTGGCGAATGTCGGGGTTGGTAAATCGCTGCCCATGGTGTCCGGTGTCCAATGTGCATACCATGTCGCATTCGCCGTATAATTTTTGGCCGCGGCGATTCCGTTATTTGGTACCGTACCGTTGGTTATATAACCGGTGTCCGATATGTATTTGGTTGAACCGTTTATCGCGGCATAAAATCCGTCAAATGCAAAGTTATATGTATTGGTTAACGGACTTACCGGGTTGCCACCATTTGAATCAAATGTAACGGTTGCAGATTGTTGTGGCATGCTGATCGAGTTTGCGGATGTTGACATTTGTGACGCCGACGTCCGGGCCGGATTCAAATACACACCGGTATTATGGATTGTATAGAGTGTCGGCGTACCCGGCGTACCCGTCGCGGTGAAATTATTATTCAATGTGATTTCATACGACGCTTCTTGGACACAGGATGTGTCGTCAAGGTAATATCCATTCACACATCCATTCACCGGGCAGTATTGCGATTCAGTGCATGTTTGATTTTCCCATGCCGAACCAGAACAGGTTCCAATGGGCGATAAATTCTTGGTACATGTCACATCTTCGGATGTTTCAAAGGTGCAATTCGTGCAATCCGGGTCCGGCACACATGTTTGTGTTGTTTGAACAAAGCAATCCGTGACCGCACATGCGCCAGTGTTGGATGTTGCGTCCGGACAACTACTGTTACAGGCATTGCGGCCTTGGACGGTAGTTTTTTGTTCATAATCACCCGCCGGACACCATGAACCCGCCGGACAAGATGCACAGATTGTTGAATTTGCCGGCAAATATTCACCACAATTGCAATGTATCAAATCGACATATTGCGCGTACAGGGTTGTTGTGGCCGCATCGGTCGACCAATTTGTACCGTCCTGTGTTAAGTAACCCGTACGACTGAATATGCCGGTATTTTGGTTGTTATCGATATAATTATATCCTGTGAACCTTTTACCCGCAGGTGCCGTCGGAACAACAATTGGTGTGTTTAATATGGTTGTGCAATTTGAATCAGTGAACCAATTGGCCGCACCAGTAACACCCGCCTGTCTATAATATGTGGTACCTTCAGAGCCGTTCGTGCCGTCACCATCTTCAAAGTTCACCGCCACACAATTGCCGGTCCATTGCGCGGTGAATGTGCCGGATTTGCTGTATGGCCATGTAATATTCTCTTCACCCCAATATGGGTTGTTATTATAGGCATTGATGCCATCAAAGGATAATTCCCAACCGTTAAAGGAATAGTTTGCCGGCGCCGTGCAACCCACGTTTCCAAATGTCTTTATGGTATATGACTGTCCATTTATTGCACCACCCGGCCAAGAACCGCTATATGGTGCAACATATTGATCGGTCACGCCATTGCCGGTGCCATCGCCGCAACTGTATGTGGCGGTATAGAAACATGAACCAACCGGTACAATACGATCAATCGATGGGTCACTGTAATAATACGCGTCGGTTATATCGGTAGCCCACGGTAACAATGTTTGTGATGAATTCAATATGTTTCTTATACCGTTGTTATTCAATATAGTTTGAATTTGTTGCGGTAATGTTTCACCATTTTTGACCTTTACAAACCAACCAAAGAACTGCCAAACACCACTATTAGGGCAATCATCCGCACATACACGATGCATCCATGCATCAACCGTTTCGTCCCCTTGGTTCAATGGTGTAGAGTTGTTCGGTCCCACGGTGAAGTCAGAACAACGATCGTCGCCGCTGTTTTCACTGCAACAAATGCGTTCTTGTCTTTCGGTGATTACGCCGGCGGGGATAAAGGTTAAATCCGTTGGACAGTTCCATGTATAATTTGAACCCGACGCAACGGTAAATCCGCCGTCCGTATCATTGTTCACACTGCATGCCTGATTTGTGGTTGGGTTTGTTACATTCGACGGATATGTTGAACGCCAACCGGCACCAAAGTCAACCCAGTTCGCATACGTCGTGGTTGGTGTACAGGAAACGGACGGTATGGTTATTGACTCGCCAAGTCGTGTGGTGTCCGTGGTCGTGGCGGTGTTAAAGTATGGGGCGTTACAATCAAATGTCGCGGTATAGGTGACCGCCGTGCACGATGCGATACATGCGGTGCCGGTACATGATGTGGTCGGATTTGCATACCCGGCGGCACATATGACCGATGCCGTGCATTCGTTATTATTGTTTGTGTCAACGGTGCATGAATCTACATCCGAATTGTGTGAGCAATCGCATTGTGCCCATTTTGCGGTAAGTGTTTTGTCGACACTAATGGTTAGGCTAGCACTTTCCACCGCACTGCCATTATCATACCAACCGGTAAATATATATCCATTACGCGTTGGGGTTGGTAAGTTGCCCGCATTAAACGTGCCCGCCGTCCAATGTGCAACCCATGTGTATGTGCCGGTGGAATAACCAAGCCCGGTGTTTTCACCGTCTCTGGTTAGGTCGCCATTATGATCTATGAACGCTGTTTGGGTGTTTGCCGCTTCATAAAAACCATCAAATGTAAAATCGATGTTTTTGTATGGGTTGGCCCCGGTTATGCCATTAAATGTGACGATACCACCATCCGCATTAAGTGTTAAAACCGCATATTTTGTCGGCGTATTTGTCAGGGAAGCGAATGCGGTGCTGCGCGCGGGATCACTGTATATTCCGGTATTGTGGGTCGTATAAAGTTTGTCTGGATTAACGCTTGTTCCGTGCGAACCGGCAACATTATCATCAAGTTTGATTGTGGCCTGGTCTTGTTTTAAACATTCCGTATTATCATTGCTTGGATAATAATTGGTGGCGCATGTAACGATATAGGCACAGTTAAGTGGTGTATTATCCACTACACTGGTCACGCATTGGTTTGAATTATCGTTATACATTATACCGGTAGACGTTATATACGTACAACTTTCAATGCCGTTTTGACCAACGGTCGGACAACCCGTCTGATTACAATTGCATGTTTGATAGCATGCGGATGCAGAAGAAGAACTGACCACAGAATTCGTATAGGGCGACGGACAAGGTTCACATGTATTCCCGTTTTGATAGGTGCCCGTCGCACATTGTTGCCAATGCGCCTGCAGTGTCGTGTTGACCGTATCAAGATATCCATTATATTGCTGACCTAACGGTACATTGTCAGGGAACGTGTTTGTACCGCCACTTACGATTTCCCAGTAATCCACTATGTAACCGGGCTGGTTAAAGTTCACATCATTCGCCGATGCGGTTGTGAAACCGGCATTATATGTGACGGTTTGATTATACGCGTCGCCATAGTCACCATTTGGTTGATAGGTGATTGTATATTCATTTGGGGTGCATGTCGCGGTGCAGGTCATGTTGCCGTTACCACTGCAACTATATGCAATGGTTGAATAGCCGGTATCGCATTCGCCACCGTTCCATGTGCAGATGTTGTTGATGGTGGACACATTCCCGCATGATGCTGCACCGGTACCATGCGTGCACTGACATTGTGTACAGGTTGGTGCACAATGAGCGGTGTCATTACTGCAATTTTGGGCCAAGTTGACATATCCTGGGGCACATGCCATATTGGGCCACGTGCAAAGATTACCGCTGATGGCCAATTCGCCGCATAATGCACTGGTGCTATCGTCGCACTGACATTGTGTACAATTGCCACCTACGGATATCTCGTTCTGACCGCATTCATTGCAAGATGCGGTACATGTGGCGCCGCTGCAAGTTATGTGTGGGGTGCCACTGTATTGTTCCATACATTGTGCGGTGGCGGTACATTCGTTATTTGAAACTGAAACTGTGCATGAACCCTGTACAACACCCGTCAACTCATTACATGTGCATGTTTGGCATTGGTCATTTAACAATATTTGGTTTTGGTTTGCGCTGCATTCCGTCCAATGCGCGGTTAAAGATATATTTTCCGTAACATTGCTAATCGGTGTGGTGACCGGATTGTTGTTGTTATCATACCATCCGTCAAATTGGCGATTGGCGTATGTTGGGGTTGGCAGCAAAGTATTGATTGTTGCGGGTTGCCAACGTGCGTACCATGTTTGATTATTGTTCATTACCGCCTGGGCGATATTGATACCGCGCACATTAATGTACCATTCATTATTATTGTATTCTATGTATTTGGTATTAGTGGTATTATTATAATATCCGTCGAACGACAGGTCGATATTATCGGTCGCATTTCCAACAGAATTACCATTCCACGTAAATGTACCACCATTGGCGTCAAGTGACAATGTCACATACCGTGTTGGGGCGGTGATTGGGTTTTCGGATGGTGACATCTTGGATTCCGTCGTCCGGTCCGAATTCAAATACACACCGGTTTGATAGATTGTATAGAGTTTTGTCGTACCCGGTGTACCCGTTGTTGAATTACTGTTTAATGTAATTTCATACTGCGCCGGGACACAAGTGTCAGCATCCTGGGTGTAACCAGTGTTACATGTAAACGTAAAATCACACATTGACGAGCCATCTATGACGCATGTTTCAGGATTGTTTTCGTATTCTCTACCCGGCACCTGGGCATCTGTGTCGATATAAGTACATGTGGCGTGTTGTGGACAATTTGGATTTGGATTCTGCTGAGTGCAAGTCTTATAGCATATTTTGTAACAATCCGCCCGACCGGCTGGGGTCTGATTTGCCGTGTATCCGGTCGAACAAGATGCACATCCGCCGTTTTCATAGAACTGTGATCCGGTGCATTCTGTCCAGTGCGCGTACACGGTTGTGTTTTCGGTTACCGGGGTGTTTTGGTCTATGGGGGTGCCGCCCGTGGCCGCGGTGAACCAGCCGACAAATTGGTGATTGGCGAATGTCGGGGTTGGTAAATCGCTGCCCATGGTGGCCGGTGTCCAATGTGCATACCATATCGCATTTGCCGTATAACCTTCGGCCGCGGCGATTCCGTTATTTGGTGCCGTACCGTTGGTGATATGGCCGGTGTTCGATATATATTGTGCCGAACCGTTTGCCGCAGCATAAAATCCGTCAAATGCAAAGTTATATGTATTGGTTGACGGACTTACCGGGTTGCCACCATTTGAATCAAATGTAACGGTTGCAGATTGTTGTGGCATGCTGATCGGGTTTGTGGATGTTGACATTTGATTCGTCCGGGCCGAATCCAAATACACACCGGTATCATAGGTTGTATAGAGTGTCCCAGAGCCCGGGGTTGTGTTGGTACTGTTGCCAAAATTAGCATTTAATGTGATTGTATAGTTATTCGGGGTACATGTTGGGTTCGCCGTGTCGTCACCGCTGATCGTATAACCCGCGGGGCAACTTGTTGTGTATGAACATGTTCCGTGGCCATTTGAGGATGGTGTACATGTTGCATTCGGGTCAAGCGGTGAATTGCACGAACACCAATTTGCTGTAATACCTATGCTGGTGCCTGTGTCAACCCCAAGATTCGATGAAACACAACCGTTTGATATCGTATCATTCGCCGCATAATAAACCGGAATTTGCGAATCAAAATTCGCCAATGTCCACCCGTTGAACACGTGATTTGCGTAATTTGGCGCCGCACCCAAAGTCAAGTCAGCACCATAAGTACACGAACCATTCGTTAATGCATCACCGCCGTTTTCGTTCCAATCTATGGTTATCTGATTACCCGTCCATGTTCCGGTTATTAATACCGTTTGAGCACCGTTCGACCCAAGTGTGGCATAATCACAATCAATCTGTGTCCCGGCGGCAATTGGGCTGTTGCTGTTTCCAGAAATCGTCCAACCATCAAACGTATACCCCGCTTCCGACAGTGCGACGGGCAATATAAGCGTCCCGTCGTATGTACAGCTATCTTGGTCTGGGGTGGTTCCATGGCCACCATTATTATACGTCACCGATATCGTTTTCGGCGTCCATTGCGCATACCATATCGTATCACTGCTAACCGTGTTCGCACCCGTTGGTGCGGTCCATATATTATTGACATTATCAAATTGTCCAACCGGACTTCCATTCGACCGCGCATCGGCATATCCATTAAAAGTATATCCCAAGCGTGTTGGCAACTGATTTTCCGAAAGGGTAAGCGCAGCAAACGTTGTTTGTGGCGTATTTGTCGTTGCCCAACCGGTATCATACTTTTCATATATTGTGGTAACAACAATGACTCTGCCAACGGATCCACCATTTTCATCCAATGTCACGGTATAAATATTCGGCGTCCATTGCGCATACCATGTTGTACCATTACTGCTAACCGTGTCCGCCACCGGTGCGGTCCATGTACCGTTGCTAAGTGTTCCAACCGGACTTCCATTCGATTGCGCATCGGCATATCCATTAAACGTGTACCCCGTGCGTGTCGGCAATTGATTACCCGAAAGGGTAAGCGAACCAAATGTTGTTTGGTTTGTATTTGTTGTTGCCCAACCGGTGTCATATTGTTCATATATTTCATTAACACCGTTCGCACCGAAACTTCCACTGTTTGGATCCAATGTCACGGTATAAACATTCGGGGTCCAATTTGCGTATAATATTGTGTCGCTCGTTACGTTCCAATTACCGCTAACATTGTCATCGACGGTTAAATATCCACTGCCATCTTCGGTGGATGTGAACACCTGGGTTTTATTTGAAAAATACGGTTGTTGCGTATGATAACCCGCAAAGGTGACATTGCTCCCTTGTGGTTTTGAAACTTGCGGAGTACTTATTATACTATTACTATCACAGTCGTCTCTCATATACCAATTGACTAGGTCGCCCTTTTTACGATATAAACTGACATTTTCATTTGTTTGGCTATTTTGTCCATTATTATTGAACGCTATCTTGTGGCATATACTTTCACATTCTGGTTCAATCCATACTGTGTTTATACCGGTTGGATAGTTTGGATAATCGTCAAAAACGTCTTCCAAATGAAATCCTGGTTCAAGTAGCGAAGGATTCCATGGGGTATTGCTGTTATTTATGAACACATTCCATCCGCGAATTTCTTGGCTAGCAGTACAGGTACCACATTCTTTCTCTGTGGTTAAATACGACATATCATCATTTTCCAATTTGCCTATGATTCCATATTTAGAACACCCAACGTCGTAGGGCAATTTCCAACCCGCACTTAATTCCACCGGTGAAGTACGTGGAACAAAACCTTCCCCGTTCTGGGTAATGTGGCCCTGATCATCAAAAACCTGATCACCAACATAATAACCACTAAACTCCCAATCGCCACGTGTCGGCACCAACAATGCTGGATCAGAATTAGCGTCATATGGTATTGTACAGACATTATCCGTGTAAAATCCGGTTTTTAAAAGTTCGGTGTAAAGGGTAACCGGCTGGGGATTTGCAATCTGGCCTCCATTATATGCAAACGTTACCCGTTCACAGGTACCACTGCAATCCCATTTTGCTGTAAAAATAACATAACTAGTGTTGGTATTGGCATACTGTAAACACAACTCATCCCACATTGCTTGGGTACCAACCGGTCGTAAATCATCATCAAAAAAACGATGATTTTCATAGGTAAAGTTGGTAAAATTAGCATCACCCGTGGTATATGCATAATAACCATCAAACTGACATTTTGGGTTGCCGGTCCAACCGCAATTGGTTTGTATATCAGGAAGAGTGACACCATCGTACACAGCCGCCGCACCAACATCACCGTTAGTATTCCAATAGCAATTATAACGATTGTTTATCACATTTTGTGAATCATTGGGATCCAAGTAAATTTTCAACCCATAGTCTTTACACGATCCGGCGGCGATGGCCGCATTTGTGAACGCACCCAAAACAATCATCAACACAGCAGAAAATCGCAGAAATTTCATTTTTTCTCCCTTTCGTTTGTAACTATCTTAGAAAAAAATATCACTATATGGCAAGGGAAAAATATTTACATTTCTTTTATTTTTTTTCTTGATATTTATTTGTGAATTGTTATGCGGATTCGTCATACCGGCGAAAGCCGGTATCTAGTGGTTTCAACTGTAACGACAAGACCCCGCGTGAAATCACCCACGCAAAACTTTGTTTTGCGCGGGGCCCGATACCGCGGGGTGACGAAAGAAAAAAGGCGGGACGACAGATAAAAAAACCACGCCGTCAAAAGACGGCGTGGGTGATTTTTCAATTATAATTGAGAAATCTCTATCGCATCCCTGCATCTGCAAAGATGGATGGTGGGTTATGTAGGACTCGAACCCACGACCAAAGCGTTATGAGCGCTCCGCTCTAACCAACTGAGCTAATAACCCAACGCGCGCATTATTACACAGTTCTTTTTTCGATGCAAGGAAAAAAGTGGGAAGTGGCAAGTGTAAGTGTTAGTGGTTCCCGTCATACCGGCGAAAGCCGGTATCTCGCTATCCTTGCCGTCATACCACGGAAACGCGGTATCTTGTTGAACTTTGACATGAACGACAAGATCCCGCTTGTCAGCGGGATGACGGAATAATTGCTTTTTTATATTTTTTATGCCATGATGGGGGCATGGCCGAAATTGTAAAAATATTAAGTGACGAGCAAAAAATCGCCTTTGACACAATTGAAAACACCCATCAAAATGTGTTGATTTTGGGCAGTGCCGGAACAGGGAAATCCACTTTTGTGAACTATTTGAAGTCTGCGACGGCAAAGCGCGTGGTCTGCGCGTGCCCGACCGCCGTCGCCGCACTTAACATCGGTGGGCAAACGATACATTCGCTGTTTCAGATTCAACCGCGCGATTTTGTGTTCCCGGAATTTTTGAAACTAAAGGCGCGTGTGCGAAATGTTTTGACCGCGACCGATATACTTGTCTTGGATGAAGTGTCAATGATTTCGCCCGATGTTATGGACGCGATGGATATTTTGGCGCGGTCTGCACGGCACAGCACGGAACCATTTGGCGGAATTCAGATTGTGGCGATTGGCGACCTGTTTCAATTGCCGCCTGTTATAACACGCGACGCGACCGAATATTTTAAGCAGGCGTACGGGCACGAACGCGCGTATTTCTTTGATAGCAATGTGTATCGGCGGGCGGATTTCGTGCGGTTTAACTTTGATTTGGTATATCGGCAAAATGATACGGGGTTGCTGCGGAACCTGAACGCGTTGCGCGGTGGCGACGTTGGGGCGCTTTCGTTTTTTAACACTTGTCGGATTGATGATGCGGCGCGGCGCGAAAATGCGGTTATAATTACGCCATTTCGCGCGGTCGCCGAACGCATAAATGCCGAACGTTTGAATGCGATTGGCGCGCCGTTGGTGCGATATACGGGTGTGCTGTCGGGGAATTTTGCCGAACGCGATGTGCCGGCACCGATGAATTTGGAACTGAAAATCGGGGCATTGGTGGTCTTTGTCAAAAACGGCGATAAATGGCACAATGGGTCGATGGGCGTGGTGCGGTCACTCGGCGCGCGCGATATTACGGTGGAATTGTTGGGCGCAAACCGCGATGTCGTCCTGGTAAAACCCGAAAAGTGGCAAAAGATTGAATATACGCGCGATGAAAATGACAGACTCGTCGAAAACGAAACCGGTGCGTATAAACAATTTCCATTGGCATTGGGCTATGCGATGACGATACACAAGGCCCAGGGTAAAACACTGGACACCGTAATTGTTGATATTTCACGTGGGGCGTTTGAACATGGGCAAACCTATGTCGCGTTGTCGCGCACGCGGACGGCGGGTGATATGCATATTGCACGACCGCTTTCCGCGCGCGATGTTATATTCGACCCGCGGGTGATGGAATTTGTGAACGGGGATTAAATTTCCTTCTTCATTAAAATTGCATCAATGCCGTCATAGTATTTTGGGCGGCGGCCGTTTTGGATAAACCCGCATTTCTTATAAAGTGTGATTGCGGGCGCGTTTTCCGCCGAAACCTCCAGAAATATTTTTTTCACGCCGGCCTTTTTAACTTCATTTTCCAAGAGTGCCAACATCGCCATCGCAATTCCCGTGCCACGGGCGTCGGGGTGCACGCCGATTGTGATAATTTCCGATTCATCCGCGACGGTGCGCCAAACGATAAAACCGTTTTCAGACGCCACAATTTCACAACCGGATTTTTTTAAGTCACTGAAATCGTTCGCCGTCCACGGTTTGTGCGGAAAGCAAAGTTTATGTAAATCGGCAAGTTTATTTAGCATTTTCTTCGGCGTAACTTGGGCGCAGATACATTGGCACAACCGGTTCAATATTCCCGTCCGCCAATTTTTTGCGAACTATATCAAGCCCCAGTTTCAAATCAAAAGGTCGGTGTCCGACGGTGCGCGGGCATTTCATTTGTTCGGATTCAACCTGCTCTATGGTCATGGTGCCGGGCGTGTGGTGGGACGATGCCACAAAGAAGTCACCGCGGCCGGAATCAATCGCAACAAACGCATCGGGCGTTGCCGCCAAATATAAATCAAACGCACTTATTCCCACGACCGGAATATTCAATCCCATCGCAATCCCCTTGGCATAGGCGATACCCATGCGGATTCCAGTAAAACTGCCCGGGCCGATTACAACACCGATTGCGGTTATGTCGCGCCAGGTCGCGCCATATTCGGTCAAAAAAGATTCCGCCGCGGCCGGCAGCGCCAATGATTGTTTTTCCACCGCCAGTGATTTATAGTGGTCGTCCAAAACAAATTCCAAACCAGTGCCAGATGTGTTTATAACAAAAATCATTTTTTATACCCTATATACCAACCCCAAAACCGATACGCTTTGAAAAACCGGCGGATTGACGCAGCGATAATAAGTCGTCAATCTTTTCGATTGTAAATTCCGTTGGCGCATCTTCGCCATCGTTTGCCAACAGTGTTCGACGCAACAGCGCGGTAATTTCACGTTGCAGGCCGCGCACGCCCTGTTCCGCCGTATATCGGCGAATAATGTGGCGAATTGCGTCATCATTCATCGTTATTTTATCGACCGCCCAACCGGTATCCGCCGCCGCACGCGCGATTAAATGTTCGCGAGCGATTTGAACCTTGTCATCTTCGCTGTATCCCGGAATTTCGATGATTTCCATACGGTCCTTTAGGGCGGACGACATATTCAAACTGTTCGCCGTTGCGATGAACAGAACGTTCGACAGGTCAAAATCAACCTCCAAATAATGGTCGCGGAACGCCCTATTCTGCTCTGGGTCCAGTACTTCAAGCAACGCAGATTCCGGATCGCCACGCCAATCGCGCCCCATTTTATCAATTTCGTCCAAGACGATAACCGGGTTGTTCACCCGCGCGCGTTTTAGCGCATCCATAATGCGCCCGGTCTGCGCCCCGATATAGGTTTTGCGGTGGCCCCTGAAATGCGCCTCGTCCGAAACGCCACCAAGTGATATCCGGGCATATTTTCGCCCAAGTGCGGTTGCAATAGATTTGCAAAGCGATGTTTTTCCAACGCCCGGTGCACCGACAAAACATAAAATACTGCCCCTATTGGAACCGGTTTTCTTCATGACCGCGATATGTTCCAAAATACGTTCTTTGACGGCGCGCATACCGGAATGTTCACTGTCCAGTATTTTACGCGCGGTGGCCAGGTCAATCGCCGGTGTGTCCGATTTATCCCACGGCATAGCAAGTAATTCTTCCAAATATGTTTTAATAAGGCCACCTTCGTTCGACATTGGCGACATGTTACGCATGCGTTTCCATTCCGTCATCGCCTTTTCCTTTACATCCGCCGGCATTGACGATTTTTCGATTTTCTTGCGCATAGATGTGGCATCTTCCATTTCATCATCATCGCCCATTTCTTTTTGTATTGCGCGCATTTTTTCTTGTAATATTGCTTCGCGTCGGCCCTGTTCCATTTGCATACTAATACGGCGATTTATGCTATCTTCGACCTTAGACGTTTCTTGGATAACCTTTATTTTTTCATACAGCATGACCATTTTATCGTACCACGAAGGCGTTGTTAAAATACGCACCGCGGTATCAGTATCGATTTCCATGGTTTGCAGAACAGAATCAACGAATGCCGACATGGGATAACTTTGAATCACACCACGCAGTTTGTCGATTTTGAGTTTACGAAAACTGGAAATACTTTGGATTGTTTCAAAAATTTTTTCCCGCATAAGGACCGTACGTTCATCATTGATATCATCCGCCATCGGAATAGTTTCCGTGTCGGCACAAAAAACACCGTCAACAACCGTTATATTACTTAGCTTTACGACGTTTGTTGTACGAATAATAGAATGAATGGTTCCATCCGGCATGTGTAACAATTGAACCACATCACCAACTGTACCAAATTCATATATATCGTCAGGGGCAGTTGGATATGCGGATCCATGCTGTGGCACAATAACAACCCTTTGGGTCAGTCCAGCGGCGGATTTAATACACGAAATAGAAATTGGGTTATCGATATAAAGCGGCACCGTCATATCGGGGTGCACCACTAAATCACGTGAAGGTAAAATATATTCTTTCATAGCAACATTAAATATAGACACATTTTTGTTCATTTTCAAGCGTAATAAATTACCCCAGGTTCAACCTGGGGTAATTTTTATTTCGATATTTGATGAATATCATGTTCAAGCCGACGGAGTTTGCGTTCCAACCTTGCAACCATTTCCAACGCGAACCGGGCCATAGGCATCTTTGGCGTATATTCATCTATTTGATTTTTAGTCGTCGATTTTTGCATATTCACAGAAACCTTCGCTTGTATCGCAACGCGATATCGTTCCTTCGCTGATGAAATAACCCTGGGGGTGCAGGCATGCCGGACAAACAGTTGGTGCCTCAGGTCCAATGTGCCACATACCACAATTCGTGCAACGCCACATAACAATTTTATCCTGCTTAAACAGCGTTCCATTCTCAATCGCATCAATCAGTGCGCGAAAACGCGATTCATGATAACGTTCCGCCAACCCGATATTTTTCAGCACCGATGCGATGGAATCAAAACCTTCTTCGGCGGCAATTTGCGCAAAGCGCGGATACATTTCGGTATTTTCTTCGTGTTCGCCGTATGCCGCCGCTTGCAAGTTTTCCAATGTCGTTCCAATTTTGCCCGCCGGGAAAGATGCGGTTATTTCCAACGCGCCACCTTCCAAGAATTTAAACAAACGCGATGCGTGTTCACGTTCTTGTTCCGCCGTTTCCGTAAAGATTTTACCGATTGCCTGATAGCCTTCATCCTTGGCGCGGGACGCAAAGAAAGAATAACGATTGCGCGCCTGGGATTCGCCGGCGAATGCGATAAGTAGATTTTTTTCGGTTTGTGTGCCTTTTAATGATACAGCCATATTTTTCTCCTTGGGTTAAAACTGAACCGATAATAACAGGTATCGTGCAAAAAAACAATGTTTTTTTATCGTGTCGCACAGCGTTTTACGCGCCGATATAATCTTTTCGGCATAGATTCCGCGTTAAATGTATCCAAAATCTTTTGTGTATCATCCGGATGGGATTTCAAATGTGCCAGCAAGATGCTTTCCGCGATTTTCATATCGGTAATAGATTTCGGATACTTAATAAATGTATCAAATATGCTAGGTTTTTGTTTTACCACATACGGCAGAACCATAAGGCGCATTTTTGTTGCCCGCATATTCAAACTTCCTTTATTTTGCAAGTAGTTGTCTACCTGTTCGTTTACAAACTTTAGAACATCTTTAATGATACAGATTTTCGCCGGTACCACCCCCAGTCCGAGTAGACTCAAATAAATTGATACAACCAGTAACATCATTGGCATAACATCGGATTTTTCCATATAATCATAATTTGTAACCAAGGTTGTACCGGCTAGACCAATTAAACCGACAATCAACATATTCAATGCACCGCCACGAATTACCAAAAATGCGGGAATTTTATTTTTGCGGTTTTCTTCGCGTCCGGCCTTTCTTGCTGCCTGTTCTCGTTTTCGGGTTTCATCCAGCCTGCGTTTTTCTTGTTGTTCGTCATATCCTGTGAAATTCATTTTTTCTTGCATTTTCTGTCCTTTTAATTATTTTGGTTTTTCAAACGCGGCATCATGAATCAAATCTTGGTATTCATCGTAAATACTAATGGCCAAGAATGCACGTGCTTGCTCTATTGTTTGGCCGTATGCCATAAATACGCCATTTGGTGTTTCATATTTTGCAACAATCCAATCGGGTTTTGCAATATCCGCCGAACACCCCGTTCCCGACCACACCGCAGCGGCGGCCGTATAATATTCAAATTTATTTTTCTCGGCGCGTGGCAATTTTTTGACCAAAACAAATTGCCTATCGCGAACCTGGGTTATTTTATATGGAAACTTTTTCTGAACACGCCACAATCCACCAATAAATTCAACATTATTGAATTCAGCACCCGGCGACCCAAGCGGCACAGCTTGTTTGAAACCTACATATGCGACAGCACCATCGTCCAGCGCACGATTATACGCGACACGCTTTGCCGCAGCGTTCAGTTTATCTTGTTCGGATTGTTTTTCTTTGTCTTTAGCTTTAACGTAATACGGTGCCAATTCATTCGCAACACGGTCATCCAGTGATGGACGCTGTCTTTCATCCGCCAACCTGTTCAAAAGCCCCAAAAAGAATTTCACATTAGATGCGAGTTCTTTTTCTTTTAACTTCTTTTGTATTGCCGCCCATAACGAGGTTTGTTTCATTTGTTCTATTTTCTGCAATGTTTCTTCATCATATATTTCATTTTGTTCCGGCATCTTCAACCCCCAGGAATAGTTTTTCTATTGCATTTATCAGCTTCTCTACTCCTGTGCGCCCCGCCGCGCTGATGGTCAAAATTTGTGGTTTCTTTTTTCGACCGAAAGATTTCTTGAACGTCGCCATTTTTTCATTCAAAGTATCTTCATCAATGGCATCGATTTTGTTAATTACAACAATTTCCGGCTTGGTCAGCAACCCGCCACCATAACTGTCCATTTCGTGACGTATCGCCCGATAACGCGCCGGCCAATTGTCCTCGGTTCCATCAATCACGTGCAAAATCATCTTGGTCCGTTCGGCATGTCCCAAGAATCGGTCACCAAGGCCAACGCCGGTGTGCGCACCTTCGATAAGTCCCGGCAAATCCACCATAACAAATTCGCGATTATGTGCATACATAACGCCCAGTTGCGGATTTAACGTTGTGAATGGATAGTTTGCAATTTTTGGTCGTGCGGATGTAACAGCCGACAGCAATGTTGATTTGCCCGCATTTGGAAACCCAACAAGCCCAATATCCGCAATAAGTTTAAGACGCAACACAACCGTCCGTGATTCCCCGGGTAATCCGTCATTTGCCTGGCGCGGGGCGCGATTTGTCGGACTTTTAAAGTGCAAATTTCCCCAACCGCCATTCCCGCCACGCGCGGCCAAGTATTCCATGCCGTCGGTATTCAGGTCGGCATATTCGATTTCCTCGTTTTCAGACAAAATAACCGTCCCCGTCGGCACCGGCAAGATAAGTGTTTCGCCCGACGCCCCCGTGCGCATTTTTCCCATACCGTTTTCGCCACGCCCGGCCGCAAAACTTGTTTTGAAACGATAGTCAATCAGGGTGTTCACATTTGGCACCGCGCGAAAGATAACATCGCCGCCACGGCCACCGTCGCCACCGTTCGGGCCACCAAATTCGATGTACTTCTCGCGGCGAAAGGTGGCCGCACCGTTGCCGCCATCACCTGCTTTGATAAAAATTTTCGCCTTGTCTAAAAATTTCATCGTATTTTTTCTTCGTTGTTTATGCCGCGCAACCTCTTTGCTTATTCTAAGGCTCGTCGCTAATAACGCGACTCGCCAAGAAATCGCGACATTCGGTTTCACGCCGGAAAGTGGCCGCACCATTGCCGCCATCGCCCGCCTTGATAAAAATTTTCGCTTTATCCAGAAACTTCATACACCGATTATAACTTAAAAACTTGCAATTTCCACTATAAAGATTATAATCAATCTGTCACTTACGTGATGATGATTCTGAACCCGATGCGGAATAGTCGTTTTGGACCCGGGGGCGGTACCCGGCACCTCCACCAATAAAACATACGGGGGTGTCACAGTTTCGACAGACGCAATAAAGGCATATGGCTGAATCCGACATGGTTGTCGTTAAATACCAATAAAAAAATGAATGCGAACGATAATGTTCGTCTTGCAATGGCCGCCTAATAATGGCTTGGACACGGTTGGCGATTGTTAACCTGTCCGTTTTGGCTTTTGCGGGGTCCGCCGGGTGCCTGGCACCAGAAATCCCGGCAACTGTATTTTAACAAACAAGAAAAAAAAGGGTAAAAAAATGTTAGGAAAAATGAAGAAAGTGTTCTTTGGTGGTATATTCTGCGCGTTGTATATTTCATTTATTGCACAGTTTGTTTATGTGCTGGGTTGGATTTCCATGAACGATGGAAAGTTGGCGTTTTTGGCCGCACTGTCACTTGAATGGTTGATATTGATTGCCGCGCGCTATTTATCACGGCGCAGTGGTGTTGCCCAACAAAAACCGGGCTTTAACGGCGGTCGTCGTCATTAAAATCATGGCACAATGCCATAAAAAATCCCCACCAAAGGGGATTTTTTATTTGTATTTAAAGTCAAGATCAAAAACGCGAATTATCTTGACCTCGACTGTTCACTTTTAGCAAATCTTGATGCATAAGATTTCGCCTTTTTGTAAATTTTTGCTTCTATCTCAGACGGTTTGAATTTCTTAATAACTTCTACCGCATCTTGGGGATTTTTACTAAGATGCCCAGCAATTATGTTGGTGCGCGTTTCCGCATCAGTTACACTTTCCGGGTTTGCTATCATTTTATCGAATATGCCCGGATTATTTTGCACAATATACCTTATTAATGCTTTGGCGGTTTTGCGTGAATAGATTAGACCAGCCAAATTCAATGCATTGTCATTATTGTCACTATAAAAAGATAGACACCGTTTTATAGTTTGAACATCGCATTGAAACAGTATATATTGCGTTTTCGACCAATTTTTAAGAAACCAGCCCGATATCATCAAAGACACCGGCAAATCATTTTTGTATGCATTTTTTTCTTTTTGCATTTTTATTCCTCTTTTTAGAATATATTCGTTCAAAAAATATTGATTGTCAAGTTATTCTTTTATTTCCAATTCGTCCAGGAATCTATCAAGTTTGCGTAGCGAACTATTTTGGCAACCGCGCCCACGCCAAGACAAAATCTCTTCCCCGGTTTTTTGGTCGGCAATCGAAACATTAAAACGCCACCACCAAAATCCATTAAATATGCACCAATACGGCATAAATGTTTCCGCCTGCTCGCTAACGCGGACGATATAACGCGTATTTTTTGGAACCGTGAATTTATCGACATCAATCGAAGATTCATTTTGCAAATTTCCAACATTAACGGTAAATCCATGTTCCTCTAACTTTTCCTTTATTCCGCGGGTCATGGTATTTCCACCACGCGATGCATAAACCGTTGTCCCCGGCGCCATCGTGTTCGGTTTAAGATAAACACTGTTACACGCGGCAAGTAATAAAGCGGCAAACAAAGATAAAAACTTTAACATTTTATATCGACCGATTGATTGCTTTTTCCCCCAGGAACCCGCGCGTCCAAATCGCGGGGTGTCCATGATAAATACAAAATGTCGCATTCTGCGCCACTTTGTATTTATGGTGCACCCGGCGGATAGTTCGCTTTGCTCACCACTCGTAAGGCGCGAACCGCGCGTTTTCACGCTTGTTCTTGCCAACTATCGTGTCGAACGCTGCGCGTTCAAATCGCGGGGTGTCCATGATAAATACAAAATGTCGCATTCTGCGCCACTTTGTATTTATGGTGCACCCGGCGCGATTCGAACGCGCAATCCCCGCCTTCGGAGGGCGATGCTCTATCCAGTTAAGCCACGGGTGCATACACCGGGGTTAATTATATTGCTTTTATATTGAATTGCAAGGAAACAATTATCCCCGGCGCAATAATGCCAACATAAATTCGTCTAAATCCCCATCCAACACCGCATCGGAATCGGTGTTTTCGGTACCGGTTCTGACATCTTTGACCAACCGATATGGATACAGGACATAGTTTCGAATCTGACTGCCCCACTCTATTTTTTTCTGTGCGGCCTTGGCGGCGTCTTCTTCGGCGGCGCGTTTTTCCATTTCCAATTCATACAAACGCGAACGCAAGATTTTCATTGCCATATCTTTATTCTGAAATTGACTGCGTTCATTTTGACATGTGACAACTATGCCGGTTGGTATGTGCGTAATGCGAACCGCGCTGTCGGTTTTATTCACGTGTTGCCCGCCCGCACCCGATGAACGATATGTGTCAATGCGCAGGTCTTTTTCGTTTATTTCAATATTGATTGTGTCGTCGATATCCGGCCACACGTCAACGGACGCGAAACTGGTTTGACGTTTGCCGTTCGCGTTAAACGGCGATATGCGCACCAATCGATGCACACCGATTTCATTACGCAGCCACCCATACGCACGTTCGCCGATGATGCGCATAGTCATGCTTTTGATGCCCGCCGTGTCGCCCGGGTGTTCTTCGATTATTTCCACCGTGAACCCGTGACGTTCGGCCCAACGCGAATACATACGCGCCAGCATTTGCGCCCAATCTTGGGCTTCGGTTCCGCCGGCACCGGCCTGAATAAATAAAAATGCATTGTTGCCATCCGCGGGTTCATTAAACAGCGTCACATACGCCGCGCGACGTGCCGCATCCGCCAACCTTTCAATCGCCGCGATTACATCCGCATCGTCGGGCGCAATCGCGTACAATTCGCGCAAGTTTTCAAATTCCGCATCCATATCCACCATCATTCGCAGGTCGCGTTCGGCCGCGGATTTTTTCTGCATAATTGCACGCGCCGCATCCGGGTCGTTCCATAAATCCGGCGAAAGCGATTGTTCGGTTAAATCGGCGATTTGTGTTTTTAATTTATCCGGGTCAAAGAAACCCCCGAATGTTATTCAGGTTATCGGAAATTTCACCAAAGATTTCATTTACCAAAAACATGATGTAATCATAGCATTAAAAAATTCAAAATCAACCATAAAACGGAACGTCATACCGCCCTTTGGCGGTATGACGGGAAAAACCCTATGGTAATCGCCACAGCCAACAATCGGCATCGGTTGGGTTCTGTACACCCGGTTTATATTCCGCACAGGTTTTACCAACGGCACCATTGCTAACAAAAACCCATCCATTTAATTTACTATCATATACAAATATCGACGGGTATTGTGGGTTCCATACAACCCTGGCTTTTTCAACCGTATCCAAGATTTGACCAGCATACAGTATCGGATAGGAGTTAGTTATCCGATTTGCGCCATCCGATATTGCCAATCTTAAACCAGACGTGGAATCAACTTTCGCAACACCGACCTTTGGTTGAACCACAATAACCGTTTGATCATTAATAACCCCACTATTACCATGCATTGTCGGAATGATGGCCATACGGTCTGTGTCGCCATCTTCTACTCCGGTGTTGTCTTCAGGTCCAGCAAATTGAAGGGGCATATTTTTTCCATCATCAAGATACATGCCGTTTACGACGGTATTGCCGATTGCGTTATTTATGCTGTTGTAATTCGTTGTGATTTTCGTATTCAAATCAGTATATGTGTCCCTTAACAATTCCAACGACACAAGGGCGGATTTAATACTGGCTTCGTTTGTTGAAGGTGCATAATCATTACTAAATGAACCTGTTGCCATTTGTGTTTCGTTTTTGGTTCCATTGACATAGTTTATAACCGCCGGTGCACCCGAATTTGTGGTAAGTCCCAAGGCCCCGCCCGCGGTAATATATGCACGTGATGTACGGCCATAATCATCGCCACGTATAACCGCCTGGGCACGCGCATCATTAGCCTTTGGGGCAAGTTTGTTTTGTTTTAATTCCAATGCGTTCGCCAAAAATTGCCCATCTATTAACTCATTACCGGCCCCGACCCAATTGTTTTGATTGTTTCCGAATGTCGTATTATACGCCCCGATTGCGGTACTTTGTGTGGCGTTCCAATTCAATGTATCATAAGTTGTGTTTTCGTCATAACCCTTTGCCACAAACGCCCAGTGCGCGTCGTTGCCTGAACCCTGGTACACCCAAATGGATGGGAAGCTTGGACTCCACACCTTGTTTGCAACGCTGGAACTGGTGATGGGTGCGTTGTTATAATACAGGGGTTTCGCGCCGTTATTGTTAAGGTTCATTTGTAACGCCGTTCCCGCATTTCCCGGCGATAATTGGGCGCTATTCTGGGCCGCAGGCTGAACAATAAGGAACATGCCGGCGGTCGGGGCGCTGGTGATATCATTGGCGGTGACAATCTTTGTCGCACTGCTGGCCATACCGGTCTCGGTCCCATAGAAATAACTTGCACTATTGGAAAGTGGTGCACCATTTACGGTGTGCCCCGACAGGTCCAGAATGGCGTCGTGCCCGTTTCCGGCAAAGACCCATGCATAGCTCTTGTCCACTGGGGCAAACACAAACGTTGATGGATATTTAGCGTTCCATACAACCGATGAATTGTTTGTTGAACCGGTAACCGTGCTATCACCATAATATACATCATACGGGGTTTGATTGTCATTAATGCTTATTTGCAATGCGCCGCTGCCGGTCAACGCGGCGGTGACGGATGGTTGGACAACGATCACCGTCCATGGTTGTATGTTGGCTCCTTTTATCGCGGGTATATCAACGACACGCAAAGTGGTCGTAGCGGTCGCGCCCGATGCCTCTGCCCCGGCAAATTGTAAATGTTTTGCACTACCATCGCTAAAAACCATGCCATTTACAATTGTGTCGTTAATGGCACTGATGGAGCCATTTAAACCGCTGATGGCTGTGGTGTTTGTACCAATCTTACCATTTAAATTACTGTACGTATTTCTTAATAATTCCAATGATACCAATGCGCCCTTGATTTTATTTTCATTATCAGCGTTATCCGTACCGAACGTGCTAGTGGTAAATGCATCTAGGGGGGTTCCTGTGACATAGTTTATAACATTGTATGCGCCGCTGGTTGTGGTAAGTGGTGTTGACCCGCCCCCAGTAATGTAAACTTTTTCCACGGCTCCGCCGGTACTGGTTAACTTTATTGTTTCACCGGCGTTGGCAGACGGCACGTAATTTGTCTCGGTCGTCCTGGCAGGCAATTTGTTTTGTTTGGTATTTATCTGGCCCTGGGTCTTGCCAAACGCACCGATTATTGTATCGTTCGTGTCAATTGCACCGGTTTGTGTGGTGTCCAGTGATAATGTGGCCACACCATCAATTTCACTCATTGTAACATTGTCCAATTTTGTTCCATGAATTGTCGCCTTTAAATTCCTGGCGGTTACAACATTCGCGGCGGTTGCGGTGCCGGTACGACCCACCGCAACAGTCATCGGACTGTATTTCGTATCATTATCCACACCGTGTCCCATAAATGTCCAACGGGGCGTATCGTTAACAGTTTCGTACACAAATGTGGATGGAACGCCCGCGGTCCAAACCTTGGCACCATTTTCACTAGTAGAAACCACCGCCCCGTTATAATATATCTGCGCCGCATTGTAATTATTTAATTTCAATGTATAATTGCCATTATTGGCGGTCGATGTAGTTTGCGGCGTTACGGTGATAATTTGACCATTCGCCAATTCCGATGTGGTTATCGACGGAATACTTGCGGTTTTGGCGGACGTAGCCGCCGCGCCACCGCCGGAACCATAAAAATAACTTGCACCGTTCGAAAGTGGTGCACCGTTTACGGTGTGCGATGAAACACCCGACGCCGCCGTGATTTTCGTATTTAAATCAGTATATGTATCCTTTAACAGTTCCAATGACACCAATGCGTTTTTGATTTTATTTTTGTTGCTTGTGAGTGTGTCACCTGTCGCCGTACCAAACGTACTATTTGTAAATGTGGTAAAAGCCTCCTCCGTTGACAATGCCGTTCCATTGACATAATTTATAACCGCCGGTGCACCCGAACGTATGGTAAGGCCGACCGAACCGCCCGCGGTCGTATAAACATTTGATGGGGATCCAGATGTGTTTAATACAACGGCCTGATTACCCTTTGGTGCCGCATTCCCGCCGGATTTTTCGGGCAGTTCGTTTTGTTTCAATGCCAATCCTTGGGCTAATACATCACTGGTTATCAATTTACCGCTGGAATCTTGTAGCCAGTTGCCATTATTATTACCATCTAAAGTATTATTAAATGTTGTACTATAATTTTCTATAGCATCACCATCTTCGCCGCCAAGACTGGTTAAAACGCCCAACGGTGTTCCCAATTCCCCATCATTAGTACCGTTATATGTCATAACCTGGCCGGCCGTTCCACGCGGAATTATATTCTGTTTCAGTGCAAGGGAATTCGCAAATGTGTCGGCACGAACTAAATAGCCTTGGTGATTACGTGGCCAATTTCCATTTACGTGTGTTGATGTTGTGTCAAATGTTGTGCTGTATGCATTGATTGCGGCGGGGAATGTATCGCCGTTCCAGGTAAAGGGAGACCAAAAATTACTTTCCAACGCATTTGCCACGGCACGCACAGTTGGAACAAAATTATCCATTTCCGCACCATAGCCATCTGAATCAGCATAAAGATATAAGCTACCCTCATCATGTGTAATTGTATTATGATCTAAAATACCAATTTTGTTTCCAAGCACGCCATCGGTACCATTGGTGCCTGTTCCGTATGATACAAGTGCTGGAACATATATGTCGTTTGCATTATTTGTTGGCTCATCGTGGAACAATACACGATCCGTTGTGATTTTATTTTGTTTTTGGTTAAGACCGACCGCTACTGCACCGACGGTTGGAATAGAGTAATTAATCTCGTTACGTTCATCTGCGGTAGCACTCGAGAAATATGTGTTTATATCCCATGCCGCACTATCTCTACCATCAGCGTCCCAAAGCCCAATTTGTGTTACATTACCCGCTGTTGTGGGTGCAAGAACACTGGCCCAACCCTGTCCCGTTTGTTGTCCGGAAATTAAATTATCATCTTGTCCCGGCAATTTATTTTGTTTCAATGCAAGTGCATTCGCCAGTGCATTGGTGGTTATTAATTTATTTCCTGTTTGATATCCCCAATAATTTGTGGTATGGGTGGATGAGCTATCAAACCCTGTTTCATATGCGTTTGTCGCGGCAGTTTCTGTTGCACCCCAAGAAAGCGTATCGGTGGCGGCCGAAACCTGATTCATCAATGCACTCATGGTCGGTATCCAATCACCATTACTTAATTGATTGTCGCTATTATACGTTGGTGCGGTGGCAATACCGCGTTGGATGATGCTGCCGTTGTTTGTTGTGGTTGTAACCACAGACCCCGCGGCGGTTGGTGTCGTTGTCGTTCTATATATATTGGACGTAGCCGGGATGAAATCCTGTTTCCCGTAAACTTCTTCCCAAACAGCATTCAATTCGCCCCATACTGCACGAACGGTTGGCACAAAATTATCATGCGCACTGTCATCGATATATCCATCCCCACCAACCCCCTCTAAGGCCGACCGACCGGCAAGACCGATTGTATTACCACTTAGAGTGGTACCGGCGGCATTTGTTGCAACCAATGCGGGAACATATATGTCGTTTGCATTATTTGTTGGATCATCGTGGAACAATACACGATCCGTTGTGATTTTATTTTGTTTCAATGCCAATGCATCCGCCAGGGCAGCGGTGTTTATCAATTTATGTCCTGTTTGATATCCCCAATAATTTGTGGTATGGGTGGATGAGCTATCAAACCTTGTTTCATATGCGTTTGTCGCGGCAGTTTCTGTATTGGTCCACTGAAGCTGGTCCAACAAATTTGCAACGGCTTTAACGGTTGGGATAACATTGTCTAGATCTGAATTGTTCGTAAGGTCACTTCCATCAAGATCGCTCAGGTATCCCTGGGTGCTCAAAAAGGTTGCATGGGTCAAAATACCATATTGGGTTCCAACAATATTGTCATTTGTAGAATCATATGATATCAATGATGGCAATTGAACCGTATGCTGAGCTATCTCTTCCGTTATCAAACTTTTCGGAATTATATTCTGTTTCAATCCTGCAAGTTTTTCAATTGCGGTTGTTATTGTGTCCGATGAGGACAATGAGAATGTGCCGGTTGTTGTCGGCGCAAAATTCGACGACAAATGCGTTCCCTGAATAATTTGTTTCAGGTTTGTTGCCGTTAACGTTCTTTGTTCTGCGGACGTACCGTAGGTTCCCTCCGACACAGACATTGATGAATATGTTGTGTTGGTATCGGTATCTTCATCGTAACCTTTGCCCAGGAACACCCATTTCGTGCCGTCAAACATAAACATGGATGGATAATTCTCGTTCCAAACAATTGGTGCCGTTGCGGTGGTAGTGGCAGCACCATTGTATAATACTTGATAGGATGTGGTGCTATCATTAAGTTTTATTGCTAAATCATCAACCCTGGCAGTTCTGGTTGGTTGAACGGCGATGATGGTCCATGTGATGGGCGGCTCACTTGTCGTTATCGCAGGAATCGAAACCACACGCACAGCCGTAGATTCGGTCGGATTTGTTGTGGTTTCCGAACCGGCAAATTGTAGAGCCATTGCTTTTTTACCCTGGCTAAAATCCATGCCATTTACAATGTTTTTATTAATTGTCTCGATGGCGTCGGCATTATCGCCGACGGCACTATTTATACTATTAATTTGACCTTGGGCCTTGCCAAATGCACCGATTATTGTATCGGACGCACTAATCGCGTCGGTTGATAAACTAAACGCCGTCCGGCCAATGTTCGCAGTAAGCGTTGTGTCAAGAATCGAATTCTTTAAGACAAGTGGACTTACTATCCCGGCGGTTTGCCCGGTCCCAACAATAATACTGGTATTAGTGTTACTTCCATCGGTAAGACTGGCGTATGTCGTGTCGAGATCATAGCCCTTGCCCATAAATACCCAACCTGTTCCATTATATACAAATGTGGATGGAACACCCGCCTTCCATATCTTTTCCCCTACGGTTTTGCTAACCGTAGAATTGTTATAGTATATCGCATGTCCGTTGGTTGGCACGGCTGATCCATCGGCCATGGTGGCACCCGTCAAAAGTAACGTATGCGTATTGGTACATGTCGACGTGACGCTTGGGGTGACGGTGATGATTTGACCCACGGCTATTTTTAGCGAACTGAAACCGCTCACCTCTTTTTTACACGTTACATCTGCTGTACTGCTGGTTCCATAGAAATACCCACCGGTTCCAACCGAAACACCGTTTACCTTGACCGAATCGAGATACTTTTTAGAAGCAAGAATCTTGTATGCCGGATCGGTTTCGCCCTCTGCATAGCAAGCGGCGCCCGCAAAAACACAAATAGTTGCATAGAGAATAAGTCGTGACTTAAAAATTTTCATGTTTATGTTCCCTTCCTTTCATGCCGGCAAAGTCCCGGTTTACTGCGGTTTTTATGGCCGCGATCCCTGCCCTTTGATAAAAGGTTACTAAAAGTCATCAAATAGGGTCAAGTGTTTTTTTGGAAAAAGAATATTAAAAAAGAATTGTCACTGTGGTCTGGGCCACAATGACAAGATAGTGTTAGTGCAAGTTGCCACTATTTATAAATGCAATTTGCAAATTGTTGCGCAACCATTGAACGTTCGGTGCTGGTCGTTTCCGCAACCGACACCATAAAGCAACGCGTGCTATCGCGCAGGATAAAAACCTTGGTCCCATATTTGTATGCGTTTTGCATGTCGTCCATTTGACCGCTCGTTAAAAACGCATTCTGGGTAAGTGGTGAATTTGAAAGACCCGCCTGGACAACCTGTTGCGCGGTCGCGTAATCATAAACTTCGGTATTAGATTTTACTTCGAAAAATATTCCGTATTTGTCGGCGTTTTTGTCGACCCCATTAGTTTTTTTTTGTGCATCGGGAAACGCAACGCCAACCGCAATCGCCGCCGCCGTTTGTAATGCCGCATTCGAATTCGTTGTTTCATGTGATGCCAAATTCAACTGCATATTTTCACCGCATGCCAAATTCATACGATTTGTATAGGACGCCAAAACCGCATCAACCGCGTTTTCCCAATCGGATGCTTTCTTGTTCAAATCAAGTGTTACTATCTTTTCCGCCCAACCCCAAATGTTTGCACCGATATTGCCGGCGTTTGCAAAGCGCGACACCATTTCGGCCGATCCGCCCGCAACGCCCGCACCACAGAAATCAGAAAGTTGTGATATTAGCATACTTGATGTTTCATTTCCATACGCCAATGCGACCGCATGGCAAGACATTGCCGCCTCTAGCTCTTGGCGGCGCTCTAAACACTGTGGTGAATGCGCCTTGGTCAATTCGTTCGCCATGTTGGACATGGACAACCACGCCATCAATTCCTGTTGCACATATGATGGACAAAGGTGTGCCGCCGTATTAAGACCGCCAACACCCATCTTGGTATTCGTTGCATAATTTGGCAACAACACCGATGTATCATTACGCAGGCACAGTAAAACGTAGTTATACAATTCGCTTTCTGTTGCATACGCACAGCGGCCTGATACCTGGCCCGGGACAACGGTTATATCGCCACAATAATTGGACAGGCAGTTATCAATCTTGACACGACATGCACTGTCCACATCCGGCACATTTACCATATAGTAAGTATTACGTTGGTTCGTTTTATATGCATTGGCCAATCCTTGGTTTCCGCGCAGATTCGTGTTATTCGTAACCGTTCCCATATTCACGCCACGCGCCATATTTGTCGCGGTTGTTCCCGCCGAAACACCATATGCGCCCGCACCGATCATGCACGCACATACCAAACCCGTCATGTGAAAGAAATGTTTCATAAAGCCCTCTCCTATTTGTTGTCTATTTTATCATAATTTTGATGCGGTCGCAACATTTGTTTCAAAAGATTTGTTTTATTGCTTTATTGATACAGAAATTCGAACAAAAAACCGCCCGGATGGGCGGTCACAACATAACAAAAGGAAATATTATTATCCGTTGCAACGTCCGCAAGTGTTGTTGCGGATAACGCGGCGTTCGGAATACACACCCGCCGGTTCGTAAACCGTTACCGGACGATAAACTTGGTAATGATCAACGACTTCGGTATGTGTTTTTACGCGGACCGGTTGCGCGCATGAATTGCATGTATATGCAACCGCCGCACGTGCCGGTTCGGCATAAGTCACAGTGTTCGTGTTATAGCGAACGCTGTTTGTGTATGTTTCGGTTTCACTGTATACGCCACCGTCGGATGCAACCGCACATGTGGCAAACAACGCGCCGAATAAACCAGTTAAAATTGTCTTTTTCATTTGTGTCCCTTTTGGTTATTCTTCCTAAGTATAGGACACAAAATATGGTTGTCAAGTATTTTGACAAATTTTTTTGGCGCCCCCCCTTCACGCAGTGAAGGGGATTTAGGTTTTTGTTCGTATTGTGAATATGGCGCGGGTGGGGTATAATAAAACCGTCTTTAAACCAAGACACAAATCAACAACAATCATGGGAGAAAACAATGAAAGGATTGACTGATTACGTACTTGCACCGTTGACCTTTATCGGCGCATTAAACTGGGGTTTGGTCGGCATATTCGGCTTTGATTTGGTCGCATGGCTGTTCGGCCCCGCCACGATGGTTAGCAATATCGTCTATGCCATTATCGGCGTTGCCGCGGTCATTTGGCTGATATTGATGTTTGTGGAAAAGCCGATAAAATAAGGCCAAACTTTTGCACCGGACAGGTTCCCGTCGGCCCAAATAGGGTCCTGCAAAATTTGAAAAATTTTGTAGGTGATAACCGGCGGGGATTTTTGTTGTCTATTTTACCACATCGTGGAAGATTTTGGCCGGGACTGTGCCGCCGGTTATGTTGGATTCCATTGGTGTAAAATCATCGTTGCCGACCCAGATCCCCAAAACTATGTCACCCGTTGCGCCGACAAACCATGCGTCGCGGTTATCATTACTGGTCCCCGTCTTGCCACCGATAACGTTTGGCGACATTGCATAGTGTCCCGTGCCATTTGGTGATGTTACCGCGCCAAGCATTTCCGTCATATAGTCAACCGTCTGGGGTGTCAAAACCGATATACTGTCTGACGGGTTGCGTTCGTAAAGCGTATTTCCATAAACGTCCGTGACACGTGTTATCGAATATGGCCGCACAGATTCCCCGGCATTCCATATCACCGCATAAACATTTGTTAAATCCAGCAGTGTCATTTCCGACGCCCCAAGCACGGTTGAAAATTCGCGACGCAATTTATTTCCAACCCCCAAACGCCCCGCCATCGAAATCACTGAATCAAGCCCGTAAAGCGATGCCAACTTTAACGGCACGGAATTCACACTTTTTGCAAACGCCGTTGCAAGTGTAATATCGCCATAATAATGTTCGTTATAATTTTTTGGGTTATAATCACCGATTGTGAACGGCGAATCATTTACCATTGATTCCGGTGTCATGCCGTTTTCAAGCGCGACCAAATACACAATCGGCTTAAACGCACTGCCCGGTTGGCGATGCGCAATTGTGCGATTAAACTGGCTTGCCTTGTAATCCGTGCCACCGACCATCGCGCGTATTGCACCATCACGCGACATTGCAACCGCCGCACCTTGGTGATTACCAACGTGCGACGATATTGCATTTGTGATTTTATTTTGAATTTTTGGGTTCAATGTTGTATGAACAAATATATCAGAATCGATTGTTCCAATGCGCGATTCCAATTCATCGGTCACGAAATCCGTCCAATAACGATAAAGGTTTGTGTCCGCCGTGCCCGTCGCCGGTGCAAGCTCGGCCGCGGCCGCGTGCGCGGTTGTGATATCAATATAGCCCTGGTTCGCCATTTCTTGCAATATTGTGCGGGCACGTTCCATATTTTTTTCGGGATTACGATACGGGCTGTATAATGCAGGGGCCTTTAACATTGCGGCGATTTGCGCGGCCTGGGCAATGGATAGTTCCGTCGCGCTTCGGCCAAACATTGTGCGCGCCGCCGCGTCAATTCCGCGCATTCCACCGACCAATGATACGCGGTTCATGTATAAATCTAAAATCTGGTTTTTATCAAACCGATTTTCAAGCCAATATGACAATATCAATTCCTGGACTTTGCGCGAAATTTTTTTGTCGCGCGATAGAAATATATTTTTTGCCGTCTGTTGTGTTATCGAAGAACCACCGACCGCAAATTTTCCGCGCACCAAATTCAGCACCAGTGCACGCAACGTTCCACGCATATCAAACGGCCCGTGTTCAAAGAACCTTTTATCTTCGATGGCGACAATCGCCTGCCATACATGCGGTGGCAAGGTTTGTGTCGACACTGGCGTTCCCATGATTTTATTTGAACTGCGTATTTCCGCGCCGTCTTTATCAAGAAAAACGATTGCCGGCGCACGCGTTTCATTTAGAATTGCATCCAATGACGGCATGCGAAAATATATCACCGTCACGTACAACGCAATCCCAACAACGCAAAATAAAAATAGATTAAAGCACCATATCAACAACCGCCGCCGGAATGATATTGTTTTTTTGTCTTTCTTTTTATTGTCCGCCATTTTTTATTCCCGCCTTTTTCATTGCATTTTTAAAATCATCTTCGGTCCAAATTGTTAGCCCCAATTCATTCGCGCGCGCAAGTTTTGAACCCGCATCCGCGCCCGCAAGAACGATATCAGTTTTTGGTGAAACACTGCCCACTACCCGTGCGCCCATACGTTCCAAAATTTCGCGGGCGGCATCACGACCATAGTTTGCAAGTGTACCCGTCAAAACAATTTTCTTGCCCGACACGTCGGACGCAACCGTTTTAATGTCCGGCGTTTTGATTGTTACCTGATTCAACAGCGTATCAATAACCGCAATATTCCGATCGTTTTGAAAAAACGATACGATTTCGCGCGCCATCACTTCGCCAATGCCATCAATCTTTATCAATTCATTTATCGTCGCATCGCGCAATTTATCAAGTGTTCCAAACGCATGCGCCAATAATTTTGCGGTTGCCTTGCCAACGTCGGGAATTCCAATTGCAAACAGAAAACGGTGTAATTCGATATTGCGTGCACCATCAATAGCATTGCGCAAGTTCAATACAGATTTTTCACCGAACCCGTCCAACCTTTTTATTTCATCGCCATGACGTTCGATAAGCGTGAATATATCCGCCGGATTTTCAATCCACCCGCGTGAGGTAAAATTTTCCAACTGTTTTTCGCCAAGTCCATCAATATCAAACCCGCCGCGTGATACAAAGTGTTCCAATTCACCAATTCTTTGTGCCGGACAACCAAGAGTATTCACACATCGATACGCAACCATACCATCGGCACGCACAACATCACCACCACAGACCGGACATTTTGTTGGGAAAATAAAATCAGTTGCGTTCGGTTCGCTTTCGGCAACACCAATAATTTGTGGAATTACGTCACCGGCACGTTGAACGGTAACCTTGTCTCCGACACGCACGCCAAGGCGCGCGATTTCATCGGCGTTATGTAATGTTGCACGCGATACGACAACACCACCAATGTTTATTGGTTCCAATTCCGCAACGGGTGTCAGTGCGCCTGTGCGTCCAACCTGAACCGTTATCCCACGCAATGTTGTCACCGCACGCGCGGCGGGGAATTTATATGCAACCTCCCACCGGGGACTGTTGGCGCGGGTGCCAAGCCGTTCCTGGGTCGCAACATCATTAACTTTTATAACAAGCCCGTCGATATCAAACGGGATATCGGCACGCGACAAAATTATGTCATTATATATCGCCTGAATTTCATCCATATTATTCGCATGGCGCGCCCATTTGCGCGTCGTCTTGAAACCCCACGATTCCAATTTATCAAAATACTGCGATTGTGTATTCCATGTTCGATTTGACACCGCACCGTATGTATAACCAAATGCAGACAAACGCCGCGATGCTGTGACACGCGGATTTAATTGACGAAGTGACCCCGCCGCCGCATTGCGCGGATTTGCAAAGACTTTGTCACCACCCTGCTCTGCCGCCGCGTTCAGCGCGATAAAGTCATCACGCAACATATAGACTTCGCCACGCACTTCGATTACATCCGGAAAATCGCCCGCAAGTTTTTGCGGAATATCGGGAATCGTTTTCAAATTTTCGGTTATGTCTTCACCGGCGACACCACTGCCCCGCGTTAGGCCACGCACAAGCACGCCGTTTTCATACCGCGCGGCGTATGATACGCCGTCAACCTTTAATTCAATAAACAAATCCTTGGTTGGTAATTTGTTAAACCAATCTGCAACTTCCCGTTCATCAAACACATCGGAAATCGACAGCATTGGCACACTGTGCGGATATGTTTTGAATTTTGTTGATGGCGCCGCCCCAACGTGCGTAGATGCCCCGGCGGTGGCCAGTTCCGGATATTCGCCCTCGATTTCCAGTGCGCGTTTTTTTGCCGCATCGTAAGTTGCATCGTCAACGACCGGCGCGTCATTTTGATGATACGCAATATCCCACGCGTTTAATTTTTTCATCAAATCCGCGTGTTCTGCACGAATAAAAAGGTCGGGTATTTTTGCCATGCCCATATTATAGAAAATTCATAAAAATAATACAATTGGAAAAACATGAAAAAATGTGATAGAATATGATTAAAGTCATATAAAACCAAAAGGATTTAACATGGCGATGATTTACTGTCGTGATTGCGGATATAAACATTCTGACCGCGCCCGGGCGTGCCCAAAGTGCGGGCGTGTGGTGTTTGATGCGGACAAATCCATTGCTGTTTATTTAATTTTGTTATGGTTGTTCGGTGTATTCGGCGCACATCGGTTTTATGCCGGGAAAAACAAGACTGGTCTTGCCATTTTGGTTATGTTTTTGTTTGGTTTGTTTTCGTTCCCAATTTCGGCGGCATTCGCGCATTCTGGCGCAGATGTATCAGTAATGTTACTTATGGGTTTGGGACTGATGTGTTTCATGGCGGCATGCATTTGGGTGTTTATCGATTTTATCGTCGCGCTGTGTAATATCAGACATCCGGAAAAGATTTTTGCAAAAAAATAATCCCACGATTGTGGGATTTTTTAATATTTATTTCGCTTTCACCCTGTGGCTTTTGATTTCCGCCATCATGTCAATGTATGGTTTGTCCCAACGTGTAAAGGTTTTCGATTTTGAAATAGCGTGCCCACCTTGCGGGTTGTTTGCCATGTTTATAAATTTTTGTGCCTTGGTAAATAACATCATTTCTACGCTATTGGTGTGGTCATCAAAATTATCACGCAAATCAACACTTGGAATTATAATATTCATAACACCGTAAGGAACTTTCGAAATATCATAATATCCCGCGGTTCGTTTGATACCGATTGTTTCAATATAATCACCATCAAATAATGCCTTGATAACATATCCGCCATTCCGGGGGTAAAATGTGCATTTTGCGCCCATCATTTCATGCATGATGTCATACATAACGCGCGCATTTAGATAGTGGGAATTCAGTGCCCGTTTCTCTTCTTCGGATTTTTCGAAATAACACCAACGCAAGAATCCCTCGTTTTCCGTTAGTTTTGACGGAATCGTCTTTAACGACCTTACAAAACGCATTCCGCGTTCAAATGTTGTTTCTTGGGCCTTAAACAAGCTTTTAAAAAATGGGGGTTTGTTATCAAATGCATATGAATCATTTTCATCTAAATTTTGCGTCTGAATGTTAATCATATCCGCGGGATCTTCTTGTTCATCGACATAATCAACTTCTATCATTACCGGACCAAGGGAAGATTCTTGTATTTCATAGTATCCGTATGGTGCGCTGTTCCGTCTGGTCGTATAAAAATTAGGGGTAAATTCCGCCGTAAGTTTTTCTTTGGACAACGCGTCTATCACTTCATCAAATGTCATTTGTAATCCTTTGTTTTTCCGACATAATACAACAAATTTTGCGGTTGTCAATTTTTTACATAAAAACACCCCGCGGTTGCGGGGCGATTTGTGGTTTTTGTTTTTTACTGATTATCCATCGCCTTTAACAGTATGTCTTTCAGTTCGTTTGGCATCATACCGGTTGTGGAATAACCGCAATCCACATGGTGCACTTCACCGGTGACCGCACTTGACAGGTCACTAAACAAATACAACGCGGCACCCGAAACATCATCCAACGTCATATTCCGGCGCAGTGGGGTTTGTTCGGCATTTAAGCGCAACATCGTTTTAATCCCACCAACCCCACTGGACGCCAGTGTCAAAATCGGTCCCGCACTGATTGCATTGACGCGGATTTTATCACGGCCCAAATCGGACGCCAAATACCGCACCGATGAATCAAGCGCGGATTTTGCAACACCCATAACATTATAATTCGGTACGGATTTTTCCCCACCGAAATATGTAAGTGTCACAATCGAACCGCCATCGGTCATAAGTTTTGATGCGCGCCGTGTTAAATCCACCAACGAATAAACAGAAATATCCATTGTATTCTTGAAATTTTCGCGTGTCGTATCGACATAGCGGCCCATCAATTCATTTTTATCCGAAAACGCAATCGCGTGCAACATTCCATCCAAATGCCCCCATTCGCGTTCGATATTTGCGAACAAAGAATCCATTTGCTCATCGTTTTGCACGTTGCATTCCTGAACAAATTTTGCACCGATTGATTCCGCGAGTGGCCGCACGCGCTTTTCGAGTGCCGGCATAGCATACGGCATAGCGATTTCCGCACCATTTTCATGCGCGCGCCGTGCAATTGCCCACGCCATTGACCAATCGTTCGCAACACCTGTGATTAAAATTTTTTTACCTTTTAATAACATATCTTTTTCCTTTTGTTGTTTGCCCGCGGATTGTAGCACCAAGTCGCGCAATAGGCAATAGTTTTTTTAGTGTAAGTGGTTAGTGTTAGTGGTTAGCGGGGGAATTCCAGAGTGCAAATTCCCCTCTAGATAGAGACGAAGTCGCGCCGTAGTATTTTGCGAAGGCGGATGGCGGCTAGACCCCGCCGGGGCGTGGTTCTGTCTTTGCAACACCGCAGAGATACCGCGTTTCCGCGGCATGACGGGGAATTTTCATAAATCAATAAACCATCCATACCACCATCAATAGTATGGTTCATATGGCGTTGCAGTTGCACCAAGTTCAAGTTGTGTTGTATCAACAGCGGTAGCACCCATAGAAAACCGTATGTAATATGCACCGGTCGGTGCTGTTAACAATCCGTTTGCATTTATCCCAGACAAATAACTCTTATCTGCTTTATACCATGCCCCCACATTACCAGTAGCAAAATCATTGCCACTTAAATAGTATTGCGCGCCTGCTGTTACAGGAATATAATCACTGCCATAATAATTAGGATTAGTTCCTTGGGCGCCTGTTGATGCTATTATTGCACCCGGTGTAGCAGTTGTTTTGTCAAACAAATTCTTTCCGTGCGCATTTGTCTGGTCTATGCATATTTGACCGTATGGCATATAGTCGGGCATTGTTGCGGATGTATAAGACCCTTTTACTAACATAACATCAAAAATATCAAATATTTCCTCCGGGGATAAACTGGTGAAAAAGTTCAAACCCTTGCTAGTGCCTGTTAAATTAGCAGTTGCAAAACCATTTTGTGCTAGCGTACCATTGCTTATTATCCACCCACCAACAAGAAGCCAACTATTCCCATTCGTTGGGATATGGCCTAGTCCTACATATAAACCACTGGGGATAGTTTTACCCTCTTTTAAAATTATTTTAACAGAATAATTCCCTGTATCACTTAGAGAAACACCTTTTCTTCCCGAGGTCAACATATCCCATTGCGTTATTTTTTCATTGCACAAATTCGGGCTAACAATCATATCGCAATACGCCGTTTGGTCGACAATGGTCCACAGGGTGCAACCGTCATTTTGGTTTGCACATTCAAGTTTTGTTGTGCCCGTCGTTGGTAAATTTGTAAAGGTGTCATTTAATGCCGATGCGGTAATAAGTTTATCGCCGTCTGT
>JAZRLA010000010.1:0-57109 GCA_045646605.1 Candidatus Enterousia sp.
ATATCATTTGTTGGTCTGTTTGCGGTAATTGGCGCGGGCGTTGGTGATGCGCATGGTGTCGCGATGAGTTCGCAGGTTCGGCGGCTTTTGCAACAAAAGCAAGAAAAGATAGAGCAACTTGAAGCATGCGAAGGTAAAAAGTAGGGATGGATGATTGCGGGGATATCGACGATTGGTTTGACCGCGGTTGGTGTCGGCGTGAATATTGCCCAGGCAAGCAAAAGCAACAGGTTATCCAATGAAATTGAAATGGAAAAAAGCGCATTGGAACGTGAACAAAATAATTTGAATCAGATACAAAATGATATTGCCGCGGAACAACTTAGACAACGTCGTGAAGATTGTAAAAAACAATCTGGTAAGCGTTGGAATGAAAATGGATATTGCGAAGATGTTCCGGGCACAGGGGGCGGAAATGGTGCAACAGTCCAGGTAATTGAATCAACACCCATGCCCGCGCTTGATAATCCAGATGGTGAGATAGGTAAACCGTGTGGTGACAATAGCGGTGGTATATGGACCGAAAAGACAGATGGAACGAATAAGTGTTCGAATGTAAATGGCCTGGTTTTATGCGAATGTGTAAAAGGGGATAAGGTGATTATTGATACCTCTGCTAAAAATTCCAAACTGTCCAATAGTCACAATAATGTTGGCACCGTTGATAACATAATGGAATTGGCACGATATAAGGGGTATGAAGTTCAATGTAATGGTGACGATGAAAAATTTGAATTTATTAATGATGTCCCTGGGGCTGATGAACAAATCCTTCGTATCAAGACCGATTGTAATGGCAAAATAACCGAAAAGACGTCGTCCATGCAATATACAGATACGTCTGGTAACATGACAACGCATGCGACCACTGTCATCATATGCAAATGCGACAAGAAAAAAGAAATAACGCTGAGCGAATCAGGTCGTGAAAAACTTAATGGTGGGGCCGCATCTGTGGCACCACAAAACCCAAGTTGGTCAGTTTTAGAGAAAGCGGACCGAGACTATTACGGCATAACACAAGAAATTTTTTGTGATGCAGTAAAAGAATACATTGGTTCTATTGCATATACTGTTCGTGCCGATGACTCGCAAGTTAGTGGGTTAATTGACCAGGGTGCCAGTATGGGATATTGGTGCAAACAACTTGGTGGGCAATGGACGGTGACGCGCCCGTATGGTATAAATGCCAGAGAATGGAAATGTGGCAATTTAGATGTGGTAAAATTGCGGTGTAACCCACAGCAATCAAATTCAAAACCAGGAAAATCTTTGGTTGCTGTTTCCTCAGAAATCGGTGCCAGTGTTGCGATTAATACTGCGCGCGAAAATGCAATACAGAGAGAACAAAATAAAGATATGAACAGTTTGACTTCCATGATGGGCAGCGAGGCAAAACAATTTGAACTCAACTTACCAACATCGGTTGTGACCGAGGCCAATGTAAAGGCGAAAAAAGAAGCAGAAAAAAAAGCAGAACAAGAAACGAAAAGAGAAGAAGAAAGGCATACTATTGTGAATTGCGAAGGGTCTGGGGGTTGGGTTGGTCTATTTGGTGGGTGTAATTGTAATCACACCAAAGGTTTGACGCAGTCCAGTGATAAAAAATCCTGTGTGTGCGAAAAATCTGGATATGTATATGACAGGTCCAAGGGTAAATGCATTGCTCCAAATCGCGAAGATGTATCAGAGTTTATAGATGAACTTGAGGCCAATTCAAAAGACAGGTTTTTATAATAAATTGTAAATCAAATAATCTTATCGGCGGTTACCCGCCGATATTTTTTGCTGGTTTTATTCCGTGTCAATCGCCACGTCAAAGACCGTTTCGGCGCGCGCTGTATCTAATGGGTGTGATTGGAACGGTACGGTTTCAAAATCAATTGTGTTCATGTCGATACGACGAATTGTGCGGTTGAACATTGTGTGATAGTAAATTTTCCGATTCGTAATATCACTTGCGATTGTCCATTGTGTCGCGGACGGCATGTCGAAAGTTCCCGACTTTGCCGCCTGGGTCGTGCCGAACGGAACGTCAAAGTTGTTAAGGATATGAAACGCCTGTTTAATCGTGGCGGCCGCATCGGGTTGCGTTATTGAATAATTTTTGAAAAACGATGCGCGGACAAAGCGTGACGGCGATGAAAAGTCCCCGGGCAGGCCCAGCAGCCCCGTTCCGTGACTTAACGATTGCAATTTAATCGGCCCAAATACCGTTGGCGCGATTGTGCCGGATTGCAGGTTGATATAGTTATCAAGGTTCGTTAAATGCCATGTGAATTCCGGTGAATTTGCGATGGTGCCCAATGGGTTTTCGTGAAATGTCGGTATGCCATCAATAATTTCCATGACGACCACGCGCCCCGATGCTTCGGCGATGCGCCAATGAACGGTCGATGCGGTGGGGTCAATGTTGACGACGTTTACGGTGTCGATTGCGGATTTTACTTCGTCAATGCTTGAAAAATTCGACAGTATCCATGATACAACCTGAAAATCCGCAAGGGTGTTTGCGTTGTCGTCGGCGGAATACGGCACGTATTTGCCATAGTCCGGGAAATAGAATAGGGCGGCGGAAAGTCCGGCCTCGTTCGTGCCGTCGACGACGAATTCTGGGCGCTGCATGCCAAGTCCGACAAAGCCGTATTTAGATGTGAATTTCATGCCATCCTTTGACCCGTTGGGCAGTAATGATTGTTCGGTGTGACCACGCGGACTGATGACATAAATGTTATCCATTTCTGAACCCGACCAATCGACGGTCCGCGCAAGGACGAAAGATTTGTCCGCCGCGGTTAGTGTGATGCCGGTGCATGCGGTTGCGGTGTTTGTCGTGGCGATAATTCCAATTGCAAAAATTGATGTTGCGATTTTGTTCATTGTTGGTCCCCCTTTGGTTTTTTTATAATTTTACCTGTTGTGATGCGTCGCCGCCACAGGAACGAATTCGGCATGTGCGCGCAATTTTTATTTGCAAAACGGAATAGGGCGGTATATAATTCGCTGGCCTTGGGGCATAGTTTAATGGTAGAACATCGGACTCTGACTCCGCTAGTATTGGTTCGAATCCAGTTGCCCCAACCAAGATGTACAACCGTTCGAATTTTTAAGTAAATCGAACGGTTTTTTCAAGGAAATCCAGGCTTTTTTATCAATGATGGTCGAGTTCGAAAGTATCAATTTCAAAAGTGCCCGTTTTTGGTCTGTTTTCGAACTCCGTATTAGATTTCCGGCATTTGCAGCGATTTCGACGATATTTTCAATAATTTCACCAATTTCATTAAAATCGTCAGAACATTTATTTAATTCTGATTCAATTTCGGCTATTTCAGTGTCCAATTGATGTTTTTTTGTTTCATATATTTCTTTGGTTATAACACCGTCTAATAACATATTGACGGCATTATCCAATCGGTTTTTTGCATCTCTCAATCGTTTTTGCAATTCCTGTTTATGCATACGATTAAAACCATTTTCGTTTTGGATATATTCACGAATACTTGATTTTAATGCATTTAATGCTTTGTCTGAAAAATGAAAAGAACCCACTAATTCATCTTCAATCTGTTGAAATACCTGCTGTTCATTTATTGGCTTTTGGTCGCAATTACCATGTGTATGACTGCATTTTAAATAAGAATACTGTTTACCGCTTTTTTTGGTATGTAATTCTGGTGTCATTGTGCAACCACATTTACCACAGCGAAATAACCCACGCAAAGCAAAATCCATACTACCGTATTCTGTTTTGGTATGTATAGTAGCTTTTCCTGATAACTGTTCTTGAACCTTGTTGAATAAATCTTCATCTATTAAAGGTTCGTATATGTGTTTGATATAATTACCTTTGACATACATAACACCACAATAAAATGGATTTTGTAAAATTGCGTGTATTGCAGCACGACATAATGTTTTATTTGAAAATCTAGATTTTAAGTTATGTGTTCTGGCCCAAACAACCATGTCTGTTAAGGAATATCGTCCAGTTGCATATTCTTCAAACATTTTCTTAACCAATGGTCCGCGTTCATCATCGATAATAACTGTTTTTTTCTTATCTATCGTAATATTTATATATCCTGTTGGGGCTTTGTTTTGTAATTTTCCATCGGCCCAATTATATTCCATACTTCTGGTGACATTATCTCGTAAAGCACCGACATACATTTTTGCTGATAAAATTCCCATATCCCATCTGGTTATATCTGATGATGAACTGTTTTTTGTTAATACCAGTCCTTCTTTCCAAAAATGTAATTCAATGATATCTTCTTTTAATAATTCTTCTATTTCTGCAGATTCTTTAAAACTTCTTTGAAATCTATCCACGCAATGAACAACAATCGCAGTTTTGTTTTTTTGCTTTTTTACGAATTCCAACATTTTGTGAAATTCTTTTCTGCTGCCGCGTGTTGAACTTTCTGTTAATTTGATTCTTTGTATAATGGTAAAGTTGTGGCCATCACAATATTGTTCAATTTTATCCATTTGAGCATCCAATGAAGCACCTTCTGCCTGGTCGTGTTTGGATACACGAGTAAATGCTATTGCTTGGTTGCATGGTCTTAATTTCTTAAAATTTATTTCTGATTTTTTAGTTTCTAACATAGATACACCTCTTTATTTATTTGATTTTACCGTGTTCGTTTGGTTTTGTACGCGTTTATTTTCACTTTTTGCTTCGTATGTGTATAATGCACCGGTTGCAAAGAATTTGATTAAATCACGAACTGCATTATTTAATTCTTCGTCTGAAAAAGTGTAATCAGGATACCAAGATTGAATTTCTTGCTTTAAAATTTCAAAATTTGTCATATCAATACCTTTAATTACACAACAACACATCGTTATTGATATTTATTAGAATCTTTTCGAAACAGACGGTTCTCGAACTAAACTTCCAATTTGATAATATTTTTAACAAATCAAACAACATACCTACATCAATGTTGGGATGTTAAAACATTACCAACCCATGCGATTTACAAAGTGGGATACAGTTGCGGGTTTGACGCCCATTATTTTACCAATTCGATAATGTGTTAAACCCATATCCAGAAATTTTTTAACCTTCTTGGTATTCTTGGATAATTTCAATTTCTTTGAACTGGCGGCAAAGGGGCGACCTAATCTTTTTCCGGTTGCTTTGATGTTTTCCAAAGACGCCTTGGTTCGTTGTGATATTAAATTTCGTTCTATCTCTGCACTTAACCCGAAAGCAAATGCCATAACTTTTGATTGTATATCGTTTCCTAATCTGTAATGTTCTTTTAAAGTCCAAACCTGACAATTCTTATTCAGACAGGTTTCCAATATTCGCATTACTTCCAGCATTGAACGACCTAATCTTGATATTTCAGCAGCAATTAAAATATCACCTTCTTGTAATTCATCTAATAATTGCCCCAGTTTTCTTTTATTTAATGGTTTGCGTGATGATATTGTTTCTTCAATCCACTTGTCTACATTGATGTTGTTATGTTCTGCAAATTGTTGAATTTCATAGTGTTGGTGCTCACAAGTTTGTTTATTTGATGATACGCGAATATACCCAATAACTGCCATTTTTTCTAATCCTTTGGTTGATAATTTATGCCTTTTTAATAGAACGATAAAATCAATACATTTTTTCCTAATCTGAATTAGTTAACGCAAAACTTATAACAATCAAAAAACATTAGAAAACCAACACACACAGGATTTTTATACTGTTTTTATATTTGAACGAAGCGATTTGTTAAACAATCGTTGGGTTGTTTTATATTTTATTCATAAGAATAAACAGGAGACAAACTAATGCAAAAAACATCTGTATTATGCGTGTTAAGTGCACTTACATTATGTGCTTGTGATGACAATATTGATATAACGAGATATTCTGGGTATGTACAAAATTGTTATCATAATATAATTGAAGACAAAGATAATTGCACAAATAGCAAACGAAAAATTATTAAATATTGCCAATGCCGCGAAGAGATGGAATTGCTGGTATCTCAGAAAAAAGCAGAAATGCAAGAGGCATATGCCACTGCATATAATTCAGCAGTTTCTATGTTTGGAGGATTGGGTTGGTTTGCTTATACACTTGGCACAATGGATGATGTAGCGAATGGCGGAATGTGGAAAGAGTTGGATGAGTATAGACAAAAACTATATGATAATTGTGCAAAAGATACTGGGTATACCCGCATCGCAAATTGTCCAAAGAAAGAACAAATCACAGAATAATTAAACAACTTCAATAAAGATAAACATAAAAAGGAGTAAAAAATGGAATATATTAGTATAATACTTTATTTAATCGCAGGAATCGCTGGAATTATATTATTTTGGTGTTTGTATAAAATAGGCACAGAAAAACAGAAACAATTAACACCATCTGAAAAAAGACAACAATATGAGAAAGGAAACTTTGCGGGTGGTTGGCTAATAGCCTTGTTGCCAATTATTGTTTGGATTGTCCAAATCTTTATAGAATTGCCAACAACTGTTCCTTATGATGCTATTGCGTGTACAGTAGATAGAGAAAACCTAAAAAAACAAGAAGTGTGGAAACACGGTAAAATTGCCTGGGGGTGGTGCTTGTTGTCGCCGGTATACATGTATAAAAGAACCAAATTGTTAAAAGAAAGCATGGTAAAATTTTGGATACTTATCGCACAATATTGTTTAATGGTTGCTACGCTAATGTTAGCGATATTCTTTGATGGTTCAATTTTATAATTTCACACAAATAAACATGTTTATACACCCTTGCTTTATTTGTAAGCAAGGGCATTATTTTATCGCCTTGGTTGTCCATGACTTGAATTTGGCTTGTCTGTGTTTGTTTTATTGAACTTTCCTACTTTGATGTGGATAAGTTTTACCTTTTCTGCATAAAAAACGCATAAACTATATGATTTAAACAGTTTATCCCGATTTAACCCCACCGACGAACTTTTTTTGTAAAAAAGAGAGTTTTTTGCTCAAAAACAGCTAAAAACAGGCGTTTTTTAGCTCTTTTTTTGAAAAAATTTGCAACATCTTCTAAAAAAACACGGCATAATTTAAGTGTAAAAGAAGCAAAAAAGAACCTAAAAACAAAGGAGTATACAATGCTTAAACTTTACAAAAACTGGTTAATTCAGAAAGGTTATTCTACCACTACGCAGAATAACAAACCATCGACCGTCTATGATTATACCACTTCGATTATTCGTGTGTGTAATTGGGAATCAAAGACGATTGAACAGTTGGCGGAATCTATTTCAACGATATTACCGCAATATACAATCGGTGAACATTCTGTGCGTGGCCGTATGAAAAGTCGTGCTGTTCGTTGCAGTGTTCGGGCCTTTTCTAAATTCTTAATCGAAACACAGGTGGCGTAATATGAATAAGATTGCCGAATTAAATGATAAACTGCGAAAGAACTTATTTACACCTGGGCAAAACCAGGTGTTTATATCGCATGGTGTTAATTCTTTGCCGTATTTAGAACGGGCTCGATTATTAGATAAAGTTCAAAATTTTAATGACTTTAATAAAGCGAACGACCCATACAAAGAACATGATTTTGCACGCATAGAACACAGGGGAATAAATTATTTGTTCAAAATAGATTATTACAATCGTGATATGGATGCTGGTTCTGATGACCCGAGTAATCCAGATATTACAATCAGGGTTTTAACAATAATGCGTGCAGACGAATATTAAACAAAAAGGATTTAACATGCCAAATTGCACATATTTCAAAATAGAAGCAAATGGAATTCTTTTGCCGGAAATTTACTTTAACTACGACCAAGCAAAAGCAGCATTACGAAATCTAGAAAATAATAATGTCGCTTTAATTGGCCGGATTATTACATACTAAAAAGGTAAAACGATATGCGTAAATATATTATAACCGACCCCTGTTATTTGATACCCGACGACGATTGGAGTAAATGTTGTGAAATTTTTGATTCTGTTGCGTATAAAAAAGCAATGGAAAATCGTGATTATGAAATGCAACGGGAATTATTTGATAATGGGATAACCGCAGCATTACAAAAATATAGTGGCGATTATAAAGCAAAAGCATGTTCAACTGGATATGGGGATTGGACTAATGAAATCTGGGGTAAAAATGTAATAAAACACGATTTCTTTGCAGATTCAGGTATGTGTTGTGTATGCGAATTGACAGATACTATACAAAAACATATAACCAAAAATTCAAATGGCCGTAATGAATTCAATGGTATGGCGGTATTTGAAACAGATAAAGATATTGCGATTGAATTTGATACATCGGATTCAGATTGGACAGTTATACGGATAAAAGATAAAAATACCGGTGATATCCTAATAACTTCCAGCGAACCATATTCTGATGACGACGAATAAAATTAAACCCGCTGATTTGTTTCAACGGGTTATTTTTTCCATAATCACATAAACTCGCCAGAAATGCCCCAATTTGATTTGGCTTATAACTTATATCCGGTTGTTGTTTGGGGCAGCCACACTTGGTTTATGTGATTGTATGGATTATTTCTGCGGAAGGTTGAACATATCATCGGATAATATTATACGAAATGATTCAAATCTACCTGTGGAATCGGCTTTTAATTCTTTGTCGCCGTATTTAAATGCCTTTTCTGGTGTTCTGGTTATTTTTTGAATATCAATTACATCTTCTGAAAAAGCGAATTTTTTTGCCGTTGTATCCATACCAGATAATATTTTTTCTTCGGGATATTTATCATTTTTCAAGAATAAATGGAAATGCCACATACCAGATGTATTTTCAGCAAAAGCAATAAATGGTAAATGTTTCTTATACCAATGCCGTGGGTTTAATGTTTTTTCAAAGATTTTCATAACCGCTTTTAATCGATAAACAGATTTTTCCAAGTTATAACTTCGCTGCTCCGTTGGAAACTGTATTGATATAAAATGGGTTGGGTTAAATTCAAATAACCAGTCAATAACAGATGTTTCTAATAATTTTGTCATATCGTCATTTGTATAAATTTTATATTCCCAACGATAAATATCAGTCATTAAAACCACCTTTGATTAAAAAAATAATCGTGAACAAATACTTAAACCTAGTGGTTGTGGATGTGGAAAATTGGTTTGTTCTTTGCTCACGACTTATCATTATTTAGAACCTTTATATTCAGGTGCTTTTTGTTGTATCAGTATTGGTTGTTGCGTTGTAGTCATTTAATAAACAATAATAAATAAATCATAAATAGTAATAAATTATCTACAACGCAATTTTAATCAGGCGCCTTTGGATTCAACCAATTTGATACAACCAACAAAAATGTACGATATGCTGAGTCTATGTTTATCTTCTGATACAATTACAGAAAGTCCACAACACACTAAATACATTTTTATAGAACCGCTTTTTTTGTGGTGGCTGCATAGTTGGAATTATTTTTTTGAAAAAAAATCCCGGTATCAAAGCCGGGATTTATTGTTGTAATTATCAAAGATTATTCACGCCCAGGAATCATTGAACACAATGCAAGATTCACATTTGGCAGCAAACAATCACCAAGAACATTTCGGATTAATTCTTCATCCGCCCAATCCGGAATAAAATAATTTGCATCCAACCCAGTAATTAACAATATTTCAAGAATACTGAATGTTCGTGGGTCGGTCCATGTTCCATCTGATAATGGTCGTCCAGGATGTATTGTTCTGTGTCCACCTGGATTATCATTATGTTGCATTACAGTTGCAGCAGGCAGTCCCCAACAATTTCGCATATTATATGATTGAAATTTAGCCCCGCTTCTTGAACCATCTTTTTTGCGTGGTTGAAATTTTTCTTCATTATCTTGTGCAGAACAGCCTGTCGGTGTATGGCGTAAAACTTTGATTGTTTCTTCATCCATACCTTTTGGAAATTCGTGCCATTTATAGTTTGATGTATCACCGGGTTTATTTAATGGTGGTAAATAGCCGATAACATCCATTAAAGTTTTCCATTGTTCATCTTTCTCTGGAAACAGCCATTTACCTTTTTTAGAAGCAAGAATAAACGCGCGTCTTCTTTTTTGGGCTGTATTATAATCACAACCAAAAACAACAGCGATATTGACGATATAACCCAATTTTTCTAGTTCCCGTTTCACATAAGTGCCGAGATTGATTTTTTCTTTACCATTAACTTCCGGCCAATTTTCTGGTGAAGCGGTTAAAAAACCAGGAACATTTTCAATTAATATATATTCGTTCACATCATTAACCCGTCGTGCCAATTCAAGAACAGGGAAAATCAACCTTGCGCGTGGATTGTCAAAATTACGCTTGCCGGCAATTGAAAAATCTCTACAAACTGGGCTGGCCAATATTAACTTATTTTTATGTTTTAAATGAGCCGCAACAGTTTTTTCAAAAATCATTGGGTCATCAATGGAACCTTGGATAACTTCAGCATTTTTGTGGCGTTCTTGATACCATCGGCACCGAATTTCTTCAAGTTCGTTAACAACAGACGGAAACAAACCGATTTGTGCCAATTTTTCTTCGCCGACGCCCACCGAAGCAAAACATTGTGTATAATACAATGTTTTTTTACCAATAAAAGTGTTAAAATCAGGCCTTTTACCAAATTCACCTTCAAAATTATCTGGAATGTTGTTGCGCTTGTAATGTTGTTTACGAACGATTTTCAAAGCCATATCCCGATTTACAATTTTACCGTCTTTAATCGCTTGTTCCTTTGCTTTTTCAACGGCTTCTGGCGTTAATTTCTGCAAATCCCAAGAAACCCGTTCTGATATACCCAATTCAGCCAAAATTTCTTTTTTACACTTATCAACATCAGTGTCGGGAAGTTTCAAATCTGTTCTTTTCCCTTGCTTTGTTGGTAATTGTTTCAAATATTGTCCCAATTTTAACCCTGCGTCCAAAGTATTTTCAGCATGTTTTTGTGTCTTTTGCAAAACATGAATATACCATTTCCCCTGTATTTTTAATTTTTTCAACAAGGTTTTTCCTAATTCTCCCGCTCCTTCTTGAACAGCCATATAATTATTTAAATCAATTGGATTATCCGGAACAGCAACAGATGCATCCACATTTAAAAAATTCGGCAATTTTTCATCCACCAGCGCAGGACACACAATTTCTGGAACAATTTCAACTTCATTTTTAGACGGTTGTTCACCATTTAAAAACGCATTACGATTTTGAATCATTTTATCCAGGGAAGATTCCAACCCATTATTTAATAAGTGTATCATGTTTAACTCCTTTTTTGGCTCGATACACTTATTCAGAACTGTTGCTGACGGGGCTTTTTTTGAAAAAAATCGTTTTTTTATAAAATAAAAATAAAAAACAACTAAAAACAATATCTTATAACAGAAATTTTTTTAATTTTTTGATAAATATTTTTAATTTGCATAAATTTTTTGGCTGTTTTAATATTCCAACATAGAATATTAAGAGGGTATACGACATGGTGTATCGTGGAAAATGGGGTTTACCAGCCCAAGATTGGCAAGATTATGTGAATCAAAGACAAATCGAAGAAGAAAACAAATCGGAACGCGGTGAAGAAGCCCAACTTGAACTATTGGCGGGGCTTTATACTATGGTGTTTCGTATTCATAGACAGATTGAAAAAACAACTAGTGAATTGAATTTGTTAAAAATTTTATTGGCTGTTCTTTCTTGGTCTGATGTAAGTCAAGCAGATATTGCAAAATTATATGGTATACCAGTTGGAACAATCGGAAATATTATCGCTAAATACAGCGCTGAACGACAAACAAAAAATGGGAAAATAAAAAACAAAGGCGAAACCAATGAAAATCAAATATTATTTGAAGTGGTACCTGATTTAACACATAAAAACCGTAAAATACTAAAATTAACAAAACATGGTATTGAAAAAGCACAGGAAATGTTGCAATTTATGCTTCAAACTTTGGATAACATGAAAATAGTTGATAAAAAATCTGTATCTGTGAAATATGATTATTTGGAAACGATAATCGAGCCATTATCCAGATTGTGCAGATATACCACTGGAACGAATGATACACTGAAAATGCTATCCGAAAAAAAATCAGCCCACGCGTAATAAAGCGAATTTTGATGCTTTTTGACATATCAACATTAAAGTATGCATGTTAATATTGTATCGGTGCAGTTGAACATTGTTTTTTGGTAATGGTAAAAATCGATAAAAACAACTAGTGCAGATTGGGTAATCCCAGTTTATCCTTGGCTTGATTAATTTCTTGTCCAATCTCGATAATATCGTTGTAATCGATTGTTCGCGAACTGCACATCGAGCACAACCATAGTTTCCAAACTTGCCCATCGGGGCAAGTTTTTGTTTGTTTTCTAATATTTTCACCGAGTTCGAAAGTTTGATTTTGAAAAATTGCAATTTTTTACCACTTTCGAACTTTGTTGTAATAACAATATGTTTAGTGATTATATGGTCTTTTCGATATTTATGCGTTTTGCCTGTGTCAAAATCTGATTAGCAAATGATGAAAATTTTTTATTTACTGCTGAAAAATCGTATTTATATAAATTACATACTAAATTTGTTATCCCCGCGACAATCAAACTTTGATTATACAATTTTAATACATATTGTAATCCTGTTGTTTCATCAAGAAATCTTTTAACACCACCGCGATTTCTAAGTCTGAATCCAGTTTCAAATAAGAGCCAATCTTGTTCATTTGGTATCCCGATAAAAGAATGTGCCAAATCTATTTTTATCAGATTTTCATTATCCTTAGGAACAGCAAATAATTGATATTTATCAACTTTCATATTATGTTGTTTAAAAATATAATCTGCCAATTCAACCTGTTCACTACAAAAACCGTAGCCATCAGATAAAGTCTGTTCTGGGGTTTTACAAACATAATCTTGACCAACTGTTTTATTTAGACTGTATGATAATTCTATTTTTGCAATATTTTCATCAAAAATTTTCTTTGCAATATCATATTTATCTGTCATATTTTTATGACTCCTCTTGGATATTTTATTGAAATGTCAATATAATGTGCCGAGTAAACCAAAGGAAAATACAATGAATGCTGTTTTTTGTCATGGGGTTTTACCACCAGATTTAGATTGGAATAAAAATACTTACAGCCCAACCAAAGGATGGAAAGAATGGTTGCAATTTGTTCTGGAACAAGAACATGATATTGTTATGCAGATTCCACGATTTCCCCATGCACACACTTTCATGATGAAATATTCTGAATGGGAAGACATAATGAATTCTCAAAAAATAAATTCCGATACAATTTTAATAGGGCATTCGGCTGGGGCTGGATTTATATTAAAATATATGGCATTACACCCAGAATTGAAAGTAAAGCAAATTTTGTTGGTTGCTCCGTGGATAGATACTGGCGGGGCGAACCCTTTTGGGTTTTATAAAGATTTTGATATGCATAATATCGCAAACCAAACGATCGATGGAATTGATTTGTTGGTTTCTGATAATGATATATCAGAAATGGGTAAAAGTCGTGATAAAATAATATCAAACATTCCGTCAATGCGTGTACATGTTTTTCCAGGATATGGACATTTTGTTTTACCAGAATTGCCAGAGATTATACCGTTTATAAAATTTTAAATTTTATGATACAGATTCTGTAGACACAACTTATCTTTTGTTTTCTTGATTTCAAGGCCAAAGGACAATAGTTCCAATAATTCGGCTCGCGAATTGCACAGACAGCACAACCAAGCCCCTCCATATATAGGTGTTTTAGTTAGTGTAAGTGGTTAGTGAACCGGCGCATTCGCGCCGGTTTTTTAAAATTCCAGAGCCGCGTCATCCCGCGGCAACGCGGTATCCGGCGGTTTTAACCGTGACGACAAGATACCGGATTTCGCCGATATGATGGGAAAAATGCCCCTTTTTAATGCTGTTTTTACCCATGTTGTCTGTTGGTCGTAACTCTGCGGGAATCTGCGGATTTTTTGCATTTAAAAAGTGGTTAAAAAACCAAGGTTTTTTTAGACCACTATTACGACATGTGGGGAATTCGGTTTGTTTATTGTTTTTAGTAGAAAAACTTTGTTTGAATTTTTTTGAAAAAAGTGGTTGATTTTAAACCTTGGTTTTTAGTACGCTTTAAACAACGGATTTGTATGCGAATAAATCAAAGGAAAAGGGGAGTAAACTATGCGAATCGTTGGAAAACTATTCACTGTTGCTTTATGCATGTTCGTGGTTGGTGTCGCATATGCGGAACCATCGGCATTAGATAAAAAAACAGTATCATCCAAGGCGTATGTGGATACATCGGTCGATACCAGACAAAACAAAATACCTGCGGCGGGGACTAATTCCGGCACGCTTGGGACGGCGGTTGTTACATATACACAAACCGGAAACGGTGCAATTGGTGAACGCGGAATATACAGTAACCCAAACAACTATACTGCAAACACAGATGCAAATAAATTAGTAACTGCATCCGCACTAAAGGGAAGTATCACGGGGTTACCAAAGATGGCAACATCAAAATTGACCTGTGCGAACACACCGACGTGCAGTTTATGGACCGTTAGCGATCAACAAGTATACGGCGACGAAAACGATAATAATAGTGGTGATTAAAAACCGTAAGACGGGGGGAAGGATAATATGTTTAAAAAGGTATTGCTGGTATCCGTATTTGGTATAATCATGACAGTTTTTGGCGTAGCTGCAACACCGACGGAATTGGATAAGAAAACTGTATCGTCCAAGGCGTATGTTGACACAATGATAGAAACGAAACAGTTAAAGATACCCGCGGCGGGTCAACCGAATGTTGGTGCGGGTGAAACAGTAATGACGTATACCCCAAATGGTAATGGTGAAATTGGCGAACGTGGATTGTATAGTGATATCAGCAGTTATGATGCCACAAGGGATGGAGATAAACTTATTACCGCAGCTGCCTTAAACGCGACATTTACCAATTTACCAACGACGGACACAACAAAACTGGAATGTGCGGACCCAGGCACATGCAGCCTTTGGACCATCGTCGACCAAACGGCGTATGGGGATCTTTTGCCCGCGGGATATACACAGTTGGAATATATTGAAAGTACGGGCACACAGTATATAAATACAGGTATCCCTGTTAAAGCGAATACGCTTGTAAGTTCCGACTTTGCATTTACCAATAGTACAGCATCAACAAGACGTTTGTTCGGTAAGATATCCGGTTCAGCGGCTGCTGCTTTGAATTATCGCGAAACGGCTCCTGGTAATAACACGCCAAATTTCTATTGGTTTGGTTCAAATAGTGTAACCACAAGTTCAAACGCAAAACACACCATTGATTTTAATGCAGATGGAAATGTATATCTTGATGGCACCGTCATAGGTACCAAGGGACCATTTAATAGTGGTAACAATTACCCGATGTACCTGTTTGCGGAATTATCAGATGGTCAAGCCATCAACTATGGTCAAGTTAAAGTATATAGGTTCACGATAAAAGAAGGTGATACTTTGGTGCAAAACCTAATTCCGGCGCGGCATGATAGTGATGGCGTATTGGGTATGTACGACACAGTAACCAACACGTTCTTTACAAATGCCGCAACCAGTGGTCCGGATTTTACCGCCGGCCCGGCGATATAATTTACAGTGATAGTAAAAAACAGAATCTTGTTAATGCACAATTAAAACAGGATAATAAAATTATTCCAGAATAAAAAGTCACGCCGCGGTCGTGACGGACTTGCACTAACACTGATTTTATGCGGCTTTTTTGATTCCGGTTTTGATATTGCGGATGTATTTGCGTAATTCGTCGATTGAAACCAATGTTCCGTCGCGCTTTTGCGCCGACCAATAATCCCAACCATTATAACTTTGGCAATGTTGAATGCGCGCCGCCATGACATGGATTGATGCCTTGCCATATAAACTGTGCACCAGGTTACCGTCGTTCGCAATCATGACGCGTTCGCCACGCGGACTGACCAACGTTTGGCCGACATAGAGCAATCCGCCGTCAATAAGTTCGCGGAATGCAACACGGATTTCGTCGCGTTTTGGTTTTGAAACTTCGATATTCGAAAGGTCGATTGGTGTGACGCGTGCCACGCGTTCGCGTGCGGCGGTGACATATGATTCTTCGCGTTCGATGCCGATGAATTTTCGTCCAAGTTCCCGCGCGGCGGCGGCGGTTGTCCCCGAACCCATAAATGGGTCCAAAATTATGTCGCCCGGTTTTGTTGATGCCAAAATTACACGGCGCAATAAATCCATTGGCTTTTGCGTGTTGTGCAAACTTTTGCCGTTTTCGTCTTTAAGACGTTCTTCGCCAAGGCAAATGTTCATGTCCCAATCGGAACGCATTTGTTTGCCACCGTTTAATTTCTTCATCGTTTCGTAATTAAATGTGTATTTGCCGGTCTTGGTTGGTGTTGCCCAAATCAATGTTTCATGTGCGTTCGTAAATCGCGTACCGCGAAAGTTCGGCATTGGATTTGTTTTAACCCACACGACATCGTTCAAAATCCAAAACCCCAGTTCTTGCATAATTGCGCCGACTTGAAAGATATTATGATATGAACCGATTGTCCACATGGCGCCGTCCGGACGCAAAATACGTTTGCATTCCGCCATCCATTCGCGCGTGAATTTGTTATATTCGGCGGGCGATTCAAACGCGTCCCACGTGTCGCGCACCGCGCGCGCCGCCGTTTGATCTTCGGGACGATAAAGTGTTTTTTGCCCAAGTTGTAAATTATATGGTGGGTCTGCAAATACCGCATCAATCGAAGCGTCTGGAATTCCGCGCATAATTTTCACGCAATCGCCAATTAAAATTTGGTTAAGGTATTTGTTCATTGAATCTCTCGTCCGCGAATAATTATACCACATTTTTGGTGTAAAAAATTTCCCCGATTCGGTCGATATGCAAAAAAAGGTCTTGATTTTTATAAAAAATGCATTTTTTTCGAAATAAAAATCACTTTACACATTTGCAATAGATTGCTACATTATGCGGTATGAGATGTCCATATTGTAACTATTCAGATAGCCGTGTGGCTGATTCACGGCCGGATATGGAAAGCGGAACAATTCGCCGCCGCCGTGTGTGCAATCAATGCGGTGCGAAATTTTCGACGGTCGAACGTGTGCAGATGCGCGATTTGGTTGTGAAAAAAAATAGTGGCAAAACAGAACCGTTCGATCGGGATAAATTGCGGCGCAGTATAAAACTGGCCTGTCATAATCGTGAAGTTGGGGATGAACAGATTGAACGTTTGGTTGCGTCGATTCAGCGGCGACTTGAGACCGAAAATGTTGATGATGTCGTGACGAGTAGCCAAGTCGGTGAAATGGTTTCGGATTCGCTGCTGAACCTTGATCCGATTGCGTTTGTGCGCTTTGTTTCCGTTTATCGCAAGTTTTCACGGATTTCGGATTTTAAGAAAATCATTGATACTATACCAGAGGTGACCGACGAAACAATTGTGTGTAAATTACCAAAGACAACATTGTTTTGACGGGCGGGGGGAATTTCATGAAAAAGATTTTTATGTTCATCTTTTCGGTGCTGTGCGCGGCGGGTGCGTTCGCGAAAACCGAAATTGATGTGTTGTCGGACGCGGACGAAAGTTTGTATTCGCAAATTTTCACTTTGCAAGATTCTGAAAAATTTTCCGCCGCGGAAAAGTTGCAACGCCAAGTTGCCGACCCAATTTTGATGTCTGAGGTTTTATATCAAAAATATTTTTCCAAAACCTATACCACCAAAGGGACCGAGGCGAAAGCGTGGATGGATAAATATGCCGATATGCCGGGCGCGGTGCGTGTTGAAAAATTGGCGGCACGCAAAAAAACAAAAGTAAAGAAAGCGGTCGTGCCGGCGATGCTGTCGGGAAATCAATCCATTGAAAATGCGCAATCGGAAACGTGGACGGAAAAAAATTATTCCGGTGCAACCGATAAAAAAATTACAAAATTTAGAAAGGCTATTCGCAGTGGGGCAACCAAGGCCGCGCGAAATATATTGGAAGATAAGGGGTTTCGAAAAAAATTGGCGGCGGCTGATTATGGGCGTTTGGCAGGGCGCTTGTCCTTTGTTTATTACACGAACGGTGAATTTGAACTCGCAAAAAAGTGGGGAACGATTGCGGCGGATGCGGATTCAGAGTTTGGTTTATGGACGATGGGGTTATTGCATTTTAAAGAAGAAAACTATAAAGAAAGTGAAAAATATTTTGCGGAAATTCTTGATTTGCCACAAATAAACAACGCAAGAAAGACCGAGGCCGCATTTTGGGCCGGTCGTGCCGCCGATTTGAATGATGATTTTTCCGCCGCGCGAAAATATTGGAAGATTGCCGCCATGCATCCTATGGCTTTTTATGGGGCATTGGCCGCGACAATGCTTGGCGATGTGCCGGAATATGAATTCTTTGAACAAGAATTTACCGATGACGATGTCGAAGAGTTGCGGCGCGACAAGTATGGAAAAATCGCGCTTGCATTATTACAGGTAAATCGTAAAGAACGCGCCGAAGAATATTTGAAATATATGATGAATGTGAATGTGTCGGACCGCGCATTGCATGCAATAAATTCGGTTGCGACGGCGTATGGGCTTTCGCGTGTGTCGATTTTGTCGTCGGGGATTATTCGTGACCGTGGAATTTTGGAAATTGATGAGGATGTGATTTACACCACGCAATACCCGTTGCCGGATTGGGAACCGATGGGCGGTTGGTCAATCGACAGGGCATTATTGCTTGCCATCATTAAACAGGAAAGTGGTTTTCGGGCCGGTGTTAAATCGGGCGCGGGTGCCAAGGGCGTGATGCAAATTATGCCTGGGACGGCGAAATTGGTTGCGCGTGCGAACAAGGTTAAAATGTCCGATATTGATATGTCGAATCCGGAACACAATATGTTTTTGGGACAACAGCATATTGTTGATTTGCTAATGCATCCAAATGTGAACAATAATATTATCAAAATGCTGGCGGCGTATAATGCGGGCATGGGGTCGGTGGTGAAGTTTGAAAAATCTTTTTCGACCGATGACCCGTTGCTGTATATAGAAAGTTTTCCGGCGTATGAAACGCGCGGATACATAAAACGCGTGATGGCGAATTTGTGGCTTTATCGGGCGCGTTTGAATCAGCCGCTGACGACACTGAAAGTTTTGGCGGATTCCGAATGGCCATTGTACAGCAGTGAAGACGAATATGTTCGCAGTGACATTGATGATATTCCGTATTCGATATAGTGGTGTGATATGGTTGCGGTTGCCGATTTTTCCATTGAAAATGAAATAGGAGCAAACTTTATTGCCGGATGCGACGAGGCCGGACGCGGTCCGCTTTGTGGTCCCGTTGTGGCGGCGGCGGTGATTTTTCCGAACCGCGAAATTGAAATTCCGGTGGTAATAAGGGATTCAAAAAAAATGTCCGCGGCGCAAAGGGCGGTCGCCTATGATTGGATAACAAAGAATACAATTTGGGCAACGGGCCAGTGCACATCGGCGGAAATTGATGAGTTAAATATACTTTGGGCATCAATGCGTGCGATGGAACGCGCGGTGGCGGGTTTGTCACGGGTGCCGGAACTTTGTCTGATTGACGGAAACCGTGTGCCGGCGGGTTTGCAGGGGCGGGCGATTATAAAGGGCGATGCGAAATCGCTCTCTATTGCGGCGGCATCAATAGTTGCCAAAGAAACACGTGATAAAATTATGCATGAATTGGCGGTCCGGTTTCCTGAATACGGTTGGGACAGAAACGCGGGATACCCAACGCGTGAACATCTGACAGCAATTGAAAGATATGGCGTAACACCACACCACCGAAAAACATTTGGACCGGTTAGAAAAGCCCTTGAATACGGTGGCGGGTCTTGACTTTTTTGGGGTTTTTGTTACTATTTGTGTACAAAAAACAAAGGAATGTTAAAATGGCAGAAGACACTATGACATATAAGAAGAAGTTTAAGGTTTCTGACTTTACAGATGTGAAACCAACCGAGAATTCTCATAAAGAAATTTTTGAATGGGCCAATGAACGCCGACCATATTGTCCAAACGATTTCAAAAAACAAACATTTATTCCGAACCTTAGACACATTGATGAAAAACAACGCTAAAAACCAAGGAGTTTTGCAATGGAATATAAAAAGGAATTCAAGTGTTCCCCAATTTGCCAGGGGTTAAAGCCGACCAAAACCAGTCATAAAGAGATTATGGAAATGGTTAGTAAACGCCGACCGTATCGTCTGAGTGATTTCAAAAAACAATATTTTATTCCGGACCTGCGTGAAAAACAGAGATAAACAAAGGTTATTAAAATGATACATTTAACCCACGAGGGGCCAGAGCCGACACTAGAGGAAATTGCGGCACGTGCGGCGATACAGCAAAAAATCTTTGGCAACAATATTATTGTTCATCGTGATTTTACCGGGAAAATATTATCGCCCACAGATTTTCAAAAATTTCAAGAAATTGTGAATGAACGTAGACCATATTGCCGTAAAGATTTTATACCACAGACCTTTATTCCAGATTTAAAAGTTTTTTTTGGTAAAAACAGATAGAAATAAAAAGCAAAAGGAAAGGAAATGAAACTTAGGACACTTGATGGGTTGGATTTGCGCGGGAAATATGTTTTGCTGCGCGATGATTTTAATGTGCAAATTGTTGATGGCAAAATTACAGAGGGCTTTCGTATTGAACGGAGCATGCCCACGATAGATGCGTTGCGTAACGCGGGCGCGCGCGTGGCGATTTGTTCCCACCTTGGGCGGCCAAAGGGCGCGCCGGACGCAAAGTATTCGTTGCGTGGGGTTGCGGAATATATGCATTTGCCGTTTGTCGATGATTGCCTGAATCGTGATTTTATGGCGGGTATGCATGACGGCGATGTGGTGCTGCTTGAAAATGTGCGATTCTATGCGGGCGAAGAAGAAAACGACCCGGCGTTTGCTGAAAAGTTGGCGGCGGGTTTTGACGTCTTTGTGAATGATGCGTTCGCGGTTTCGCATCGTGCGCATGCCAGTACCGTTGGCGTGACGAGGTTTTTGCCGTCCTATGCGGGGTTGTTGTTAAAGAGCGAAATAGATAATTTAACGCGCGTGATGGAAAACCCGAAACATCCCGTTCTTTCCATTGTTGCAGGGTCCAAGGTTTCGACGAAAATCGGCGTGTTGCGCGCACTGGCGAAACTGTCAGACACGATAATTGTTGGCGGGGCACTTGGGACGACGTTCAATTACGCGCTGGGCGGGGCGGTTGGAAATTCGCTGTATGAACCGGACCAGAAAGAAAACGCACTTGCCATTATGGAATACGCGCGCGAAAATAATTGTCGGTTTTTGGTGCCACTGGACAAGGGTGTTGGGCCGGTCTTTGAACCGAATGCGCCGCGCACCGATAAAGATATCGCGGATATTAAACCGGACGATGTGATTATTGACGGTGGTCCGAAAACCGCAGAGCGCGACGCGGTGGAAATAGGGAACGCCGCAACGGTGATTTGGAACGGGACGGTTGGCATGGCGGAATGGATGCCGACGTGGTCGTTTGGTTCGTTTGCGATTGCGCGCGCGATTGCCGATAATACGCGCAGTGGGAAATTGGAAAGTATTGTTGGTGGTGGTGATACGGTGGCGGCCTTGGACGCGTGCGGCGTGATGGGTGACATAACGTATGTTTCGACCGGCGGCGGCGCGTTCCTGGAATTTATCGAAGGCCGCGAGTTGCCAGGAATAGAAGTGTTGCGGGAGTGTTAGTGTAAGTGGTTAGTGTAAAACGGTTGCGAATGCAACCGTTTTTTGTGTCGTATTCCAGAGTGCCGTCATCCCGCGGTAGCGCGGGATCCATCCGGCCCTGCGAATAGCAGGTGCCGTGACTGCGTCGCAGACATTTATGTTTTTCATCGCAAAGCGATGAAAAATCTCCTGCGGAGCAAGTCATCGCTATCGCGATGCCTGGGCACCGCGCTTCCGCGGTGTGACGAGAATCTGGAATTATTTGAAAATGGTGGGGTTAGCGGTTGCCGTATGGCCCCCAACCGTAACTACGATTTTTGTTATTATTATAGTTTACGGTCTGACTAATTGCCGCACGAAAATCATTTGCACAATTCACAATATCAGCAGCGCGACTTAGGTTATTTATTTGGTTTACTTGCCTATTTTGACAGCATGCAAATTCCCCATCATTTGGGTTTGATTTTGTAATATCGGTACATAAATTCCAACGTATTGCAATAGACATATCATTAGAAAGTTGTTTGCGGGCATCAGACGTTTTTCCCGAATTGGCGGCGTTTATAATTTGTGCGATATTTCGTTGCAGGCATTGCGCGGTTTTATTTGCATCGTCATCATTTGAACAATCGGATGCGCCAGATATAGACACAGCATTATTTGCATTATATCCGCCGGATGATGAATTGGATGAAGATGTGTTGCCGGTAAGGACTTCGATTTTACTGGTTAAAACCGCCTTGTTCAGTTGGGTTTTGAAACGTTTGATAACCGCATTCAATTCATCGTATTGTTGTTTTAATTGTTGCACCATAACCGTCGTTTTCATACCGATGACTTCTTCGATTTCACTGGCGCGACCGACATCGGTTGGATTTTGTGCGTCGCCAACATTATACGCGTGCACACTGCACAATGCCAATGCCGGTGAAAAATACGGACATTCTTCGGTTGCGTGCGCGGCGACCGGCAACGCACAAAGAATTGCAAAAAACACAGTATTAAAAATTTTCATTTTCTCAAACACCAATTTTCAACATCCTTACTTAGCTTGACAATCCTTATAACCAGCCGTTTCAATTAATTCACAAACGGATGAATGTTTCAAACATTCTGTTTCGTCATAATACATACATTTTGTTGGATCGAATGCTGTTTCATCATACGGCATAGGACCGATAAAATACTCATCTATTACACAGTTCCCTTTGGAGTCTTTTTTATAACCAGATCGACAGTCGTTTGCTGTTCCATTATACATGCAAGATCCTTTTGTTAACATGCCTGGAATTAAACCATTATAATTCACCCATGTACACCCAGTTTGTCTTCTGCAATCTGTTTCGTTTAATAAACTTATGCAGGATGCCACGGCTTGTTGAGTAATTGGATCTGCAACAGTTTCATTATTCGATGAACCGCCACCATCAAGATTATTGAAATCTCTTTCGTCTCTAAAGCATAATCTGTTTACGGCGGAACCAGTTAGAGTTTGAGCTGGCAATTTTTTGGTAGAGAATGCCTGCCTTAGTTGTTTATAACGTTGTGTGTCATTCTTTGGATCAACGTTACAGAATTTTGCCCCGCAATCTTCCAACACATCAAAATCTCCGTTCTTTGATGTACGACATGTGCCGTATGCATCCTGGTTTATAAAATCACGTAATGTATCAATATCGACCGAGGTTTTTTTGCGACGACCACGGAATATGGAAATGTTATCAATTGCATCCGATGCACATGCAACCTGGGTCGTGCCGGTTATACCGGAATTTGCATCAATCCATTCGTGCCAAACTTCTTCTTTGTTACCTACGGTTCCAACAAGGCGACAATGTGGTTGGTCTTTGGCAACCTTGCCGTTTTCAGTACGGATACGGTAATAGCAGTTTGACCATGTTCCGTTGTTATTTGTGTTGCACGCACAAATGCCTTGGCCTGTGTCTGTGTTAGTTTGTTGAGAAGGACTGCATGTATCGCACAAATACTTTCCCCATATATTACATGCATCGCTGAGCAACATAATCGTATCGCTGACGTCTATGCCGAGTGTCATGGCAAGGATAAGTGCGTCGTACATGTTATCCAAGACCTCTTCATACGGGTCAAAGAATTCATTCGCCATATCTTTGAATTTTTTGACACGTTTGGGGCCCTTGCAACTTGTCACGCCGGAATCGCAACCCGCATATTCAATGATGTTGTCCAGTGTTTGTTTCAATTCCTTCATTTTAAGTGTTGCGTCTTCGATTGCGGTTTCAATTTGGCCGCCCATTTGTTCACGGACCAAGATATCCGTACTGATGCCATTTTTTGCCGCCAATTGTTCCGCAACCCCAAGGCCTTCGAGTCCCGCAATCACCGCGCCGGTTTCAATCGGTGCCGTTGGCGCGCCCGTGTATGTTGGTGATTCCGCCGCGCGTGATTCCAGTGCGTTTTGAATTTGCGCGTTTTGCGATTCCGCCGTGGCCGCCATTTGTTCCTGCATCGCGGTCATGGATTCCGCCATTTGTTGTTGCATTTGCGCCATTTGTGCCGCCATCTGTTGCATTTGGGCGTTGTTTTGTTCGGCGGCGGCCGCCGATGCCGCGGCCTGGGCCTGGGCTTCGGCTTGGGCAATGGCAACGGCGTTTTGTTGCTGTTGCACCTTGGCGGTCGATTGCGCCACAACCTGGGCCGTGATGTATTGAATCAGGTCGTCACCATATTGCTTGCAATTTTGGTTCGAATTGACACAGCCCGCAACAATCGCGGCGGCAACGTTCATGTCCGTGCAACCGCCCGATGCGCACTTTGGCGATGCGCAACGCAACACAATCGCGTTACAGTTTCCAAAATTCGCTTCGGCCGTATTCTGTGCCATGCCGGCGCGGCCGTTCATTAGACTGTTCCACTGGTTATTATTCATGGCGCCGGTGCCGTTGTACGCCGTCAGGTTAGATCCCGCCGTCGTCGCAACATTCGCCACCGCCGGCGAAACAATCGCCGCAAAAACCGCGCCACATAAAAGGTTTAAATAGAATTTCATCTCTCTCTATGTCAGTGTATTTTATCATATTTTGGGGGGAATGGAAAGGGAAAAGTGATCCGTTCCATCATCGCGTTGCGATGTCGGAACTTCGCCCTTTCGCTGGAAAGGGTAAAGACCACCTCCCGGCTTCGCCGTACTCCTCCGCAGGAGGAGAACTTGCTCTCTGCAAAACCAGGGAGATACCGCGTGAAATCACCCGCGCAAAACTTTTTTGCGCGGGGTCCAGTTTTTGCGGATGCAAAAACTTGCGTCGCAGACGGTAAATAAATGTGCGACGACGCGGTTGCGATCGTCGCATTCCCTGCGGGGCAAGTTTACGGCATTGCCGTAAACTGGGTCCCGGCCTTCGCCGGGATGACGGGCGCGTGTGCGCCCGCACTAACCACTAGCCACTAACACTATTTATTCGTGAGTTTTAATTCAATGCGGCGGTTTTTCTGCATGTTCGTTTTGTCGGTGTTCGGGGCGAACGGATACATGTCGCCAAAGCCCGTCGGAACCAGGCGTTTGCGCGCCACACCGTCGCGGACCAGTTCATTCACCACCGCCGTCGCACGCAGCAATGATAATTCCATATTGTTTGAATATGCGCGGTTGCCGTACACGACCGGTTTATTGTCCGTGTGACCGTCAACACGAATTATCCATTCGATGTCGGACGGGATTTTTGTTTCCATTTCTTTGATGACATTGGATATGATTTTAAGTTGCTTTTTGCCCGCATCCGACAATTTGTATGAACCGGTTTTGAATAAAATGTCACTTTGCACAATAAAGCGGTCACCGTCCGCCATTACGGATTCCGTGTCGCCAAGTGCGATTTTGACCGCGCGATAAAATTCAGATTGGTATTCGCGCATGTCTTGCAGTTCGGCAACCTTGTCCGCAAGGGCCTTGTTCAGGTTGTTTGACATTTCGATATATTTTGCCTTTTGGTCCGAAAGGTCTTGGTCGGCCTTGGCAAGGGCGGCGTTAAGTCGTTTCATTTCCGTCGTGTATTTTGACATTTCTGTTTCCAATGCGGTCATTTTTTCCGCCTGGGCATTCATTTCGGATTCCTGGAGGCCGATTAGTTCCTGTTGCACGTCCACCTGTTTTTGCATTTGTTCTTGGAGTTCGCGACGCTGTACCTCCAATTCCGCAAGTTGTTCTTTGATGGCGTTCGCCTGGTCCAATTGTTCGCGCAGCGATGCAACCTCACGCCGGGCGGCATCGTCACTGGCCTTTACTTTGGATACTTCGTTTTCGTATGCGTTGATGACATCAATCATTGATAAATTCTGGCTGTCGATTTCGTCCTGGTTCGAAAGCAATTCGGCACGTGCCTGAATGAGCAAGCGCATTGCTTCTTCGTTGTCGGCGTTCATTTGGTTGATCTGTGCGGTTTGTTCAATGTTCATTTGTTTTAATTCCGCAATGGTTTTTACGCCGGCCTTTTTGTTAAATACACTGGTCGTGGTCCAAAGAAACACAAAGATAATCAGCAAGAATATCAATATGATAACCAGATTCGAAAATAAATCTACGAATGCCGGCCATGTGTTTGGTTTATTGCGAAAATTTAGTTTGAACATTTTTGTTTCTCCCTCGTGCTCTCTCTAGGCTTCTATTGGTTCGATTTTTTCGTTGATGTTTTCGATGTTGTTGTCGATGCGACTAAGCACCGATTCGATTTGGGGCAGGGCGGATTCCGTCAAATTCGTGCGGAATATGTTCGTCCGTGCCGACAGAAATTCTTCGAGATTGTGTATAATCGCATTCTGCGCCAGTTGCAGTTGCAACGCCAAAAATCCAACAACCAAACTGCCGCCGAGACCCAAGAGCGAACTGGTGAACGCGGTTGCCATGCCACCCAATGGTTGCGACAGGCCGGCCTGCATCGTTTCCAAGACCGCGTCGTCATTAAAGTTTAGGTTGCTGATTAATTCGGCAAAGCCGCCGACCGTAAGAATCAATCCCCAAAATGTGCCAAGCAGCCCCAAAAATACCAACGTGTTCACGGTGTATTGCACCGATTCGCGGTCGTTGTCCATTTTAACCTGAATCATTTCCATGACCCCGCGCAGGCCGTCCGCCATAAGTTGATTCTTGCGATGATGCAGCAACAGCGCGATAGACCGCAACAGCCGCGGCGGCAGTTTCGGATTGCGCACACCGCGCATAAATTCGTGCAACCATTTATGTTCGGGAACAAGGGCAAAAACCTTTATAAAACAAATAACTATGCCGAAAAGTGTCGTGCCGATAATTGCGCCATTAAGGTATATGTTCGCAATCGCAATCGTGAAAAACAGCCGATAAAAGATGATGCACAGGCACAGTACAAACGCCGTGAAAATCGCCATCCGGTTAAGGTTTTTGTGAAAACTGTTCATATTCTTCCCCCGTTACAAGGGTATGTTAGAAAATTTTTTAATGGTGTGTCAACGGGTTTGTTAAAAATAGGGACGATTGCATATCGTCCCTATTGTGCACGAAAAAAATTTCCTTTTAACGGCATACCTCCACAGCATAGAATTCGTCGTAATCCATGTGTTCTGGTGCACCACAGTAAATGCGATAATTGCAATTACTGTCTGGTGTGCCCAATTCTTTCATGGTATTATATGGAATAACATTCACAAGGCAATAACCGTCCTTGGTATGAGAATTCGGATTAAATACAGACAAAAATTTAGAATCTTTTTGTTTGTTTGCAATTTTGCGCAAATCTTCGGTTTCGGGTAATTGAATTAAATAATCCCCCATTTCGCCATGGATGATGATTGGGCAACCATTATCGCAATTGTCCATTGCATTTTGAATTGATGTGTATGCATCAAAAAATAAATCGTTGTCGGCGATAAATTTATTTAATCTGTCTAAAACTTTGCACGCGTCTTTTTCATGTGCTTCCAATTTTCCATCGTTTCGATAGAATTTCATGTCGGAATAATTCCAATTTTTCGATAGCGAAAGCGCGTCACTTGGTGATAGTGGAGTTTGTTTCCCGTTGTTATCATTTAAAATGACCAGTTTTGTGCATTCTTCGTTTTCGCAATATACTATTTTGCAAATATCGGTAATACACTTTTCAATTTTGTTTGGCATTTTGTAATGATGATGAAATGGAACGGCACTGCCCCAAGATTTTCCGTTATATTCTTCTTTTGTTGGGTGGCAAGAGTGAGACATGCTGAATTCGCGTCCAGAATCATTTTTTGTTTTTTGACCTATGAAACTGAGTTGATATTGTAGAATTTGTTTGTTGGTTATATCGGCATAAATATCTAACAGGGCTGTTCTTTCTGAACTGGGAAAATTACCCTTGTATATTAGACCAATATATCCAAATTCACCGTTGTTGCGGCGTTCAGATACTTTTTCGAATGTTGTGGTTATGCCGTTGACCGTAACTTTGGCATAGTCATCATAGGTTGTAACCGTAACATTTACGCCGACATCGTCGCGTGCCGCCGGATCATAATAAGCATTGTTTAGGTATAAAGCGTTCGACCTTTGCCAGTATTTATCAACAGAGCAGGTTAAATCCGTGGTTGATGTTGGTCTGTCGCAAGCCGCAAGAGCCAATGGCAGTAATAGTAAAATTTTTTTCATTTGGTTTCCTTTTTGTTTATTGGTTTGAATGAATTATATCACAAAAAAAGTAATAAGAAACGCAAATTTCACATTTCCGCTTGCTTTTTCTAAAAAAATTGTAATAATTGGCCTTGTTCCTGCTGTTGCCAATGGTGGTGACGGCTGATAGAAACCAAAGGAAATAAAATGGCTTACTATGAAAGTGTTCTGGTTTTTCGCCAGGATCTGACCGAACCGCAGGTCAAAGAAAAGGCGGATAAATTTGCAGGTATAATCAAAGAACTGGGCGGCGAAGTGAAATCCACAGAGTTTTGGGGATTGAAAAACCTTGCCTATGTTATTCGCAAAAATCGTAAGGCGCACTATGTTATGATGAACGTCGAAATGCCGGGTAAATCGGTTGCCGAACTTGAACGGCGCAGTCGTATCGACGAAGATGTTATCCGTTTTCTGAATGTGCGTGTTGAAAAATTGGCGGACGGTCCGTCCATCATGATGAAAAAGAATACCGAGCAGGCAGAATAATGGCAGTTCGTGCAGCAATCTATCGTAAAAAGGCCAACCCATTAAAGGGCAAGGTCATTGACTATAAAGATGTTAAGATGTTGGGGCACTATATCACCGAACGTGGTAAGATTGTGCCAAGTCGCATCAGCGGGGTTTCCCAGAAAGATCAACGTTTGTTGGCCCAGGCCATCAAGCGCGCGCGTCATTTGGGGTTACTACCATTTGTGCGCAATAACATCGGGTAAAAATATCTGGGTATAACCCTAACTTTCAACAAAAGGACAGATAAAATGAAAATTATTTTAACGGAAAAAATTACGGGTCTTGGTACAATCGGCGACACGGTAGAGGTTAAAACCGGCTACGCGCGGAACTATTTGTTGCCAAATAACAAGGCGTTGCGTTGGTCGCGCGAAAATGTCGCGTTGTTCGAAGCGCAAAAAGCGGAACTTCAGGCGCGTCATGAAAATGCACGCAAAGCCGCGGAATCCAAGGTTGATGCGGTTAAAAATGCCAAAATGTATATGATACGCCAGGCGGGCGATACCGGTCAATTGTATGGTTCGGTGTCAAGTCGTGATATTGCGCGGACATTGAAAGAGGTCGCGAATGTCGATATTTCTTCGGCCCAGGTTATGTTGGGTTCGCCGATTAAATCGATTGGTGCGTTTGATACGAAAATCGCGTTGCACCCGGATGTGATTGTGCCGATTAAGGTATATGTTGCACGCACAAACGATGAAATCGAAGCGTTGGTCGCCGGCAAGGTCTTGACCTTTGGAACGAAAAAGGTTGAAGAAGAACTCGAAGCGGAGGCGAAAGCCGAAGCAGCGGCGGAAAAATCTGAACCGGTTGCGGAATCCGAAAAAACAGAAGCGGTTGCAGAAGAACCCGCCGCCGAAGAAAAATAATTCTGTGATTGGTTATGTTCACACCCCACAACAGGATTGTGGGGTGTTTTTATGATTAATTACTTGACATTTTTAGATTTTTGTATTATATTGTTCCTGTCATAAGAAAAAAGGAGTATATTATGGCGAGTTTAAAAGAAGAAAAGAATTATAGTTGGCGTTCATTTGTTTGGCATATTAAAAATGATAGAGACGCCAGAAGAAAATATTTTTTTGTATTTTTGCTTTTTGCTGCGAGTTTTGGTGGACTTATTTGGTTAGCAAAAGCAGAAAAAAAAGCCAGGGAACAAGAAAGGGTAAAGCAACAAATAGAAAACGCAGAGAAAGCGAAACAAGCGCAACGTGCGCACGACTTTGCTGATTACATAATAGAAGATGTACGGGCTTATGCCACACCCAGTAAACATAGCATACGAGAATGGTGCGAAACTTATAAAGATGCTCCAAATTACTGGGATGGTCGTATTCAAGATTTGGTATCAGATTCAACCAAATATGCAAATGCAATTTATAGGGATGCTTGGTGCATAAAAAAACTTAATCCCAATATTTCGTTTGAAGCGGCTTTAAAATGGATAGACGAACAATCTTCTGTAGTGATTGGCCCAAAGTATGAGGCAGAATACAATATGGGTGTAAGCCATGGTGAAGAAGTTATTAAAAGTGTATCTTATGTTCCAAGTGGTGAAACCGAAGTAAAAGGTTCTAATCAAAGCGCAGAATATAAAATGAAAGTCAATAAACGTCATTTGAAAGAAATTTCCTTAAAATTGGCACAGTTACGTGCCGGCAGAAATTTGGCGCAAAAGAACTTAGAACGATAGTGTTTTTATGAACCAAATCAAAAAAAATCCCCACCAACTCGTGGGGATTTTTGTGTATCGGAATAATTATTTATCCAATGCCTTGATAATCTGATCATATGGTATTGCACCCGGAAATGCTTCTTCGCCGATAACCAGGTATGGTGTGCCGCTGATTTCGAAACGTTGTGCCAAATCACGAACATTTTTCAATTCACGTGCGACAACTTCACCGTTCATATCTTTTTCCAATTGTGCGGTGTCAAGGCCAGCTTCGGCCGCCAATTTCATGACGTTCTTTTTGATCTTTTCACCAAGTTTGGAACGATCTTTCATATCATCTTGGGTATAATATTCTTTGGCCATCAACAATCTATCCAATGCGGCGGCTTTGTCGTTGCCTTGTAATTTTGCAGCGATAACAGCCTTGGCCGGTGCATCAGACAATTCGCCATGGATAGAAAAGTTTTTCAAGACAATGCGAACATCGTCACGGCTTTCCATCACACGGGCCAATTCGCCATGAACACGACGGCAATATGGGCAAGAATAATCAGACCACAAGAAAATAGTTTTCTTGGCATCTTCATTACCCCAAATTGGTGCATCGCCAATCATGTCTTTCATGTTCGAACGAACATATTTGCGAACCGCCTTGTTCTTTTCGGCGTTCTGTTGTTCCTGCATCGCGGATACCATTTCTTGCAAGATCATCGGGTTTGTATGTGTCAGGTAGTACGGTGTATACAAACGGCAGACACAGCCAGCGATCAAAATGATAGCAACCAATTTGATCAATTTTTTGATTATCATAGGATTGGATTCGGATTTTTTGCCATCCTGTTTAGCGAACATACCGCCAAACAAAAACAGCGCGATTCCGATAACCAGAACGAGGATTGTCCAAAACATAGTTTTCTCCTTTGCTTGTTGAACGGTTGTATCTTAGAAATTTTTTTGCGTGCGTGCAAGGAAAATTTAAGAATTTTTTTTATGGGTCAAAGTTAGTCGCGTGTTTGGAAGCCGTGCGTCCAATTCTGTACATATTTTTTCAAGAAAATTTAACGTTGTTTCAAGTGTTAAAGGTAATTGAAATAGCCGGTTTTTGTATGGTTCGGCGCATTTAGTGCACACCGCACGGCCAGTTTTTGGCGACAGATGTGTCAAATTTTCTGCGACCCCGCATCCGGAACATTTTGTTAAATCCAACGCAAACCCAAGTTCGCGCAGCAGTGTAACTTCCCAACCCAGGTAATCATCGACGGGCGAATTTGTGTTCGGCAAATTTGCTAAAAACTGTATTGTCGAATCGTAAAGTGTACTATAAGATTCGCGTTCGGGCAGCAGTGTTTTTATCAAATCAAAAACGCAGTTCACAAATTTTATGCGTTCGAAATTCATCATTATTTGTGCGGTTAAATTCTTTTCGCTTTCCCAATGAAACACGCCAAGTGCGGAATCCAACCTTGCGCCCCATGTGGTGTTGCCGATTTGTCCGACCAATGGTTTATTGGTTTTTGTCGCAACCGCACCGCGTATCATTCCGGCGACAACACCATGTTCGCGCGTAAATATATGTGCAACCGCATCGCGTTCACTAAACGGGCGCAGTGATATTAAAAGACCGGCGGATTCAAGTTTCATTTGTTTTATTTGATATCGTTTTCAACTTTTTCAAATCTTGGTTTGCCATTGACGGTTTCTTGCCACATTTTAAGTGGGCGGCACCATATTTGTCCGTATGGAAATTCGTCAGAGTTATATAAGGCTTTATAAATTACAAGGTCTTCCAGAGTTTCTGAATGTTTGCCTATTGCGATTACTTGGTAACACTGTTGGTTTTTATAATGTCTGTAAATACTTCCTATTTCTGGCATGTCATAGCACCCTTTCGTGTGTTTTGGTGTTTATTTCAATTTTTCGGCGGCACCGCGTGCAAGTTCATCACAGCGTTCATTTAATTCTTCGCCATTGTGGCCACGCACCCAAACCCAGTGAACCTTTACCGCGGATACCAGTTCGTCCAACTGTTGCCACAGGTCTTGGTTTTTGACCGGCTTTTTATCGGCGGTGCGCCAATTATTTTTCTTCCAATTTTTCATCCAAACCGAAGTTCCGTTTTTTACATATTGACTATCGGTGTGAATTTCAATTTCACTGTGTTTGCGTGCGGCAGATATTGCACGTATGACCGCGGTCAGTTCCATGCGATTGTTGGTTGTGTCCTTTTCGCCACCACTGCGTTCTGCGCTGTTTTTTCCGTCGGTTGCAACGAATGCCCAACCACCGGGGCCGGGGTTACCAAGGCAACTGCCATCTGTCCAAATTTTTAGCATTTTATTTCATCCTTTGTTTGTGATATAATATCATAAAATGAAAATAGATTCCAAGAATTTACATGAAATGTCAAACACTGTGCGTGCGGATGCGTTGCGCGCAATTTCTGTGGCCAAAAGCGGGCATGTTGGAATTGTGCTTGGGGCGGCGGATATTATCACGATGATTTATGCCGTGTTTTTAAATCCCGCGCGTGATCGGTTTGTTTTGTCGGCGGGGCATGGTTCGGCGATGCTGTATGCGGTGTTGAAACTTTCTGGATATAATATTGGTGATTTGAAATCATTTCGGCAAATTGGTGGACCCCCGGGGCATCCGGAATTTGGAATTGATGGCGTTGCCGCGACGACGGGGCCATTGGGCCAAGGTGTTGCGAATGCGGTTGGTATGGCGATTGCCGCAAAGCACAATAAAACCGGTGGGCGCGTGTATTGCCTTTGTTCCGATGGCGATTTGATGGAGGGCGTGGCCCAGGAAGCAATCGGCCTTGCCGGGCGGTATAAATTGGATAATTTGGTGCTGCTTTGGGATAATAATGGACTTAGCATTGATGGCGTAGCGCAGGTGGATAAAAATATGTCGATGCGTATGCGTGCGGCGGGATGGAGAGTGCGCGCGGCGGACGGCACAGATATGAATGAACTTTATGATACGATAAATGCGCCGGTGGCGGGGCCGCTGTTTGTGCGATGTGATACGACACTGGGGCAAGGTGCAAGTGTATCAGGAACGGCGCGCGCGCATGGATTTGCAATTGATGATGCGGAAATTACAAATTTAATAAAACATTTGGATTCGGCGGTTGGACGTGATTTGTGGCGCAAATTTGCACGTGGGTATAAAAGAACAGAAAAGATAAAATACGCAAATGTGCCGAAAGTATCTTCGCCACAAAAAACATTGCCCATGTCAACGCGCGAAATGTCCGGGGAATATTTGGCGACGATTATGCGACGGGGTGCGGATATTATTATTGGCAGTGCGGATTTGGGTCAAAGTACAAATATGCGTATCCCCAGTGTACGTGAAATTACCGCGGATAATTTTTCGGGTCGATATATAAACTATGGCGTGCGTGAACATGCGATGGCGGCGATTATGAACGGTATGGCCTATGTGGGCATGCGTGTGGCGGGTTCAACTTTTTTGGTATTCAGTGACTATATGCGTGGTGCGATGCGCCTTGCCGCGATTTCGGGTTTGCCTGTCGTCTATGTTTTGACACACGATAGTATCGCCGTAGGCCAAGATGGGCCGACGCATCAGCCGGTTGAACAGTTGGCGGGCCTGCGTTTGATTCCAAATATGAATGTGTTTCGGCCATGTAATATGGCGGAAGTTGCGTGGTCTTGGCAAACGGCACTTAGTGAAGTAAATCGGCCGTCGTGCATTGTTCTTTCACGTCAAGTGGTTGAACCGGTGGGTGATGCGGTCGTGGGTGAAATAAAATTTGGCGCGTATGTTGTCTATAAATCATCCGTGGCGCGGGCGAAGATGACGATTGTTGCAACGGGGGCGGAGGTTCCACTTGCCATAAATGTTGCGCGGATTTTGGGCGGTGCGGTTCGGGTGATAAGTATGCCGTCGGTTGCGCATTTCCGGGCGATGGATGAAAAATATAGGGATAAAATCTTGGTCGGCACCGTTGTTGCCATAGAGGCGTCCGCCACCGCACCATGGTTTGAATTCGCGGATATTGTTGTCGGAATTGATGAATTTGGCTTGTCAGGGCCGGGTAACATGGTGTATCGTGCATGTGGGTTTGATGCGGAAAAAATCGCGCGGGCGATTCGCACAAAGATGAAGCATGTCTGAATTTGAATTTATAACATCCACTGGGGAAAAGATACCTGTCGTTATAACTGTGCGCGCGGGGGTGCGGAATGTTACATTGCGACCGCGCGCGGGGGAAACGCGTCGGATTGATGCAACGCGGCCGTTGATATCCGCCAATTCAACGGTGATGAAATTTGTTGAACAAAAGCGGCGGTGGCTTGAGCGTTTTTTTGCACATGCCCCGCAAAAGGAACATTTAAAATCGGGCGATATGTTTGATTTTTTGGATATGCGGGTGCGTGTTGTTTATGATGTGGCGATACGTGGAAATAAGTTTGTCTTGAACGATGACGGAACGCGAACACTTTTTGTTGGTGGTGATGAAAAATTGATTGAAAATCGTGTGCGGTTGTTTATTAAATCGGAACTTTTGAAATATATCAAAGAATTAATTCATCAAACACCGCGTGATTTTTGGCCGAAAAAGATTTGCCTGCGCGATACTTCGTCGCGGTGGGGGTCGCGTTCAACGACGGGAACGATTTCTTTTTCGTGGCGGTTGGCGTTTGCACCGTTTGATGTGATGCGGTATGTTGTGATGCATGAATTGGCACACACCAAACATATGGATCATTCGCCGGCATTTTGGACAGAGGTTCGTGGCCTTTACGGTTTTGGTGTTGAACGGGCGCGGCGATGGCTGAACGTGCACGGGGGCGATTTGCATAAATTCCTTTGAAACCATTCCTGAATATTTCTTTACCTTTTTACGGTATAATTTCGGTGTGTTAAAAGCACATAACAAAAACCAAACAAAGGAAAGAAAAAATGAAAAAGAAAAGCAAGGAATGTAAAAAGTTATCCGTTGTGGCGGTATTGGGTGTTGTTGCGTCCACGGCCGCGTTTGCGGGTTCTGGAAATATGGCGCATAATAATGCAAATAACAACACGATGACCGAAGTTATGACCATTGAACAGGTTCGCGGGCTTTCCGATAATTCGCCGGTTATTGTTCGTGGATATTTACTGCGTCAAAATGGGGAAAATTCGTATGTTTTCCAAGATAACACCGGAACAATCAATGTTGAAATAGACGAAATGGATTGGAACGGTATGAATGTCGCGCCGTCTGATTATGTTGAAATATGGGGCGAAGTTGACAAGAACGGCGCATCCATGGTTGAAATCGACGTTTCGGCAATGAAGAAGTTATAAGTTAGTGTAAGTCCCCACTTCGCCAAGGCTTCGTGGGGCAAGGGTAAGTGAAACGGGCGCGTTCGCGCCCGTGTTTATAGTTTATGTTCTTTCATTAATATTGTAATGGTGTTGGTAATTCTGTTTCTGGTACAAATTTTTTAAATATTTGTACTTCGTAACGATTACAATTGTCGTCTGGATAATATAAATAACGGTCAAGGAAAAAAGTTACGTAACAATCTGTTTCTGGAATATCGCCACATACTTGTGTTCGTACATAACTTTGAGGTTCGTTTTCGCTGGTTCCATATGTGGTATATTCTCCCAAAGTGGACATATGGTTTAACCTAGGATTGGAAAACAAACCATGATAATGTTCACGTATGTTTAACATTCTATCAGTACTATTAGCGATATTTTCAACGGAATGTTTTTTACACCAAAATTCACTTTGGTCGTTACAATAATTAGTTACAAATTCATTTATCTTTCCATCTGGTGCATTCGTTTTAAATGAAATCATGCGTCCACTAGCTGTTCCCCCAATATCAAAATGGCACTCTGAATCACTAACATAGTCAAAGTAGTATTGCAACGTATTGCTCATATTCACATAGAAAATTTTTGGTGTGCAATTGCCCATTGATGATTGTGTTTGAAAATTTGATATCCAACATAAATCACTGGGCAGGGTGCCGCAAAAATATTCCCGAATTTGTGTTTCTGTTTTGTTTTCATATGTTGCATACTTGCTGGTTTGGGCACCACTCACATTGGTCGTGTAAAACAGATAAAAACCTTTGTCGCATCTTGCAACATTAAATTCTGTCATTGTTGTACCAACGCCACTGGCATTCCAATATCCGCATGCCAGGAAATCTGGTTCGGATTGATACGGTGCACATATATCGCTTATCCAACCGCTTGTGAATTCTGGGGCCAGGGGCGGCCAATTTACTATGCCAAAATCATGTGGCGTGTATAATTTGTATGTCATACTGTGTCCTAGCATGACGTGCGTGTGTGTGGCATAAAGATAATACGGTAAAAGTCGTATTTGGCTTTTCCCATTGGATGCGGGTATGTTGATGTTGCCCCTCTCATCAACTTGTGGTAGTTTGCTACTTATTTCAGACAATAACTCATTCACTTCTTCTTTACTATAGGTTTCTTTTGTGCCGGTTGATGTGCCAATGGCGGAAATTTTTTCATCAATTTTGGCTTCGACTTGTTCTTTAGTATAAACATCTGTCAATTTTGCTGTTTGATCGGCCGCGGCCTCTGCCTGGTCAAGTTTTGATTGTAATTCTTCTATACGCGAATCAATCGCATTTAATTCATTGGTTGCGGCGGTGGTATCTTTTATTTTACCGGGGTTAAAACCCTTGATACCTTTTAACAGTGCAATACGTGCATCCGTTGTTTCGGTTGAAACCGGTGTCGCGATTGATTGCGTTGTTGTGACCGATGGCGCGGAAACGGATGATGTTTTCATCGTTTGTGCGCGCATTGTTCCGGCGCGTGCGGTATTCGTTGCTGTGGGCGTTGTGACCGTTGCGGTGCCGCCAATTTGCGGCGCGCGCAGTGATGCCGCACCAAATGCCGCGGTTGTTGCAATACCGACGACGGTTGTGATTAGAAATTTTTTCATTCTCTCTTCCCTTTGTTTATTGTTATGCAAAATTTGGCGTAAAAAAACCATATCAACCTTGGTATGAATTATATCATATTTTTTGCGTATTACAAATTTGTTATAAAATTAAAAATCCCCGCAATGCGGGGAAGAATTATTTTACAAATCGGTTATATATTTTTTCGTTTATCTTGGCCGGGTATGTGCGTTCAAGGTATGCGTTGTAATCCGCGTCCAAATGTCGCATTGCCATATTCGCAATTTCCGGTTTTAATTCATCAAGTTTTTTGTCGTTTGTTTCCGGCAATTTTTCCGCCGCGATATTTATGACATAAAATTCATCGGGTGCCGACACAATCGAATTGTCGCCAATTGGATTTTTGAACGCCGCGACCAAGACCGGCATTGGTGCACCGTCCGTGCGTGATACGGTAAGTTTTTTTGCGGTTTGCAATTTTCCGGTTTCGTTTAGGTTGACCAATAATTCGTTTGCGCGGACGTATGCCATTTTTTCCTGTTCGGATTTTGTCCATTCGGTGGCGATTTCCTTTTTCACCGAATCGAATTCTGCGGTGTGTTCCGGAATAATTTTATCCACGCGAACAATTACAAAACCAGTTTTTGTTTCGATAAGTTCGCTTTCGGTTTCGGGCGCAAGTTCAAAGATATTCGCCACAACCGATTCGTTTATGTTTTTATCGTCCGGCAATTTTTCCGTTGATACACCGGTGTGTTGCACGAACTTTGCCTTGTGCTTTTTTGCCGCCGCGGACAATGTTTCGCCACCGATGATGTCATCTTCCATGGCTTGCGCCGTTTTAAGTGCAACCTCATATTCATCGGGTTTATCCATTGCAGCCGGTACGATTACGTATGAAATATCGCGTGCTTCGGCCACGTGATGGGGGTGTGTGGCATAAAACTCATGCAATTGGTCATCCGTTGGTTTTGGGGTTTTGAATGTGGAAAACTTTACCGTTGCCATATTGATTTCGCGCTTGGTATTACGTGCATTATATGCGGCAACGGTTGCAAACCGGGGTGTTTCGATTTGCGTCGCCACCGGAACATTTACCATTTCGTGCAGTGCCTTTATACGTAAATCATTTGCAACATCCGATTCGGTTAGTCCCGAATTTTGCAAAACGACATCAAATGCCGCCGTTGAAAATTTACCGTTTTCTTGGAATTGCGGTATTGCGCGAATATCATTTGCAATTCGGTGGTCGGACACGACATAGCCCAAATCGTCCGCGTGTTTATTGATTCTTTGGATTGATGCGATTTTTTTAATCACACCTTTTTGAAAGTCCGACATTTTTGCCGGGTTCGAATAAAGTTCACGTTGGTCATCACGTGACATGGCCGCCAAATCGTTCGAACGCATGTTGTTGTACTGTTGAATTGAAATCTTTTCACCGCCGACGCGGACCAATGTTGTATCGGATGATGTAAGACCAAATACCCATTCGGCAACACCCCATCCAACGAACGAAAAGATTAGAATTCCCATTAAAACCTTGGCCAACGGTTTATCGGCCGCATTACGTAAATATTCTAGCATTTTTTCACCTTTTGCGGTAACATAGCAGAATGTAAACAAGAAAATCAACGGAAAAAAGGAAGAAAAATGAAAATTATTGCAGGAAACTGGAAAATGAATGGGTCGCGTGCGGCTTTGGACGAAATGATTAGTGCAATTACGCCGGTAAAGACCGAAAATCGGGTGATTTTGTGTGTGCCTTTTACCATGGTACGTGCGGGAAATACCCAAGTTGCGATTGGTGCCCAGGATATCAGCACGCATGAAAAAGGCGCGTACACCGGTGAAGTGTCGGGCGCAATGCTGAGTGAGGTTGGTGCGAAATACGTAATTGTCGGGCACAGTGAACGTCGCATGTATCACGATGAAACGAATGATATTGTTCGGCAAAAGGCGCAGATGGCGTTGGAAAATGGCCTGACCCCGATTATCTGTGTCGGTGAAACGATGGAGGAAAAGCGCGCCGGCAAGACATTTGATATTATAGAGGCGGGCGTAAAAGAATCTGTGCCAGAAGACGCGCATGACGATATTATTATCGCGTATGAACCGCGATGGGCCATTGGTGCAGGAATAACACCAACCGCGCAAGAAATTGCCGATGCGCACAAGGTGATTGCGGATACTTTGTCATATATGGGGCTTGGCGGAACGCCGATTTTGTATGGTGCAAGTGTGAACGGCGGAAATGTTGCCGATATTGTCGCGATAAGAAATGTGGATGGGGTGCTGGTTGGTGGGGCGTCCTTGAAACCGCAAGAATTTGTCACTATAATAGAAAATGCAAAGTAACAAAATTAGAGAAAATATTATGGAAGACAAAAAAGAAGTAAAGGTCGAAACCGTGTCGCTAAAAGATGCGGCGGCCCCCGAGCAACCGGCGGAAAAAATCGAAAAGAAAGATGAAACCGCGGAATTGGTTGCGCAAATTGCGGAACTGAATGATAAATACCTGCGCACGGCGGCGGAGTTGGAAAATACTCGTCGTCGCGCCGCCATTGATGCAGAGGCGCGCGCCCGGTCGCGGGCGATGTCGGTCGCGGAAAAAATCTTGCCGGTTATGGATGCGGTGCAGGCAGCGTTAAAACATTCACCCGATGATGCGGGTATTCAATCGATGGCGCGGGCGATGGAGTCCGCGTTTGAACAGATTGGGATTACAAAAATAAAGACGGTCGGTGAAACATTGAACCCGGCTTTGCATAATGCGATTCAGGTTGTGGCGGCGGATGGTGCAGATCCAAATACAATTGTTGAAGAAATGCAACCCGGTTACATGTTCGGCGATAATGTGTTGCGTACGGCGATGGTTGTGGTTGCAAAATAATTGACGCCCGTGTTTGCGAATGGCGTTTTTGTGTGATATAATCAGAAAAAATAAGAAAAGGTGTGTGTTATGTCTTTGATACCAATGGTTATAGAAGAATCCCCACGTGGCGAACGGTCGTTTGATATCTATTCGCGATTGCTGCGGGATAGAATTATTATGATAAATGGTGACATAGAATTGCAAATGGCTAATACGGTTGTGGCACAGTTGCTGTTCTTGGAATCAGAAAATCCAAATGCGGATATTTCGCTTTATATCAACAGTCCAGGGGGAATTATATCCGCCGGATGGGCGATTATGGATACAATGCAATACATCAAATCGCCGGTCACAACGATTGGTATGGGATTGGTTGCATCTATGGCATCGGTAATTTTGGCGGCGGGTGAAAAGGGTAAAAGATTTGCGTTGCCGAATACAGAGATTATGATTCATCAACCGCTTGGTGGCTTGCAGGGGCAGGCGACCGATATGGAAATCGGTATGCGTAAGATGCAAAAGGTCAAAGAAACGATTACCAAGCAAATGTCAGAATTTACCGGTCGTAAGGTCAAGGAATTACACGATGCAATGGAACGTGATAATTGGATGACCGCGGATCAGGCAAAAGATTTCGGAATAATTGACGGTATTTTGACAAGGAAAAAATAGGGCGGAATATGACGGACGAAAAGAAAACAACGGAAAAAAAACAACAGTTTTGCAGTTTCTGTGGCAAGGCGGTTTACGAAGTAAAAAAATTGGTCAGTGGTCGTAATGTTTGCATTTGCGACGAATGCATCGCGCTGTGCAACGATATTATGGCGGACGACATGCGGACCGAGGTTGCCAGGGACGCCGCAAAATTGCCAACGCCGTCACAAATCTATGATTTCCTTAATGAATATATCATCGGCCAAGATACAGCGAAACGGACACTGGCGGTCGCGGTGTATAATCATTACAAGCGGCATAATGTCACGCTTTCGTCAAATGTCGAAATACAAAAATCTAATGTTTTGCTGATTGGGCCAACGGGGACGGGAAAGACACTTTTTGCGCAAACTTTGGCTCGCATTTTGGATGTGCCGTTCGCGATTGCCGATGCAACGACACTGACCGAGGCCGGATATGTTGGCGAAGATGTGGAAAACGTTCTGACGCAACTGTTGCACAATGCGAATTTTGATGTGGAAAAGGCGCAACGCGGAATCGTCTATATCGATGAAATTGATAAAATCGCGCGGAAATCTGAAAATCCATCCCTTACGCGGGATGTGTCCGGCGAAGGTGTGCAACAGGCATTGTTGAAATTGGTCGAAGGAACGATTGCAAATGTTTCCGCCGGTGGCGCGGGGCGCAAACATCCGGGCGAAGCGACCGTGCGTTTGGATACAAGCAAGATTTTGTTTATCTGTGGCGGGGCGTTCGATGGGCTTAATCGCGTCATTGCAAATCGCAAGTGTGAACGCGCCGGAATCGGATTTGGGGCGGACGTTTCGTCAAAGAAAGAACGCGATGCGAAAAATTATTTGTCCGATGTGCAACCCGAAGATTTGGTAAAGTTTGGAATTATTCCGGAACTGGTTGGGCGGTTGCCGGTAATTACGACACTTTCGGAATTAGATGAAAATGCGTTGGTGCAAATCCTTACCGAACCGAAAAATGCGATTGTAAAGCAATATACTGCGATGCTTGCCATGGACGATGTGAAATTGACGATAAAGGACGATGGTATGCGCGAAATCGCAAAACTTGCGCTTGCGCGGAAAACGGGCGCGCGCGGGCTGCGCAGTATTTTGGAAAAGATTTTGTTGGAACCAATGTTCTATGCGCCGGATAAAAAAGATTTGGCGGAAATTGTTATTGATAAAGATGTGGTTATCGGTAAAAAGACACCAATTGAAATTATGCGTACCGCCAAAAAGGCCGCATAAAGACGATAAGATTTTCAAAATGTGATATAAATAATTCTAGAGAATCGTCACACCGCGGACGCGCGGTGTCCAGTTTTTGCAGATGCAAAAACTTGCCCCGCAGGGATTCTGAAACAAGTTCAGAATGACAATTTATTTGATGTCTGCGACGCAGGTTTACGGCGTTGCCGTAAACTGGATACCGCCCTTCGGCGGTATGACGGCGTTTTTTTGTAATTTGATAGCGTGTGTGTTTGTGGTCACAGAAATTACTGATTTGGTTGCTCGTTCGTGCCGGTGCGTTTGCGTTCGACGAATGTAATGCGACCCTTGGCCAAATCATAAGGCGTCATTTCAACGCGAACGTGTTCGCCCACGTTGACCCAGATGCGCGCCTTGCGCATTTTGCCACATACAGTTGCCAAAATTTCATGGTCATTTTCAAGCCGCACGCGAAACATTGTGTTCGGTAATTTTTCAATCACGGTTCCTTCGAAAACGACGACATCATCTTTTGCCATATATTTATCCCTTTGATAAAACGGTATCAATTTTATGCCACGGCGTTTCAAAAATCAAGAATTTTTTATTTGCGAATGGGCCGATGTTCTGATAAAATTATACATAAGTATTGTAGGAAGGAAAAGTCATGAACATCAAAATACTATCCGTTATTTTGGCGGTTTTGCCGTGTGTTGGCGTGGCCGCAACGCGTGATAATTCGGAAAAATCTGCGACTGTGGATGGGCGGTTTGGAATTCGTGCGCCGTCGCTTTCCATCGGGCCGGCGGTAAAAGCCAAGAATATAAATACCGCGCCTAAGCCCGCGGCGAATACAACAAATGCAACGGCCGCAACAAATGCGACGCCGGTGGAAACCGCGGTGGAGGCGAAGGAAGAGCCGGTCGCGAGTGAATCTGCAGAGGCGATAGTCAGTGCAAATGTTGGGCCTGATGAATGTCGCGCGGCGTATCGCGAATGTATGGATGATTTTTGCTTGCTGGACGAATCCGAAGGTGGGCGGTGCTCTTGTTCCAACAACATAAAGCAATCGAAAAGTTTGATTCAGGAAATTCAGGAAATCGAACTTGCCGCGGAAAAGCAATTTACCGAAGGTGTTGAGCGCGAACGCCTGGGGGCCAAGGCAAAGTTTGTGAAATTTGGTGAAAGTGAACAAGCACAAAAATCTTCGCGGCGCACCGGAATTGATTTGGTCGCGTGGATAAACGGTGGTTCTTCGGCCGCAAGTTTGGATGCGGACGAAGATATTGGCGATAATCTTTATGATATGGCAGCGGATTCTTGCAGTTTCATTTTAGATATGTGCGACAAACCGCGCGCAGAGATGGAAGAAAAACTTTATCAACGCGAAGTTATCAAAGATTGTAAGAATTTTAGTACATACCTTGCGGAACAAAAGCGCGCGGCGGAATCAAATCGGCGGACGGCGGATGCGGCGGTGCGGTCGGCAACGTTGGATATGCTGACCACTACAAACAAATATAATCGTGGCGAATGTTTGTTGGCGTATCGTGCATGCATCGCGGACAAGGGGGGATGCGGCGTGAATTTTGAAAATTGTTTAGATGCAAAGTTGCTTGAACGCCGCGCGAACGCGTGTGAAAATGTTTTAGACCAATGTATGGCGGTGAAAACTTTCGTCTTGGACGATTGGAAGGACGAAGCAAAAATGATTCTTGCCGATGCGGCGGTTTACAGTGATAAAAATATGCGTCTGACGTGCAATGCGAAGATTCGTGCATGCTTGGAAGACGGTTGTTCAATCAATACGGATTCCGGGTGTTTGAATAATGTAAATGTCGCGGCGGGCGTGTGTCCGATTATTGATGAGTGTAATGAAAAGATTCCGGGAATTAAACAGGTGTGGAACGATAAACTTGCGGAATTGCGGACGGATTTTTGTCAAAATGATGTTGATAGGTGTTTGCGTGATAAATGCGGCGAAAATTTCACGGGTCCACAATGCGTTGGTAAAAGTTCGGCGGAAATTGTTGAACTGTGTCCAAAGAAAATGTTTAATTCGTGCAAGAACGAAAAATTCTATGATGTAATTGTAAGTTCGGTTTTGTTGCAGATGAATTATCAAATGGTGCAGGGTTGTATCAATTACTATGATGATATGTTGGGGCGCGTGTGCGGAACAGATATGAATTGCCTGCCGAAAAGTGATATTGTTTTGACCATGCGGACATTGCCAAATACAGAGCAAGGACTTGCCGAATTGCGCGATAATGTAAAGCAAGAAAGTAAAGCGGCGGTCAAAAATTTCTTTAAGGAATTTGAAAAAGAAGCGACCGTTGATGCGTGTAAAAGTGCGCAACAACCGGCGGGGCGGTCAAGTTTGAAAGATAGTATTTTCACCACGGCAAAGATGATTGCGGAAATGGGTGCGGAAAATCGTTACCTGGCCGATTTGGAATCACGCGTTGCGGAACTGTCGCGGCAGCAAGATGTGGAAGAGGCGCGGAATAACTGTTTAACGATTTATCAGCCCGAAAAGAAAAAATCGAGTACCAATACAGAAGATATGTCGTATTCGTATATAAAGAGTGTATCGTTTGAACCGTCGTTGCGTAATTGCCATGTGTGTCGTATGCAACGCGTGTGTGCGGTCGGTGGTGAAAGCGAATGGACATCAGCGTTAAAGGTTGGGGCTGGTAAAGCTATAGAAGGATTTTCAGCTGGTACAATGTTTAATGTTGGCTGGGGTTCTTTAATAGGAACTGCGGCGGGTGCCTTGGTTGGTGGGTGGGCTGGCTACCAATCTGGTGGGCAACAGACATTCTGTCAGGAAATCGAATCTTGCGAAGATATAAATATGTAGGGAACATATGAAAAAATTTACCGTTCTATCATTGTTGTTTATTGTGCCGATTGTGGCGGTGGCGGCGGTGACTAAAAAACAATCGGCGATTCAAAACGGGACAAATGTTCGTGCGCGTGTTGCGGCGACCGGTGTTTATTCACAACAATGTTATGATGAATATTATGGATGTATGGATCAATTCTGTATGTCGGAAAATATAAATGGCGGCAGTTGTCTGTGCAGCAACAACAATAAAAAATACGAGGCCGAGTTAGAGGAGATAAATGAAATCTTGGCCGAAGCCGACCGCATAAAAACTGTAGAGGTGGAAAGAATAAAACTTGGGGCCGATGCAGATATTGTCTTTACCGGCGAACGCAAGTATGATGCGAACGGCAATGTGATACAATATTCAACTGTGCAGAAAAAAGATACAACGCCAAAGACAAGTAAAAAGCAAGATGCGCTAAAACTGTTTGAAACAAATTTTCTTGATGATGAAGAAGATGATGACGATGTAATGCATAAAACCGGTGCCGCGCTGTTCAAGGTTGCCGATGAAACGTGTCGTGCGCAATTGGGGGCAACGTGCAGTAAAGATATCAAGTTATTAAAACAAATTTATCAACGGCAAATTGAATCCGACTGTCGCGGGTTTGCGAACGCAATTGCGGCGCAACGTGCGGCGGCCGTCGCCGCAATGAATTCGGCAGAGGCTGATGTTCGGGGCGCACTAAAAGAAAGTTTTGATTCCGCCAATAAATTTAACCAGGGCGAATGCATGGTTGAACTTAAAAAATGTATGTTGGGTGCGGATGCGTGTGGTGAGGATTGGGCGAATTGTGTTTCGATAATTGCAAATGAAAATATGCAAAATAAATCCGCGACCAGTACCGCAAACACAAAAGTCAAAACTACTATTAAATATAACATAACACCGTCGGTGTTGGAACGACTTGAATCGAAGCGTACGATTTGCGAACGCGTGCTGGATCAATGTATGGCGGTGCGCGATAATGTTTGGACGGCGTTTTTACGTGAAGTTGCGCCGAATTTGAAAATGGCAGAATTGCGGTCTGAATCAAATATGCGGCAATCGTGTTTAACCGAAATTACAAAATGTATTCATACCGCGTGCAAGGATGATATTGCCGCCAAAGGTACGGCAACAATGGATTCATGTTTATCGCGGCCCGATATGGCGCGGTCATTTTGCAAGGTGCAAATTGATCCATGTGAACGGATGGAACCATTGATTTGGGGATATGTGGTTGATAAACTTGCCGCGATGCGTGTTGATGCGTGTACACAGGAAGTTAAAGATTGTATTTATTCAGCCGACCGGTGTGGCCCCGATTTTATGAACTGTATCGGTATGGATTGGGAATTTGTGCATGGACTTTGTCCGTTGGATAAACTTGTCGTGTGCAAAAAAAATAATCCGAACTTTAAAATGGAAGATATTGATTCAATGATAATGGGACTTTACCTGAATATGGATAACAAGTCATTGGATAACTGTCAAAAATTGGTCGAAGATAAAATGATGGAAATCTGTGGTTCAACAACAGATTGCAATAGATTCGCGACCGATGAAACAATTGGTACGGGGTCACTGCGCAGTGTCAAAGACGGCAATATCTATCGCATTACGGGTATGATTTCGTTTGGTGCGATAAAGGTCGGAAATGGTACGACGACGGATGGTGGCACAGAACTGGGGTGGGGTAAGATTGGTGTCACAGATTATATGGCAAATGCAAGGGACGAAAAAAATAACCCGGCGGCTATTAAAGGTAGAAATGATATTTTGACGACGATTGAAATGGAATTGAAAGATATTTCCGAAAATGTAAATCGCGTGATAGATATGATTGCGTCCGATCTAAAGATTCAATATTGTGTGACTGGGCGTGATCTAACACAAATTGTCGGCCCTGATAATGCACGTAATACGACCGCGCGTTTCCCAAATTTGTTGAACCAGGTAAAGATGCAAATCGCACTTGCGGCGTTGCGCCAGGCGCAAACAAATTACCAGGCAAAGTATAATGAATACCTTGCCAAGGCAACCAAAGATGCATCGGCGGATATTGCACAATATATGTGTCAAATGTTGCCGATGACGGGTGGGGCACCGGTTGGTGGCAGCGGTTTAGAAAATCAGGAAGTAAACCTTGGGACACCGTATGCGATAAGTTACGATGTTGCCGCGGGATTGGATAATAAATTGTTGGTTCGTGGCGGACATGATACATCAGACACCACAGGTGCGGCGCATGTTGAAAACGAAACTACACAGCCCAAGGAAACCGTAGGTGGTGCGATTTCCCGGATTGGTGCGGGGGCCGTAACGCTTGGGGCATCAGAGCTTACAATTCAGTCTGGCAAGTTGTTGGCGTCAGGTGCGTATGGGAAAACGGCCTATGACATACCGGGCGGAAAGCGTGAGATGTGGTCCACATTTAACCGTGATACGCGTATATGTCGACTTTGTTCTTCCACGGTGACACGTGATTGCACGTCAACATATAAGCATGGATTTATTGGGATTGGTCGCAAGAACGAGGTTGATTGTACTGAATCCGAACCGGTTGAAAAGTGCGATGATATAGAAATGTAATAAAAGGGGAGTTTATGGAACCTGTGGAAAATGTAGAAATTGTTGATGGTGTTTTTGGTGATGCGGTCGGTGCAATACAGACCGTGCCTGAGAAAGTGCAGGCCAGTGCCGAAGAATTGAAAACGCTTATTTCATCGCTGACCGGAATGGCGGTGGATTTTGGGTTGAAGTTGTTGGCGGCGTTGCTGGTTTTAATGGGTGGTATGTGGATTGCAAAGCGTATTGCACGCGGGTTCAAACGGATGCTGGAACGGCGCAATGCGGACCCATCATTGGTGTCGTTTTTGGGTTCATTTATGAATATACTTTTGCGTATATTTGTAATCATTATATCGCTTGCAACCGTCGGGGTTCAAATGACATCGATTGTTGCGGTTTTGGGTGCCGCGTCATTGGCGATTGGTATGGCGTTATCCGGGACAATGCAGAATTTTGCCGGCGGAATTATTATAATGTTCCTTAAACCGTTCAAGGTTGGGGATATAATCACAACGTCCGATGGCAAAACCGGAATCGTGAAAAAGATTATGATTTTCACAACCGAAATTCATACATTTGATAACCAGGTTGTATTATTACCCAACGGTGCGTTATCCAATAGTCAGATAACAAACCTTTCAGGTAATGAAACGCGCCGTGCGGAACTCTCGGTTGCGATTTCATATGGCGACAGTGTGGATGTGGCGCGCAAAGAAATTTTGGCGATAATCAAGGCGGACAAACGTGTTTTGAAAGACCCCGCGCCAAAAATTTTTGTTTCTGATTTGGGGGACAGCGCGGTTGTTTTGACCGTTTGGTATTGGACGCCCGCCGCAGATATGGTCCCAAGTCGTGGCGATATGTTGGAATTGATTTATAACAAATTGCCGAAAAAGAAAATACACTTCCCGTTCCCGCAAATGGACGTGCATGTGAAGAAATAGTCCCCACTTCGCCCGATGGGCTTTGTGGGACAGGGATTATCCGTCACCGCAAAGCGGTGCCGTGACTGCGCCAGGGCTTTGCCCTGGCTTGGTGTTAGTCCTGCCTGCGCCTTTGGCTACGGCGAGGCAGGGGTTAGTGAAACCGGTTGCAATCGCAACCGGTTTTTGTATGCAATTGTATTTTGTCCGCCTTCGCCGCCTTTTATGCAAAGTTTTCAACAAAGTGTGAACTGTGCTACGGCGGGACACTGAATTTTCTTAAACAAAAAATCGCCTGTGGCGATTTTTTATTAATGAAAATTCGTGGCGTGCCCAGCAGGACTCGAACCTGCAACCTATTGCTTAGAAGGCAATTGCTCTATCCAATTGAGCCATGGGCACACGACATGGAACATTATAACTGTTTTTTTCCAAAAAACAAGGGCGCAATTTTGTTCACCCACTAACCACTAACACTTACACTAATCACTTTCACCTGTTTTCCTTCCTATTTCCTGGGGCGGGGGAATATGATACAATCAAATCAACCAAACAAAGGGGAAAATATGAAACGGTTGATTCAATTTTGTGTTGCGATGGTGATTTCTTTTTTACCGGGCATTTTTGGTGTGTTCTTTACACCGCACGGTGATTCAGATATATGGTATATGGCACTTAATAAATCGGGGCTTACCCCGCCGGGTGCGGTGTTTGGTGCCGCGTGGACGATTTTATATGCGCTGCTGGGGTTTGCGTTGTTCCTTGTTATCAAAAGTGCGCGTGGAAAGGCGGAAAAGGCGATGGCCTATGTTTTGTTCGTGGCCCAGATGTTATTGAATGCGGGTTGGACATATTTGTTCTTTGGTTTGCATATGACCGGGTTTGCGTTGATCGTGTTATTGGGTTTGTTCATTGTTTCGATATGGATGGCGCGTGTGTTCGACGGCATAGACAGAAAAGCGATGTTGTTGGTTATACCGTATTTGTTGTGGATGATGTTTGCATTCTATCTGAACGCGTATATTGTTTTGATGAACTAAATTTTAAGGATTTTGAATTCAGGATCGCCGACATTAAGGTAACGCAGCCCCAGTTCACTTACATAATCGGGGCTGTAACTTTGTAATAATTCTATGTGTTGGCGAATGGTTTGAAGTTTTTTTTCGGCCGATGCGAGTTCTGCGCGTTCTTCGTTCAGGTGCCATATATTCGTCACAAATCGGCCAACGTTTACTTCGCCAAAAAAAATTCGTATGAATGCAAGAAGTGCAAACGCCGCAAAGAAAACACCAAATTTGCCACGAATGCCGCCGCGCCATGCGCGACCAATAAATCCAAATAAATTTTTGATTTTGTCTTTCATACGTGCCATTATATCACAAATGATATCTAATAATCAAATTTTTGCTGCACCTATGGCGGGAATATCTGATTACCCGTTTCGGCGCATTATACGCGAATTTGCGCCGGATGTGCCGGTTGTGACGGAAATGATTTCTTGTCATTCGTTGGTGGAACAACATAAAAATTGTCCGCGGAATTTCGATAACTATGGTGCCGAAGGTAATGTTGGAACCCAAATTTTTGGTGCCGTGCCTGATTTAATGGCTGATGCTGCGCGGATTTTGGAAGATTCTGGTGCGACATGGATTGATATAAATATGGGTTGTCCGGTACCAAAGGTTGCAACGCGTGCAAATGCGGGGGCTTTTCTTATGCGGGATCATAAATTGGCGGGACGGATTATCGCGGCGGTTGTGCGTGCAGTTAAAATTCCGGTGTCGGTTAAGACCCGACTTGGATGGGATGCAGATAATATAGACTGGGCCGATTTGGTGCATGTGGCGGCGGATGCGGGGGCGGAATTCTTGACATTGCATGGGCGGACGCGGGCCCAGGGCTATGCCGGTGCGGCGGTGCATCCGAAAATTGAAAATATGCCGATTCCGGTTATCGCGAATGGTGATATTATGGATGCCGCGGGTGTGCAAAGCGCGATTAGTAAGGGATATGCGGGTGCAATGATAGGACGCGCAATGATGGGACGACCGTGGATTTTTGGTGAAATTTTGGGAACTGGGCGGCGGCCCGAAAATATTGGTGAAATGGTAATTCGGCACCTTAGTTTGGTGTTGGAATATTATGGTGTGCGTGCCGGTGTGCCGATGTTTAGGAAACATTTGGCCTGGTACAGTGCCGGTATGCCGAATTCAAGTGAATTTCGGGTCAAAATCAACCAAATAACCGACGAAAATGCGATGAAACAAGAAATTTTGCAATTTTGGGGTTGCGTTGCGGAAAGATAGGTCTATGATAGGTATAACAAAAAGGTTCACGCCATGGCAGAAGACTTTACAGATTTACAGATGAATCCCGAAATGACGGCGGGTGAGATGTTACGTGCGGCGCGCACAACCGGGCGGCGCAAACGTGAAATTCAAACAATTTCAAAACAACTTTGCATACGCGAGGAATTTTTGCAGGCATTAGAGGACGGTGATTATACAATTTTGCCGGAAACAGTTTATATTTTGGGCTTTGCGCGGAATTATGCGATGGAATTGGGTTTGGATCCGGATTTAATTGTTGCAAAGATAAAACGCGAATTGGGGATAATGAAATTGGCCGAAGCCATGGTTGCGCATGATAAAATTGAACAGCCCAAGCCTGTGGTGACGGAAACATCCGAAAAAGTTGAGAAGAAAAGCGTTGTGGGGGAAAGGAAGTCGAAGGTATTGAAGTATGTAAAAAAACATTGGATGTGGTTTGCGGGGGGCTTTGGTGTGTTGGTGTTATTGGTGTTGTTGATGGTGTTAATTTTGCCGTCGGCGGATGAAAATAGTGCACCAACACGCACGGTTGTAAGGCTTTCGGCACCGCAACAGGTCGTCGTAAAAGAACCGGCGTATACCGTAGAAGTGCGCGAAAAGTTTGGGACAGAGAATGCAGACAAAGCAGAAATAATAATTCAGGCGGTTAAAGAATCGTGGGTAAAAATTGAAGATGCACGTGGCAAGACGGTGTTTAGTCGTGTTTTGGTGCCGGGTGATGTTTACTATGTGCCAGCGGGGAACAAGCACAAGGGAACATTCGGTAACGCAGGTGCGATAGAGGTTTGGGTAAATAAGGAATTAGTTGGTAAAATCGGTGACGATAATACCCGTAAAACAGGTGTCGCGTTGGACGCGGAAAAATTGGCCAAGAAAAAGTCGGATAAATGATATGCATTTTATTCGTAACCGTGGTTGAAAATTGATTTAAAAGTTCTATACTTAATGCCATGGTTGGCGTTATAAAAATTCGCGGTGCACGCGAAAATAATCTTAAAAATATTGACCTTGACATACCAAAGAATAAATTGGTGGTCGTGACTGGTGTATCTGGGTCGGGGAAGTCGTCGTTGGCTTTTAATACAATTTATGCCGAAGGTCAACGTCGATATGTTGAATCTTTGTCCAGTTATGCGCGACAATTTTTGGATATGCAGAAAAAGCCCGATGTCGATTTGATTGAAGGTTTGGCGCCGGCGATATCAATTGAGCAAAAGACCACATCGAAAAATCCACGTTCAACCGTTGGAACGGTTACGGAAATATATGATTACTTGCGTTTGCTGTGGGCGCGAATCGGTGTGCCGTATTCGCCGGTAACGGGACTGCCAATAAAGTCCCAAACAATTGCAGAAATGGTAGATTTGACAATGGGCATCCCGGGGGGGACGCGCGCGTTTATTATGGCACCGCTTGTTCGTGCGCGCAAAGGTGAATATAGAAAAGAAATTGCATTCTTGGTAAAACAGGGGTATCAACGCGTCATTATTGATGGTGAACTTTATGATTTGACGGCGGTGCCGCCACTTGATAAAAACAAAAAGCATGATATTTTTGTTATAATTGATCGTATTCAAATGCCGGTGGCGGATGCGACGGATGCGGAAAAGGAAGATTTTCGTTCGCGTATTTATTCTTCGTTCGAAGGTGCGCTCCGCCTTGTGCCGGGGTCGGTGATTTTGCGGCGGTTGGATACGAACGAAGATATTCTTTATTCACAGAACTATGCGTGTCCGGTTAGTGGTTTTGCCGTGCCGAAAATTGAACCGCGACTTTTTTCTTTTAATGCGCCAATTGGTGCGTGCAGTGCATGTGATGGTTTGGGTGTGCAATTGAATATGTCGCCGGATTTGGTTATTCCCGATCCATCAAAGTCTATTTTGGATGGTGCAATTGCGCCGTGGTCGCGTGGGGGTATGTTGTCGCAATTTGAACATTTGATAACCGCGTTGCACCGGCAATATAAAATTCCACTTGGAAAACCGTGGCATACACTTAGTGCGGAACACAAAGATATTATTTTATATGGTACGGGTGATAAACCGATAAAGATAAATTGGAATGGGTTCGTTTATGAAAAACCATTCGAAGGCGTTATTCCAAATATTGAACGGCGTTGGCGTGAATCTGAATCTGATGCGATGCGCGCGGAACTTTCGAAATATCAATCGGAAAAGCCGTGCCCGGTTTGTCATGGGAAACGATTAAATGTTCAGGCGTTATGCATAAAAATAAATGGTGCGGACATTATTGATGTTTGTGATATGTCGATTGATGATTCCTATGCATGGTTTATGGATTTGCCGAATCATTTGAATAAACAAGAAAATGATATTGCAAAAATGGTTCTGCGTGAAATAACAAGTCGGTTGTTTTTCCTTAAAAATGTTGGACTTGGGTATTTGACGATGTCGCGGATGTCGGGAACGCTTTCGGGTGGCGAAGCACAACGTATACGTCTTGCGTCGCAGATTGGCAGTGGCCTGTCCGGGGTTTTGTATGTGTTGGATGAGCCGTCAATTGGGTTGCATCAAAGTGATAATGACAAATTGCTTGAAACACTAAAAATGTTGCGCGACAAGGATAATACGGTGATTGTTGTTGAACATGACGAAGATGCGATGCGTGCCGCGGATTACCTTATTGATATTGGGCGTGGTGCGGGCGTAAATGGTGGAAATGTTATTGCCGCCGGCACCCCGGCCCAGGTTATAAAAAATAAAAATTCCCTTACCGGTCAGTATTTATCGGGGGCAAAAAAAATTCCGGTGCCGAAAAAACGGCGTGCCGGCAATGGACAAAAGATTACCGTATACGGTGCGCGGGAAAATAATTTGAAAAATATTGATGTTGAATTTCCGCTTGGAAAATTTATTGCGCTAACCGGGGTTTCGGGTTCGGGAAAATCCACATTGTTGTTGAATACGTTGTATCCGGCATTGATGCGTGCGCTGTATGGGTCAAAAATTGAATCCGGGGCGCATGATATTATTCGCGGTATGGAAAATATAGACAAGGTTGTGGATATTGATCAATCGCCCATCGGACGCAGCCCGCGCAGCAACCCCGCAACATATACCGGTGTGTTTTCGAATATCCGTGATTTCTTTGCCGAATTGCCAGAGGCCAAGGCGCGTGGATATGGCCCGGGGCGGTTTTCGTTTAATGTAAAAGGCGGCCGGTGCGAGGCATGTCAGGGTGATGGTCAGATAAAAATTGAAATGAATTTCTTGGCCGACGTGTACGTCGAATGTGACAAATGCCATGGTACGCGATATAACGAAGAAACATTGGCGGTAAAATACAAGGGAAAATCAATTGCGGACGTGTTGGATATGACCGTGGACGAAGCGTATCGGTTCTTTATCAATCATCCACAGATTAGTCGCAAGTTGGAATTGTTAAAACGCGTTGGTTTGGATTATATAAAATTGGGACAAAGTTCACTTGACCTTTCGGGGGGCGAAGCCCAGCGTATAAAATTATCCAAAGAATTATCGGCGCGTGGAACGGGTCAGACGCTTTATATCTTGGACGAACCGACGACGGGACTGCATTTCGAAGACATTAAACAATTGCTTGGCGTGTTGCATGAATTTGTAGAGCAGGGCAACACCGTAATTGTTATTGAACATAATTTGGAAGTTATCAAAACCGCAGATTGGATTATTGACCTGGGGCCGGTCGGTGGTGCGGGTGGTGGTCGTGTGATTGCAACCGGTACGCCCGAAGATGTGGCGCGTAATCCGGAATCACTTACCGGAAAATATTTGGCAAAGTATCTGGACAAATAGGGTTTCGTAAAATAAAATCAAACTGAAAACTTAAGGAGAATAAAATGTTTGGATTTGGTAAAAAGAAAAAAGAAGAAAATGTAAGTATAGAAGAACCGCATGTGCCAAAGGGCATGAAGGAAACGGCGGAACGCATGATGGCGGGCGTGTTTGATATGAATGATATGCTGGCACAATTAAAGCAGATTAAAAAGATGAGCAATTTTAGTGGTCTGCTTAAAATGGTGCCGGGTATGTCGGGCGCGGTGTCGGCAATGAAGGAAAAAATAAAGGATGGCAGTGTTGATGCCCAAATTAAAATACTGGAAGCAATGACCGCCGCTGAACGCGCGGATCCGGAAAAAATCTTTGCCAATGCCAAGGCGCGTATCGCGGAAACCGCGGGCGTGACGGTGCGTGATGTCGAACATATCATAAAGCAATACACAAAAATGAAACAGCAAATGGCCATGATTCAGCGCATGGGCGGTATGGAGGCCGTTATGGAACGCATGAAACAGGGCGGTGGCGAACCAGGTGTAAAGTAAGGGGTTGGGAGCATGAGAAAATCACATTATACAGATATGCCGGTGACAGGTTTTCGATTCTTTAAAGGGCGTTGGTTCAATAACAGTTATCGTGCGGTGGCTGAATTTCAAAAAGATTTGTTGGAAGAAAAAATCTGTGATATGAAAAGTGGACCGGTGTATGATCCCAAGACTGGTAAATTATCCGGTTGGAAATTGTTGCTTTTGGTTGAAAGGGAATGCGGTTTTTCGCCTGTGCCAAGGGAGCATTTTTTTAAAGAACGGTTGTTTAGGGATAGTTACAAGGCGATGTGTCGGTTTAAGAACGATTTGTTAGCAAGGCAAAATGAAAATACAAAATAATAAAATTGCGAAACATAAATCAAGCGTGGCGTGGTTATCGCGCCAGGCGGCCGACCCGTATGTTGCGCGTGCACGACGTGACGGATATCGTGCGCGGGCGGCGTATAAGTTAATTGAAATAAATGAAAAGTATAAATTCCTAAAAAATGGGCAGACGGTTGTAGATTTGGGTGCGGCGCCGGGGTCATGGTCGCAATTTATTGCAAGAACTTTTCCAAAAACAAAAATCTTTGCGATGGATTTGTTGGAAATAACACCAATTAATAATGTTGAATTTTATCAGGGTGATTTTACAACGGATGTTGCGCTGCGGTGGTTAGAGGAAAAATTGAATTTGGATGATAATTTAAACGGCGTTGTTGATGTCGTTGTGTCGGATATGGCGCCAAATACCGTTGGACATCAAAAGACTGATCATTTGCGGCAAATGGTGTTGTTGGAATATGCGTTTGATTTTGCGTGTCGTGCGCTAAGGCCCGGCGGGACATTTGTGGCGAAATCTTTTACCGGTGGAACGACGAATGAGTTACTTAAAAAAATAAAGGAAAAATTCGAATCGGTTCATCATGTGAAACCGGCGGCATCGCGCAAGGATTCTGTTGAAATGTTTATTGTTGGACTTGGGTTCAAAAATAATGTATAATGTGCGCAGATAAGAAAAGGAGAGAATATGCCAGTTGCAAAAAAGAAAACAACAACAAAGAAAACAACAAGTGCAAAAAAATCTGTGAAACGTGCGCCGGTGCGTCGGCCTGTGCGTGAGGTTTCGGTTCAAACACCGCGTCGCCGTATGGTTGGGCCGCTTTCCGCGATTGCAAGTTTTTGGCGCCGGTATTTCGACTTTGTCGGGTATTCTACCCGTGCGGAGTTTTGGTTTGGTATTTTATTTGCTTTTTTGGTGAATTGGGTATTTACGTACTTTTTCCCTGGGACCACGGTTTCATTAGTTGTTAGTGCGATTTTGTTTATACCGATTATGTCGCTTTCGGTTCGTCGTTTCCGTGATGCGGGTATTTCGGTTTGGTTGTATATTATTCCGATATTGTTTGTTTACCTTATACCGATTATTCGTGGTTCGGATTGGTATGCGATGATGGCGTTTGGGTATGTATCATCGGGTATGGCGTTGTATGCGTTGTTCTTTATCGTCGATACTATATTCAACATTGTTGTTGCATGTTTGCCAAGTAAGAGATAGTGATAAGTGTTAGTGTAAGTAATTAGTAAACCGCCGAATGTTTCGGCGGTTTTGTTATTTTGCAAGCATCAAATTGCACGATTTTGGGGGGTGTTTTTTTGGGAGGCGGGATTTTACGCAACTCGGCGGAATTCGTGGGGTTGCTGGGGATGAAAAGTGTTGAAAAAAACCAAGGTTTTTAGTCAACAACTTTTTTTCAAAAATCCAAAATTTTTATTTGTAGTAAAATCAATGACTTACGATTTTCCGAATTTTGGCCGGACA
>JAZRLA010000011.1:0-5046 GCA_045646605.1 Candidatus Enterousia sp.
GTTGATTTATCATGTTCCATTGATGAAATACTAAAACCATAGGCGAACGGCTTTTCATCCGATACGCGTTTATCATCTTCATATCTACATAGATACCACCGGGAACCGTAATAATAAACCCCCGACCATTTGCCGTTAGTCACTTTTACTATTTCATTATTTGCAACTAACGCATCGAACATAGTAACACCACGTTTGCCCGTGAAATCGTCTTGCCATCGTCTAACAATGGCTAATTGTTCCCCGGTTTCGGCGTATTTCTGTAGTGCATACTTTAACACCGCGTACGTCTTACCGTTGGAACGTTCACCAAAAATCACATTGTATTGCGCATTTTTTGTAAGAATGTTTTTCAGTGAATAAAATTTAGGTTTCATTGTTTTCCTTTCTTTCCGGTTAACCGGAATGTTTCACGTGAAACATTAGATTTCTATTTCTTCAACGCTTAAAATATAATCAAGATATTCCCGTGATATTGATAATGAATAATCGGATTTTTCAAGATGTACCCCGGACAATTCATCATAAGGTGCGGGGGTTCCTAAATAGTCAGTTATAACCCCGGTTCGACGTTCGTCAATGTATGTATGGGTATTTTTTCCGGTGTATTCCGGGGGGATATATAAATCGTTAGTAAATGAGTCGAATATATTATCACCGTATTTATTTAGCAAATATGGCACACATACTTTTTTATTTAACCCGGACACCGTCAAATTATATTGCCCCCGGTCTTTTTTCTTGTTACGTTCATCATTGGAATATTTGACCATATAACGTTTTGCGCCTAAAGTCTTAAATAAATCATAATGCCCGTCGAAATCCCACACACCTAAACATTTTTTAATATGTTCGTTTGTTTCCGGTTCGATTGCGTCCGCATCGATACCATGATACGCCATAGCACGTTTTAATTGTTCCCGGATTAACTTATTATATTTGTTGATATAATCCATGTGATTATTCGCGTTTAACACCTTTACACTATCCGTATCGGCGTATACATAATCATTAGCAAATTCACATATCCCGCTAAACAAATTACGTCGGGCGTATGCGGTAACCCACACCCCCCACGGATAGAACAAAAATCGGGAACGCGAACCATTATATTTTTTTATTTCGTCTTCATAATCCGGTTCGATTGGTTCGCACCAATCATTAGTATAGATAATTTCCGGACGTACAACCGCAGTTACTGCCATCCCATAACAACTATTTAACATTTCTTTTGACTTTAAATATTCTATTTCTTTTCCGTCAACCCCCTTTAATGTCGTTTTATCACTATATAATTTTAAAATAGCTTTTACAAAATCAGTAGGCAGATAGTCTTTTTTATACCGACGAAATGTCCCCACCCGGAAACCATCCCATGTATAAAATTTTTTAATGATTAGAAAATCTTGTTCCGTTATTGTGGTGCGTAAATGTTCCGCGGAAACTACACGACCATTATTAATAACTACGTTTTTTGTGTCCCAACACCGGGAAACTGAAATGTAACTATCAAAAAATAATTTAGATTGTAACCCCACAAATTCAATATCGAACAAACAACAATATAATTGTAAGTTTTTTTCAAATTGTTCTTGTGTAGTTATTTCGATTTTTTCCCCGGAACTCATGGGGAATTTTTCCGCAACCATGACACACGGATAACTTGACGTAAAATCGAACGACGTAATATCATTTAATAGTTTACCGGAATAAAATGGATTAGCGTGGGTGAACCCGCCTTGAAATGCGCGGGTTAATTGTTTGTATTCATCCGGGGTTAAACGTAACCCTTTCATAATATCCATATACCGCAACCGTTTAAATGATTTTTTACGGGATTTACCCGGTTCGTAAAAACATGAATTACGACAATATGCGCGTACGTAACCCGTTTTAGTTAATGGTAATTTTGATATATCACCATCGGTTTCCATACGTTCGGCAATATAAGCCATAACCACTTTTACATCATTAACACAATACGCCAATTCATCCGGGGTTAATGGTGTTTTTGAATGTCGTATTTTTTCATAATCAAGATACCCGACTAACTTACGTACTTTATACGTGCGTAGTTCATCACCCAACTTTTCAAGGGAATACCCCGATAATAAATAGGAACATCTAAACTCTATTCCGGTAGTAGTTAACATATAAATGGGTTTCCGGTTATCTAATGAAAATACATTATCCCATTCGAACCATTTACGCATAAACTGAAATTCGTATGATGCGTTGTGGATAAAACAAATTAACCGCTTGTTTTGGTTTAAATCTAATTCCCGGGCTAATGTGTCCATCATTTCGATAAATTCGCCCCATTCACGACCAACAATAACCGCGCCATATATTCCAAACGTCCATTCATACATTATAGCGACTTTTTCGGGAATAGTTCCGGTTGACCGGAAAAACGACGATGTTTCAATATCAAACGAACACGGAACATTAAAGTATTTTGTTTTCTTGTTTAAATACGAAAATCTGAAATAATGACGCACTACTTTTAACACTTCTTTTATTTCAGTAGGTTTATATATGCGGTCATTATTTAAAAAATCCGGAAACCCCGCTAAACCCATCATTTAACCCCGCTTGTTCTTCATAGATTTTTGAAATTTCGTTATTCATTTTTAACGCGATTTCATCGGCAGTTAATGTAGTATCGGTCACCATGTCGGCAATATCTTTTAAAGTATTATATTTTAATCCTTTAGTTGATACCGATGGGTTCATTTCTTTTAATTCCTCGTACGCTTGCCAAAAATCATCAAATTGTTTTTCAGTTAAATTAATACCTTTAGCCCCTAATGATTTTATTGTTTCACGTTTTACTTTTTTCCACCCGGCGCGGGTTCCGGTTTTAGCGGTCATAAAATTTTTAGCCCGGGCAAATTCCGCGCGCAATTCGTTTATGTCTTTTCCTTTAGTAGAAAACGCACCCCCCGACTTTGATACATGACGTGTGGCGGGTGAACTTTCCCCGGCGCGTTGAAAAGAACGTAAACGTTTATTACCCGCCGAAACCAAACGCCCTACAACTTTTTGTAAATCGGATTTATTCAAACTGTTAAATTTGTTAATGTCCATGTTAATAATATCTTGAACCGATAAACCCGATACGATGGACGGTTGTTTGTATTGTCTTGCCATTATTCACCACCCCCATTTACTAAATAATCTATTGTCATGCCATGCGTGAAATACCACAACAAAATCCGCGCGTTATCATTTCGCCCCGTTTCAAATGATGAAACATTTTCTAAACTATATCCGGTATCTTGCGCAACTTTATATTGCAATATACCCAATGTTAATCTATATTCTTTACAACGTGCGCCGATAGTCTTTAAATCTAACATATATTATTCCCCTTTCTATGAATTGAACCGGGGCGATTAAAACCCCGGTTCGTATTGTTTCCGGTTAACCGGAATGTTTCACGTGAAACATTATTCGAATTCATCAAGTGAATGGTCAACGAATGGATTAGCGGTATCAAGTTCCCATGCAGATACCCACAATGTGTATGACGTGTCCATTTCGCCGTTATCCTCACGAACAAATGCACGTGTTGAAAGATTGGCGTTTGCTTTATCTACAATAATATTAACCGGGCAGTGTTCCGGTTTAGGTGAACCGCAATCATCACGGAATTTAACGGATGTTGTAAGTTCTGTTCCGTCCTTTCTTTTCATAGTTGTGAGATACGTATAAAACGCCTTTCCCTCTTTTGTAGTTCTCTTTTTTGCAAAAATTGTTAAATTCATAGTATTTCCTTTCCGGGGATTTTCCCCAACGTTTATAGTTTACCCCGGTGTTTTAACGGACACCGGAAAACCGTTGTTGACATTATCCCTCAAATACAAGGTATTCATTTAAAATCTTTTCCGGAATTTCGTACTTATTCCCGGCGTCGTCATGTACTATAACAAGTACATCTTCATTATTGGTTTCGGGTTCGTTGTCGTCCGTTGTTTCGGGTTCGTTGTCGTCCGATGTTTCGGGTTCGGGGTTCGTGTGTTTCTTTACTACTTTAGAAATGTCTTTCGCGGACATTTCCGGTGTGATTTCCCCGGATGAAACAAGTTCAACCGCCATATCGTGTCCCGCGGGTAACATCTTCTCAATTTGAGTTTTACTGAAATCATTTTCGCCATCGGTTACAAGGTTCGAACCATACCCGACAACTTTTCCGGATGCGGATGTTATTTCGCGTAAATATTCCTTTCCGATTGATAAAAGGGAATAACTATTACTCTTTTTGATACCGAAAGTAGTTTCCACCCATTCGTGAACATTGTTAAATCCATCGTCTTTATAACATTCGGTTGCGTCAACCCCGGCGATTATGTGGGCGATTGTAAACCAATTCGCCTTGATTGAATTACCCAATTTGAAAATTGCGGTTGTTGATTTCTGTAGTTCCTTATTAGAAAAAACCACATCGTTGTTAGTTGTTACTAAAAATTCCATATACTTGTCCTTTCCGGGTTAAACCCTTTAAACTATTTTAGATGTTATACGATTACCGGAAACCCAACACCATTTATTATATGATGTTACCGCATCTAATCCGTTATTAAATCCGGTTTCGGCAATATCAAATGGTTCACGTGGGGCACGTATTGAAAACTTTTTACCCTCACTATTATAAAATTCGACTAAATCCATTTTTACAATAATATCGACGTGTGCCCGTTTATTGTCTTTATAACCATTAATACGAATAACATCATTATTTAACATTGGTGTGTTCCCCTTTCATCTATTATATTACTATACATATTTTACAATGTCAATACTTTACAATAAAAATATTTTTCCGGTTAACCGGAAAATTTCAATACATATTAATATAAGGAAGAAACACCTTTCCGGTCAACCGGAAACCCACCGCACCCCACCACCCCACACCGGAACCCGGGGCAACCGTCCGAACGTCCCCGGGGGCATCCGTCCGGTGTCGGTGTGCATCGTCCGGTAGTGTTACAACGCACCCGGGTGTGTCGCATCCATTTAATTCGGGTGCGTCGAGGGTAGGGG
>JAZRLA010000012.1:0-6987 GCA_045646605.1 Candidatus Enterousia sp.
TATTTTATTCGGATAATGAAGTGGGGGAAATTGTACGAAACTATTTAATATGGTGTGGAAAGGCGGTGAACTAATGAATTGGATAAAATTATTAATAATGAAGTTTGTAAAGGGTCAATGTATACATTTTTGTTGTTTCTGCAAATATCGCCGTTTGTGTTGGTATGACTTTTTAAAGGATGAATAATTAAAAGGGGGTCAATGTTTCACGTGAAACATTAGCCCCCTTTCCGGTTAACCGGAATTATAAAATTATACCATCGGATAATAACCGCATAATTTCGTCATGTTCCGGTTGTGTTGCGGATGTTTTAAGGAAACACTTTTTAATTTTCGCATATCCGCTATGATTTCCTAAAACAATTGTTTTGTTAGCCGGAAAACCATAAATTGAATTATAATTATTCGCATCGTAACTATGACGACGACCAATAATTAAATATGGTTTTTTCTGACCCATAATCCCGGCGTTAGCGGATATATTACCGGAATGTGAAACATGGAACATTTCATGTGTTAAAGACTGCCCCGCGATTGATGCCCCAGCGACGATGCCTAAACCGCCACCACTTGCAACGGATAGTCCCGCCGTTATACCGCCAATTAACGCGGTCAACATTCCGGTTGCGTTTCCACTTGTTAGCGGTATTTGTTGCGAACAATTACCACTATATGTATAAAGTATAGGCGAATTTGGCATATCTTCAGAACGTGTAACACTAACAACGGCTAAACAAGTCCCCGTATATACATCAACTTTATATTTAACGTTTATGGTTGCTTTCATACATTCGTTAGTGTCTAATTCGACAATCCCGATAAATGGTAAATATAAATGTAATGATGTATATGGTGCGTAGTCGGTTGCGTTTTGCTTATTTTCGGGAACTGTTACCGAACCGCAATCGATTGTTTTAAATTGTGAACTAACAACCGCCGAACTAACCCCGGTGTCAAGAAAACCTAATATTATATTGTGTGGGGATGTTGTGTCCGGTGTGGCATATACTTGTATTAACGATATAACGCCATCTAAAGGATTTTGCCATATATCGCGAATAGCTGCGATTATTGAACTATCCCACAAATACGCGCCTAAACTATTTAATTCGGCTGATGATGGATTATAAACAGTAAATAGTTTATTACTTGAAACGGTGGCGGGTAATGGTGTTATGGGTACTATTGGCGATGGTGTCGGTTCGGGGTTCGGGTTCACCGGGTCGGGGGTTGGTGTTACCGTTCCCGGGTCGGGTAATGGTTCGGGGACGGGTTGCGGGTCGGGGTCGGGTGCGGGGGTTGGTGTTGGTTCCGGTGTGGGGGTCGGTTCCGGTAGTGGAAACGATGGATTAATTACCGGAATAATAACGGGTGCGGGTTCCGGTTCGGGATTTTGCGCCGGGTCTTGTTTTGGGTATGGGTCGGGGTCGGTTCCCGGATATTTTACGGGGTACACTTTTGGAAGTGTTGACGGGTCAACCGTGACCGGATATTCCCACGGATACCATGTCGGATATGTTAATGGGAATTCTTCCCCACTTTTTGGAATTTTTGCGCCCGGTTGGGTGTATTCATCATTAGTAATCGTGGCATTAATCCCCGAAAAATAATACCTAGTTGTTGTGTGATAGTCACCCTCAAATAATGTCGCTACTAAATTATGCACTATAGAGTCTATGGATGCAATTACTATTGGTTCCCCCGCGTTTCCGCGACCACGAGTAAAAATAGCACTTCCTAACGCTTGTTCACCTAAATTAACAAAATTAAAATCATCATTAGAAATCCATATTGTTACGGGTGTTGCACCATCCCATGACGCATTCCCGCCGTAGGTGTCAATAATGCAAATTTTATTAGGCGTATAATAAGCATTTATAAAAGTAGCTAATTGATTTTCAACCGTGCTAATATCTATTGAACGGGGGTTACTACTCAATGCGTGAGAAAGTAACTCAATGGGGGTGGTGCGTGATGCTATCTGCACTTCGCCCTCATCTTTATATTCCGGGGCGTTGTACTCACTAAATAACTGCGCATTTAAAAAAGCGGTTTTAAAAATTTCGATTACTTCTTCATCAAAATGCACATTGTCACCGTTCCAATATGCTATAATTTTACCGCCAATTGTTTTTCCCGCTTGCCGTAATGAATAACTTACATCATCCCAAAATTCGGGGGCTAATCCATACAAACTAAATCCCGCGATTAATCCTAATGTTGGCGCAATAGCGGCACCCACCACGCCAACGTCCATAGCCATAAAGGCTAACCCGGTAGTTGTTGCCCCGGTTGCACCCGTTTGAACCGCGACACCAATTTCATTAGCGGTTCCGTTACCGCCTTGTATAACTTTAAAAACCGCGTCGCCTATTTCGTCGCCGTTATCGGCTAACAATCTAACAACGTTACCCTCTATAGATTGCCCGCCTTGAATGACGGTTTTAACATATTCTGCAAAATCAATAACGCCCATAATTTAACCCCCCGCACATATTAGAATATAAGAACCATTTTCATTTAAACCGCTAGGAAATTCTTTTACTTCATTATATTTACGACTATCCATAACAAACGACCCATCATCTAAATATAAATTCCCGGTCACTTCATTTTCGGTTTTATCAATAATCGCCGTGGTAGTTAATATATCTACCATAAATGAATAAAGAACGTCTACTGATGCGGTAATTTCCCAACGTTTTAAACCTAAAGTTCTAATATCATCTATGAAATAATAACGTTTAAATTCATCGATATACATATAATTGTAACTATATATTACCGGGTTCGTTTTTTCTATTTCAATAACAATATTCATTGTTGATGTCGGGTCTTTAATAGTTCCCGACATGGTGAAACGATTAGTTAAAAAATCGGATTTATTGACCCGGTTACGTTCTGCCGTACAAGTAAATAAATCAATTTGCATATTATACCCCCTTTCCGGTCAACCGGAATGTTTTAAAATGCCCGGCTAATTATACAATTAACCGGGTATTTTTTCAAGATTTTATAAATTTAGCGTTAAAAGTATTAGATATGTACTGATGATTTCCGGGAACATCTACAATATCACCCACATTAACGGGAATTAAAATGGAACAAGTTTTATTATTAAATGCTACACCGTATGTGTTCGGTACTAATAACGTTGTACCATTTAACGTTACATTCTCATAATAATTTGCCCCGGTAGTAGATGAACCCATGAAAAATACCGATACAAAACCTTTTTCAGTTGCCGTGTAGGGGAAATCGGCAAACGGAATGTTGGTAATTGTAGTAGTTCCACCACCGCACCCATTTTCAATCCATTCTAATTCCCCGGCATCATCTACGGAAAGAATTTTCCCCGCATCGTCTACGCCATATTCGGGCAATTCCGACTCACCGCCAACAACCTCATTAACGGGAACTATTGAACCATCCTCTTTTAAATACGGGTCATTAAAATTTATAGGAAACATATTAACCCCTTTCCGGTTAACCGGAATGTTTCACGTGAAACATTCCGGTTTATCCTTTCATCATGCTACAAAAAATACTACAAAATTTTCGTTGGTGTCGTTGAAATAGCCCGCGTCAAACTTAAACCAATTGTTGTAGAATTCTGCTTTCGCGTTGTAATTGGTAGTTACGCGCCTATCAAGATTAGTTACGCCCAATGCGTCACGGTCGAACATTACGCACAAAATACCGGATGCGCTAACGGTTTCCCCGGATGCGGTTTTAATATTGATAGATGATACATCATCAAACGCGTATGATGTTCCGGAACCTTGCCAATATGGCACAACGTCCGCATTAGGAAGTTTTGTGAAATCATCGTGGAATACATCCGATTGCAAATAAACGTCCGCGGATTTCTTGAAATCGGAAAGCATTACCACGTGCAACATATCCGCGGGTGTAAATCTATCCTTTCCACCAATATTGAAAAGTGTACTAATTTTTGAAAGTCGGGACATATATACGCCCATTTCAAACGATGCGAAACGGATAAATTCAGCATTAGTTATAGCATCCTCGGCAGTAAGTTCCGCGTTAAACTTTTCATTGTAAAGGTACAAAAGATTGATAGCTTTTACACCGGATGTGCTAGCAAGTTCGGCGTCACCATAATCATCGACAATAGTTTCACCAATCATATTGTCAATAGTGCGCATAACAAGTGCGTCAATTTTGATGGTCATGGATTTATCAACCGCATTATAAAGCATTGACATAAACCCGTTTAACTGTTCCGCATTAGAGAAAGACTGTTTTACTTGCATTTCAGTGAATGACATTGGAACTTCAAAAGTGACTTTCTTGTTAAAGAATTTAGCCGATACAACGGGTTTATAAAAAATATTGGGGTCGTAACTTTCGCCGTCGGTGAGTTCCCATGACTCATTTTCCGTAGCCTCGGGAAGTTCCGCGGTGATTTTCTGCAAAACGCTACCAAATTCCCATCCGTCCATCATAACACTAGGAATGTTCCCGGAATAAGGACGATTAACGAAAATAACGCGCCCGATATGGTTAACAAGTGACCTAACATACGCATCTACCGCGGATGCGTTAAAAATTTCCTCACCAATATCAACTATATTGGACAAATCCTCATTTACTACGGTTTCCGCGCCTAAAATTTCACTAGTAACCGTATTCATCAATTCATAAATCTGTTTTACTTCCATAATATTATCCCCTTTCTATCACTTTTTGGATTTTGATACATTAGACGGTGCAACATCAACAACAATCGCGGTGTTATCGCTTTTAATGTGAATATGAAGTGTTGCGCCAACAATTACTATTTCGGTTGCCGATATGTACCACCCGAAACAAGTTACCGGCGAAACGGGTACACCCTCACCATATACGCAATTATGCGCAATAATAGGTTTACCGCTAGCAATCGCCGTTTTAGCTTTTTCCCAAATTCCCGGGATAGTTTGTGATGATGCACTTGTTAAATCTAACCCGGTACAATCTGCAATAATATAACCACCTTTCATAACTTTTAATCTCCTTTCTTTTTAATAAATTGGAATTGTTAAAACCCGGTCAACATCCGGGAATACTACATTTTCGAAAAAGTTCCACACCCATAATGACCGTTCACTTTCAATCATTTGTTGGGATGTTGTAACGCCGATATTACCCGACCGGGTTAATTCATAATTTCGGGTTTCGGTATCTGTTCCCCCGTCAACATATCCTTGCGTTCCGGTGTGGGTGTCCGTATTTGTTCCGGTTGTGTGCGATGTACTTTCATCAGTTGGAACGGCGTTAGTTGAATTAAACCCGTGTGTTGAATTATCCACATCATTTGTGATGTTAGGCGTGTTGGTGTCGGTTAAATTATCGGTTCGCGTTGATGTTCTGCCGTATTCCGTAACTTTTTCATCATCGGTCATATTTTCAACCATACGATAATTTTCTATTGGGTTATATTCAAATAACATTGTTTCCCATTGTTTCGCCCAATTAGTATGATGAATTGCGTAAATTGTCCGTGCTAATACGGTTTTTTCCTCTTGTGTCAAGGTATCACTATAACTCACCCGGCGCACTAATGGTGACGCGATTTTTTCACCGGACACATTCCCATGATATTCTAAATCAAGTTCGGATGATATATCATCATTTTTCCATGGAACGTCAAAACCATCTAAATAAGTAAATATACCACCATCCGTTAACCAATCACTAAATGCGTCATTCAATCGGGTCAATGGGTTTGTTATCATCAAGTTCACCCCCTTTCACATCCGGTTCACTTTCCGGTTGACCGGAAATTGTATCATGTTCTAATTCGATTTCTTCCACATTATCTTCCCAACTAGAATTCAATGATACAGTAATTTCAGTACCGAACATTTCATTAACTTTTTTAATCGAACGTTCACGGTTTTTCAACATATCATCAACTAATGGTAATAATGCGTCATTATTCATTTGACTTTCCGAACTATTTAAACTTTCACGTTTCATGTTATAGTTCGCATTGAGTCCCAATTCATTAAACCAACTAGCCTTTAAATATTGTTCCGTTTCGATTAGATTAGTTAATGTATTACTATTTGCCGTAGTTCCATACGGTTGCGCCTTGATACCATCTAAAAACGCATTTTCCGCAATAACGCCCAACTTGCCGTCTTTAACATCATGTAAAAATTTTAATGCACTTTCCCGGGTTCGGTCGTCCGGTGCGGAAATTAAATCAATAATGCGCGAATTTATAACCGCGATATTCATTGATAATTCATTTTCAGTTAATCCGGTTGCATACCGGGAAAACATTGGCATCAATCCTAAATATAAACTATCATTCGGCATAACTACACATTCATCATCTATTTTTAATGATTTCGATAGTTTCAATGCGGGATTAGCAATCGTATATATTGTAGGCATATAGTACGGGTCGGGTTCGCCACCTAAACCCCCGGTAAATACATATAAATCATCATTATATTTATACCAACAAACGTTCCCATTTGTTTGTAAAAATAATTCTAATGACCGTTCGGGTATGGTTTCCGGTAGGTTTCCCCACTTAAACATCGATTGTGTACGGTTCAACATATACGCGATGTGTTGACGTATACACCGGGGTTTTTCCTCATATTCATAGTCAAAACAACCACCTAACAACCCATAAACATATTTGTTAAAATACTTTAATTGGTTATCTTTTCCCATTCTATCCCCTTTCCCACATCCATGTGTAATATGTACTTTCAATTATAGAATAAATACTTGATAATATTACGTCAATGTGAATATAGTACAATGTTTCACGTGAAACACCTTTCCGGTCAACCGGAACGCATCCGCAACCCACCACCCCGCACCGGAACCCGGGGCAACCATCCGCACGTCCCCGGGGGCATCCGTCCGGTGTCGGTGTGCATCGTCCGGTAGTGTTACAACGCACCCGGGTGTGTCGCATCCATTTAATTCGGGTGCGTCGAGGGTAGGGGGGTGGGTCCC
>JAZRLA010000013.1:0-10286 GCA_045646605.1 Candidatus Enterousia sp.
AGAATTTATCGAACATTTTTTGAAATTTCTCTAAAAATATTTGAAAAACATATGATTTTTGCTTGACAGCATTAGATTTTTATGATATACTATAATCACAAAGGTTGAGGGAACACCAAAACCGAAAGCGGACGGAACGGCTGAAAGTAGACAATCAAGCCACCGACCAAAGGAGCGGAAAGCGTGGAAATTTACATTAACACGATAAAAGCGGATAAAGACGATTTGAAAGCGTTGAAGAAAGCCGTGAAAAATGGAAAAGACCGCATAAAGCGTATCGTTCTCTTGCAAAGTAAGCTACGCATTTACACGGTCTAACCGATAAGTAAGACCAGGAACAACACCAAATGCCCTATGTCTACTATGGGCATTTTACCACAAAAGAAAAAGAAAGTCAATCAAAAAACAGGAGAAAAGGTAAAATGACACTCAACGAAATTATCAGCAAGAACATCACAAACGGACATTTCTTTGCAATCGAAACGGAAACCGAGGGCAAACGCAAGGGCATCAGCTATCGCAAGCGTACAACCTGCACGGCACAATTTGGTGTAAATTATGCGAACGTGGCAAGCGTACAGGATAAACTTGAACAACAGGGCGGTGTTCGTCCTACGTGGTTTGAACATACGGAACACGCAAGCATCGTAAGAAGTAAGAAAGACGAAACGAAACTTTACTTGCAAATTATGAACCCTTGCAACATTCGCACGGCATATTTCCTTGACGATGGCACACCCACAACCAAAGCTGAACTCGTTGCGATGGGTGCGATAAGGGAAGAAGAACGCACCGAAAAACCTGTAACCCTGTGCTATGCACTTGAAAATATTATTGCTATCAGCTACCGTGAAAATGCGGTAGCTTGATGGAAAGGGGAATATATATGCAAAACGAAATCCAAAAAGACCTGCACGAACTCTTGACACTTATTGCCAACGCTACCGACCCCAACAGGGCGGTAGTGACGGCGGCGGAACTTATCAAAAACGAAATCCAAAGGGGGAACAACTAACTATGACGGCAAGCGAAAAGGAACTCATCGAAATGATACGAAATGCGGAAGACCCTGCAAAGGCTCTTATCACGGCAACAAACCTGCTTATAGCGGTTTTACAAATGGACAACGCAAAGGGGGATAACGAATAATGCGACACGAAACGAACGGCATCACGCAAGCCAAAATCACACTCATTGAAAAGATTATTGCAGCAAGGCTGACGGTGGACGAATTGCGACAAATCACCGACAAGGCAAACGAAATCATTGACCGCCGCCCCTGCTCGTCAAAGAGTAAGGGCAAAGGGGAAAAGGTGTTACACGAAATCCCCATTTAAGATGGCAACGATATTGACGGAATACTGAAAGAAACGCTGTGCAATCAATAAGGCGGCGGAAAATGAAAAGGGGTTTACCGAACAGGCAAACTCTTTTTTGTTTTACTTTTTTCTACGGCTTTGAGAAATGCCCCAAAATCGCACGATAATATTTCAATCGCATAAATTATCAAGAGAAAGCGTGTTGCGTGAATTTGCCCTGTTTTTCGTGGGTAAAATGGCACGCTATCAATATATCGTGGGGTAGCGTTTGCATAAATTAACGCTTTTAGCGTTAAAATCTATAAATTGTATAATAATATATACAGGTAAAAGAAAAAGGGCGGCGGATATTCCGTCACCCTTTCCCTTGTCGGCATCGCACCGACCGAGTATGGAAAAAAAATAGCATTATTCTGTGTTTGTTATTTTGCTTTGACCGTGCCGTTTGCCTGTACGGTCTTTGCACCGCTTTCATAAATCGATTTCACTTGCAAATCGGGGTGGCAACTCTTTAAGAACGGCGCACCTGCGAAATACAATGGTGTAATGTTTTCGTCAATAATTCTCAACGAACCCAAACCCACGATTTTGACCGTGCATTCGTCCTCGTTTACAGGGTAGGCAATCGTTGCGTACTTGCTTGCCGTGTCAATATCCAAGATGTAAACCACCTTGCCCAAGTGTTCAGAAGTGGGGGCTTTATCGTCCGCACTCAATTTTTTTGCGCCATAAACCGCTTTAATCATCATTTTTCAAATGCTCCTTTTTATTTATTTTTTTCAATCGTCAATTCGTTCATAAAGAACGGAATAAACGAATAATTGTTCTCGTTTTCAATCAAACCAATAGCAACAAGCCCCTGCGCCGTAGTGACAAAATCAATAATCATCACGTCTTTGCCGTGGTATTTCTCCGTGTCCTTACACAAAGCAGACGGGGGGCAATTCACTTTTGCCTTAATGCTCATTTTGAAATTTTGTTTGTCCATACTTGAAAATACTCCTTTTGATTACTTTTGATTACTTTTGCTATTTTCTTCCTGCGCAAGCACCTAACGCACGCATTATGCGTAAAGGGTGTTGCGTTTACTTCTTTAATCGTTGCGCCAACCCTGCCAAAGCGTTGAAAATTACAATATCGTTGTAATCGTCCCACCTTTTAAGGGTGTAGTATATGCTATTCAATTCCTTTCGGATATTCGGCACATACTCTATTTTGTTATCCTTTGCGTGATTGTATATCGATACAACCGCACGGATGCGGTCTTGCATTTCTAACTGTTCTTCTTTGCTTGCGGTTTTTAGGGATAGATTGCCGTGCAATTCGTTCCATAAAACGCATATATTCGCAAGCTGTTTTCCCATTTTGTCAATGTGCATATTGCTACCCCTTTACCATAGGTTGAACAAATCCGCCGCCCTTGTGGCAACGTCAAATATTTCTTTGCCCCACGTTACCGCCGTGCCTGTTGCTATAAAGCACTCCATCGCAACGCGGTAAAGGGGCAACCCCTTAAACCATCGCTTTTTGATATAGTCGATTTTTGCGGTGTCATTGTCTAACTCATAAAACCATAGGCAACGGTCAACGATTGCAACCTGCTTTTCGATTGTTGCCTTTTCGTCAAGGTAGGAAACAATGGCATTTTCTTGACCTTTTCGCACACCTTTACCTGTTCTGCCTTTGGTGTAATCGATACCGCACAAGCTGTCAAAAGACATTTCACGCAATAAGCGTTTATTTTCCCTGTACCGCTTAAACGCTGTTTTGATATAATTGCTTTTGTCTTGCATCGTGTTTTATCCCCCTATATAAAGCACCTTTGCCAAACGCAAAAGCAGGGTGTTTTTCACTCGATAATATGCGTTGCGGTTTAGCTGTTGCCGTAGGGGGCTTTTCGTCCACCCACGTCCTTTTGCTATGTCTTGAAATAGCCCATCTCGCAAAGGTTCGTCAATCGTCTGAAATACTCCGTCAATGCGTTCGTTCCATAGACAAAACGCTTTGATATTTTTTAGATCGCTTTCGTGGTCTATTGTTCCAAGGGCGGCGGATAATGTTTCCCTGCGTGGATAGTCAAGCAATAATGCCTGTACGATTGCCACCGCACCCTTATCAACTTGCAATGCACAATACTCGACCATTACCGCCCCCTGCGTTTCTTTGCACTTTTCGGTACGGTGCCGTTGTAAATTTGCTCATACTTGCCGATAGCAAGCTGTAAACCCACGCTAACCCCTGCATAGTAAAGCTGTGCATCGTCCGTTGCGTTTAACGTTCGTGCCTTTCTTTTTGCACTGTGTAATTCCGTTTTCAAATCGCGTATAATATCGCTTGCGTGTTTTGCGTTCATACATAAACCCCCAAATCTTTGTTGTAGTGTATTCCGTACAGCTTGCAAATCGCATAATCGATATTGCGCCGCTGTTCCGTTGTTGTTCTTGCATCGACCAAAATTTCACGGAAATAGAGCATTTCCGCAATGGTGTGTATATGCTCTCGCCATAGCTTAAAATCAGCGGTGGTGTAGGCATCGTGCTTGTCGGCCGGGGAAAAGCAATTTATCACCATACCTGCGTTGCGTATCTCGTTGTCAATCCACTCGACAAGCCGTGCAAATCGGCTCGTTTCTTCAAGATATTCGCCTTGCTTATCGTGTATTGCCTGTGCGAAAAATGCAGCGTTTTCCCTGCCTAAATGCTGTGAAAGAACTCGTTTCAATTCGTCTATATCCAAGTGACCGCCGCCTTTTGCGGTATCGTTAGAAAGGTATTTCTTCGTCATCGTTTTCAATCTCCGTCAATGTAGGCATTATTCGTGCTTGATGGGGGCGCACGTCGAAGCTGTAAATCGTGTTTTCCCCTTTGACATTAAGAAAGCGTTTTGCGGTAGGCTCGAAATATACCCCTATAAAGCTGTTATCGTCACCAAATTCACGGTCTTTGACAATCTCGATAAGGTTATCAAACTTTAATTCCTGTGCGTTCTCTCGCCAACCAAAATACTCGTCAGCACGTTTTTTGAAATCGTCCGTCACTCTATGTACGAATATAACGGTGTCGGCTGTGTTGATGATGTCACCGCTACCGCCTATATCTTCAATGCGTGGTATCGTTTTGACCTTGTTCGGGTGTGCAACCAAAATAACGCAAATATTGTGCTTTTGCGCATACGCTTGCAGATAGCGTACAAAGCTACTTTGTGCATCGTATTTATTATCCGACCGCCCCGAAAAGTCAATTTTCATAAGGTTATCAAGCACTACAAACTTGATATTCGGGTTTTCTTTTACCTGTGCATCAATCATTTCCATCACGGCTTTGCCATTGAAATTTGCGTTGTCATAGACCATTAAACGCTTGCCTATCCAATCGACCGCCGCCTTTTCCTTGTTGCTGTCCGTGGGGTAGGAAATAGGTGTTCCTGTTGCGGTTTTACGTATAACCAAATTATCCTTGCCTAACGCTTGCACTGTCAACCACCTTTGCAAGCGTGAATTTGCCATTTCAAAGGAGCATAACAAGCCCGAATAACCTTGCTCAATGAAATTGCAAAGCACTTGCCCGATAAGCGTTGTTTTACCACCTGCACGTGGTCCTGTCAGAATAACCAAATGCCCCAACCCTAAACCGCAAATTTTTCCGTCAAGCTGTTTTATGCCTGTTTTAAGGTATTGCCTTTCGTCAAACTCTACCTTTTTAATCTCATTAAAGCGGATAAATCCCATAGCTTAATCTCCCTGCCAACACTCAACCGTTTTCCTGTATGGCGAACTTTGGGGCGGCGGCTCTTTCTTCGGGTTGTGTTGTTCCCAAGTGATAAACTTTTGTTTCCAACTCTTAACGGCTGTACCGTTGCTATCGTGCCAATTCCCAACAGTGAAGAAATCATAAAAGGCTGCTGCCAAATCTTCCCTGCCACGTTCTTTTGCGTAGGCTTGTACTTCGTCAAGGGTAGGTGGTGTAAAACTTTTCTTTTTATTATTTTCTTTTTTATCTTTATCTATATCTTTATCTAGCAAGCTAACATTAGCATTACAGTTAGTTTTACTGTTAGTTTTACTGTTAGTTTTACACTCTTGAACAACGTTCTTTTGCTTTTCTCGATACTCACGCATATATTCACGCATATATTCGGTTTTTGCTTCTAATGCATCAGTTTTTTGGTGCTTTCCCCAATTCGGTATTGTATAGACATTATCGACAATTTCCACCATACCAAAGGCAACAAATGTTTCAAGGGCTTTCTTAACCAAAGAAAGGGGGCGGCGGAAAATTGTTGCAAGCATTTCGTCCGTATAGGCAACCTTATTAAACATAAAAACACCGCTATTATTTTGTTTCCCTGCCATACAAAGCAACTTAAACCAACAAACGATGATACCATCACCATCTGGCATACTCTCGATTAAAAGCATTTTTTCATCATCGAATATATCCGTGCAAATCTTTATCCACTTAATACCGTCCATCAAATCACACCGCCTTGTTTAATCGTATAAACCGCATAGCGTACAGGCTCGTCAAACCTATTACGGCTTTCGGTCATCGTTGTGATGATTTTTACACCCGCCGCCCTCAATTCCCGAACACGTGCTGACGGATTGACAATACCCAATTCTATGATGGCTTGCATCGTGCTGATGCTACCGTATTTCTCAATGTACTTTAACAACCTACCGCATTGTGTAGGGTGCTTTTCTAAACCTTTTTTTACCTCGTTTTTATCCATTTTTTACACCTCAAATCTTATCTCGCATACTTTCCCCAATATCGTGAAATCGTCCGTTTTTCGCACTAAAACAGGCAATATATCGTTGTTGGCGGCGGTCAAGTACAAATCCTCGCCGTTTTCCTTAAAATAACGCAAACACACCTTGCCGTTGTATAAAACAAGCACGATTTCACCATTACACGCATAGCGTTGTTTGCGTATGATAATAACCGCACCACGCTGAAAGTGTGCGTTTATCATATCGTCATTCACTACACGCATAGCGAAATATTCGGTTTTCGTGCCGTAATCAATCGACACCGTTGTGCGTTGCGTTCGTTCCATTGTTATCCTTTAATCGTTCTTATCGTCAATAAAATCGGTTACTTCACAGCCGTAGATTTTTGCAAGTTTAACCATCGTTTCAAACTTGGGCTTTTTCTTGCCTGTTTCGTAATTGTATAGCGTTTCTCGGGAAACACCCAACCTTGCGGTGATGGCATTTATTTTCAAACCGCTTTTCAAACGATATTCTTTTAGCTTTACCATATCTCACGCTCCTATTCTTTACTTGGTACGAAATTCCGTACCATTTTGCAATCTTATTATAGTACGAAATTCCGTACTTGTCAACTATTTTTAGAAAATATTTAAGAAAATAGTTTACTTTTTCGTACAATTAAGTTATAATGGGTAAAAAGGAGTGTTTGCTATGATTGATTTACAACTTTGGAAAGAGCGAAAAAAAGCATTGAAATTGTCTTTGCAAGATATTGCGAACGAAACAGGTATATCCATAAGCACGCTTAAAGATATTTTCCGTGGGGCAACAACTGACCCACGGATAGAAACGGTGCAACGCATCGAAAAGGTGTTAGGGGTAGAACATTTCTTTACACCCCCTGCAAACGCTTTGATGGAATTGAGAATAAAGGCAGAGCTGACAAGGGAACAAATGGCTCAAAAACTTGGCATTGAAGAACTCTACCTTTATGATTTTATGGAATGCGGTATTAAACCTATAAGCAATAAGCACCTGCAAATTATTTGCGACACTTTCGGTGTTACTATGGACTACCTTTTAGGCAAACCTGTAAAGGAAATTGAAGATGCAGCAGGGAACGCATTAGAAGATGAGCGAAAGGATATCGGCAGAGAGCTCCGTGATATTACTTTTATTTTGTCAAATGCGTCCACCACCGAAAGAATGCAATATTACAATAGATTGTCGGAAAGGGATAAAGCTCTTTTTGTGATTTCCTTGCTATGTACCAAAGAGGATTTGCTGGCACGCAAAGAAAGTTTAATATCGAAATATTTTAGTATAGATGCTTTGGAAATTTACCAAACAACTCCGCAAATGTGGGAACACCCCGAAATGAATGACGAACAATGAAAGACAACGAACTGACAATTCTTGATGGAAACGATTATTCGGGCATTTTAGCCGCCGCCTTAACGGCTGATGATGAAGAACAGGGCGGCGGTCAATCGCACGAAATAAAGGCAAAAGGGCTTGCAAAATGGGGCATTGTAGAATTTACCGATGAGGAGATTAAAACAATGCCAAAAGCGTTCAAACGCTTGATAATACTACAAAACAAACGATGCCGATTGCGAACACGGCAATGCGGCAAAAACTCTACTACCTACGAAATACGATATAGACGTGACGGTTATGACGTGGCGGCAAGCGGAAAAACAATCGAACTTGCAAAGGCGAATTTCATTGAGAAATTAAAAACCGCCCAACCCACGGAAAAAGGGAAAGGCGGCGGTCAAGTACAAATCCCCGATACTTTCACGGCATTTGCACGGTATCATTTTGAAACGTTCAAAAAAGAAAAGGTATCACCCGAACACTACGCAAACAACCTGCGTTTGTTCGAACGATACCTCGCACCACGATTGAAAGAAACGGCTATATCGAAAATCACACCTTTGGATTGCAAAACAATCCTTGATGAAGTAAAAGGGCAGGGGAAAGGCAAAACAGCCGATGACCTGCACTCTATCTTGAACGGCATTTTCAAAACGGCTATTGCTCACTCGATGATAGAGCGCAACCCTCTTGCCCTTATCCTGCACAAACAGCACGAAAGGGAAAATGGTACGGCAATCACCAAAGCTGACGAAACAACGCTCTTGACAGCGTTAAACGGCTCTATTTATGAAACGGCTGTTGCTCTTGCCTTGTATTGCGGTTTACGTCCAAATGAACTTGAAACGGCTGAAATACACGGTGATTTCATCAAAGCGGTCAACTCAAAGCGGAAAGGCGGAAAGGTGGAATATAAATACATTCCCATTATCCGCCGCCTTAAACCTTTCTTGCCTGCCGATGGTGTTTTCTCTATTCCTAACCTTGATATGTTGCGTAGGGCAATAAAAAAAGCCCTGCCCGGGCATAAACTCTACGATTTACGAACAACTTTCTATTCTCGTTGCGATGAAATGGGTGTCGCACCACCTGCACGTGACGAATTTGTAGGGCATTCGGGCGGAACTTTGACAAATACCTATCGTGATTTATCCAAAGAATACCTCTTGAAAGAGGGCGAAAAACTCAATGCGTGGTGATTTTATCTCGCAAATCCCACGCAAGCGGTCAAATACTGACCCAAAAATGCCCCAAATTTCACTGTTCGACATAGTGAAAATGACGAAAAAAAGGGCAAAAACAAGCTATTTTAGCCCATTTTTGCCCTATTTTGGTGCGGTCGACAGGAATTGAACCTATCGCAAAAACGCTGAAACCCTTTATTTATAAGGGATTGCGGTGGTACTGCCCCAAAACTGCCCCAAATTTTCAAGGGCGAATTTACCCCAATATCAACTATAATTAAACCCTATTTTGCAAGCTATAACACGGTGGAACGGTCGAATTTCACCGTGTTTCTTTTTGCATAAACGAATAAAACACAAACACGGCAAGCGTGATGCCTACCGTGCTGTGTGAGGTACTAACAAAGATAAAAAAGATTTTGATGAAAACAACGAACAAAGAATGATGCCGTGTAGGGGAAAACAAATACTTTCCTATCCCTTTGCTTTTTACAATGGTAGACTTGCGCCATCAACCCACACCGCTTTGATGAAAACAACGAACAAAGAACGAGTGGACGGCAACCCTGTCAAGGGCATTCCCACTATTACTTTGCAGCAAAGCCGATTTTCTGCTGTCATTCTTGCTCTATGCTCATTATACACCCAATAAGGCAAGCTGTCAAGTATTTTTGAACAACTGACCGCCGCCATCGTAGAACAGCGTAAAAGGGCGGTGCTGTTCGGTGCTGTCCTTTGGTCAAAACGTCCGTGCTTATCCACGCTTAAAATCGAAAGAACGTCCGCTCGTGTCCGCTGATAAAATCGTGAAAATATCCTCGTTATTCCTCGTTGCAAAATCGGCAAATGCTCCACTCGTGTCCACTTGTAAAAATCGTGAAATCGTCCACACCTCTACACACTTAAAATAATCAAATTGTCCTTTGCTGTCCTTTGATTAAAATTGCAAAATCGTCCTTGGGTGTCCACGGGTAAATCTCTTTTTTTTATAGTCGCGAACTTTCACAAAGTTTTCTCTTTTTTATGTTACGAATTTCTACGAATTGACCGCCGCCTATGATGGCAGGGGGAAAGAACTACACACACGCACACGCATACACGCACGCATTTTTTAGGGGTCTAAAAACAGCCGAAAACCCTTTGCCGTAGATTTTTCCCTTACGCATAATTTAGCGTGATTTAGGCAGGGGAAACGGCTTATTTTGCCACGCTACGCATATACGCTTGCGAACGATACAAAGAAAAAGGGCGGCGGTTATTCCGTCACCCTTTCCTGTGTCAAATTTTCGTGCCATCGGGGAACTCAAAGCCGAACACATACGAACAGCCCAATGTTTCCGCAATCTTTGCCAATTCTTCCTGCGAGAACTTGCACACTTTTAATCGTGAATTGAATGTTGCAGGGGTAATACCCAAAGCACGTGCCAATGTTGCTTGCGATATTCCTTTATAGGCACAAGCCATATCAATCTTTTGTCTTAATGTCATTTTGTGTTGCTCCTTTGTTTTATCGTATGCCTATTATAATATAAAAATATGGTAGTGTCAAGAATTTATCGAACATTTTTTGAAATTTCTCTAAAAATATTTGAAAAACATATGATTTTTGCTTGACAGCATTAGATTTTTATGATATACTATAATCACAAAGGTTGAGGGAACACCAAAACCGAAAGCGGACGGAACGGC
>JAZRLA010000014.1:0-13168 GCA_045646605.1 Candidatus Enterousia sp.
CCCCATGTCAAGACGGAACATCCGTTTGCACGAACATTTGTACGATTGTGAAACACCTGTGAAACATTTAAACGGATCCGGAGCGGCCCGTACCGGATTCGGACCAGTCCGGGACCAGGCAGCTCTATACGTAAGTAGATATGCGTGGAAATATGTATTGACAAATGTATATACAAACGTGTAACATGGTTTTTGGAGGTGATGAACGATGTTAGATTTGGAAAAGAAAACAGATCAATTAAAGTTGTTAATGTCGGCCGGTTACAATCGGATCATGGCGGAACGATTCTTGCAACCATCTAATATCGCGTATAGTTGTGTGATATGGAAGGAAAAAGATTTTGACTTCCTGGTAACGATCCGCGGCGTATCAATTGAAGAAATAAAAGCCGGCTATGTGCCAGGGTTCGACTATGTGCAATACGAACCTGGAGAAGTGTATATATTGGAGGTGAGTTATTAATGTTAGTAAAATTTAACATGTTAGATGATTCAGAAATATTCATGCGCAATGTTATATCAATCGAAGATGTTGGACGTGATTTAAAAATTACTTATGAATCGAAAACATTGGCGCCCGGTGAATTATCAGATTTATATATTTCAAAAGTCGGTCAACGCCGAAAAAGACACATTATAAATGGTGTACGTAGTTATGAAATACAACATGGGATTGAATGGGACTTCACACCAGGTAATTCCAATATCGTATTAGTGGATTATCATTTTTACGATTTGGATCCTAAATGTAAATACGGAAAAGTATATACTAGAAATGGTTGTAAAGAGTATATTTCACCGGTTTATAAAGCTTTTAAATCGGGTAAAACGCATATGGAGGTGGATCAAAGCGATGACAAGGAATGATAGCCAGGAATTTAAACAGATGATCAACCGGGATTTCGGGATTGTAATACTATCGCAATTTTCCGAAGCACATAACGGTCAAATAGCCGAACGAATGGAGTTTTTAAGTGATAAAGATATGCACGACGTGTATCCACAATTGCTTCTATTTTGCGCGGATAGTGACGGTATAATTTTAAACACTTCATTAAAAGCAAAAACGGTTACATTACTATTATCATTGGAGGGATAAAGAAAACTATGGATATTAATATTAATAACGAATACCAGGCGAACGGATTGCCGGAAATGTTATCCAATATATTGGATTTCTTCAAGGAATATCCGAACGGTGAATTTATTTTTATTTGTGGCGAAGGCGGTTCCAAAGATGGAAAACACCACGCTATTACCGGCGCAATTGGCGATAGAAGGGAAATTGAACATTTACTAATGGGAATGTTCTCAACAACCGTCTATGAAGCCTATGACAAAAGTTATTTTGAGGTGTTCCAACTTTTAAAATGTTTAACGCATTACATCATGGATAAATTCACGTTAGAGGATCGAATGAAACTTGTGCGCGAATTGGATGGAATGATGGATGAAATTAAAGATATTATGGATGGTGAATAACATGAATAAAACAAACGTTTTGATTGTGCGTGTCAACGATATGGATTTACAATTAATCCAGGAAGCTGCAAAACGGGAGGATATAACCGTATCAAGTTTTATCCGCAATGCGGCCAGGGATAGAGCAAATGCGAAGGGGATAAATAACTATGGCAAAGAGATCCAAAGCGACGGACGTACAACGAACGAATAAAAAAAATAAAGTCCGGACCAAGCAATCATTAAATGATTTATATGCACTAGATGTTTACCACACAAAAAAAGTATTATTGCCGGACTTAGCCGAAATGCGCGCCCGGCTTGCAAAAAACGCGAACCAGCGTTTGCGTGAGTTGGAAGCGGCCAGCCTGGATTTCTACGCATACGACAAGGCCGCCGATTATTTGCGTACACATCGCCCGGAAGCCGAAAAAGTGCGCTTTTCGCAATCCAAGAACTATTTAGCGGGGAAAGAATCGGAAAGCGCCTTAAAAGCCGAAATAAGCGTGTTACAGTCGTTTTTAACGTCGGAATCTTCGACGGTGGCCGGGCAAAAACGAATCGAAGCCCGGCGAATTGAAACATTTGGTAATTGGAAGCCAAAAGGTACAAAGGGAACATTTAAAGGGATTGATTTATCCCGGGAAGCATCAACAAAACAATTTTACCGGTTTTTAAATTCGCAAACCTTTAAGAACCTTCGTAAAGTGTTTTCCAGCGAACAAATTTTTAGAGCATATAAAGAAGGTTCCGTGGACGGATCCCGGAACCAGCGAAAGATTCAAAAAGCTATGCAAGACTATGTTGAATCGTCTGAAGTAAAAAGCATCAAAGGACTATTCGAAAAAGTAAACGCAAACCCGATTCCGAATAGCAGCAATATAGGATAGAAAACTATGAGATATGCAAACCTAGAACGCTTTGATGGGGAATGTGATCAGATCTTATGCAAAAGAGCAGCTGAATTCACCCCGGTTGTATTATCGGATGATGATACGATAACAAAAGTGAAAAAAGACCGAAAAACAAAGGAACGCTATACGCAAGAATTGTTCCGGTATTTTATGACGTTCGATATAGAATCAACAACCATTACACCCGATGAATATATCGCATACGAAAAAAAACGTCAAGAATTGAAAAAGTCGATACCCATTCCCGCCCATGTGGAACGGCCCTATGCTTTTATGTATCATTGGCAAAGCAAAATTGCCGGTGAAGTTGTTTATGGCCATTATTGGGATGAAGTATTCGATTATTTCGAACAAATTCGTGATTATCTTGGATTAAATAAACACCGCCGGTTAATATGCTATATCCACAATCTAGGGTTCGAATCCTGGTGGATGATGCCGTTTTTTAAAAAACGGTATAAAGATATAGAACTATTTGCAACGGCTCCAAAAAAGCCGTTGTATATTTTTATCCCGGCGCTGGGAATTGAATTTCGATGTTCGATGCGGCTTTCGAATATGTCATTAAAGAAGGCAATCGAAAATGAAAAAGGTTGTATCCATCCAAAGGCCGCCGGCGATCTCGATTATAAAGCGATTCATTTACCATCCCAGGAACTAAACAATAAAGAATTTGGCTATACGATTGCGGATGTTGTCGGCTTGTATGAATACATCGAAAACAAGCTAAAGAACGAAAACGACACGCTTTTTTCCATCCCGCTAACATCCACCGGATACGTGCGGCGGATCGTCCGGAAAAACTGTCTAAAAAACAAAGATTATCGCCGGATCTTCTTAAATACCCGCCTGGATGCGGATGTTTTAATGATGCTATACGACGCGGCCAGGGGCGGCAATACCCACGCGAACCCGGCCATGGCTAACCGTATTTTGCATGACTTGGATTCCTTCGATGCGGTTTCCGAATACCCATATATTGATGTCACTAAGCAATTTCCAATGTCACAATTCCAATATTATGGCGAAGTTGCTTCGATGTCGGAATTGAATTACTTATTAAATACTTACGCTTGCTTATTTACATGCGTATTTGTCAATTTAAGGGTAAAGAAAAATCAACCCGTGGCCTATTTTAGCTTCGATAAACAACAAGGTTTTACGGGGCCGATACGCTTCGATAACGGCCGTGTATTATCTTGCGGCGATGAAAAAGAGGATGGAGCCATCGCGCTAACACTAACCGATGTGGATTTTAAATTAATGCGCGATATATACGAATGGGATCAGATTGCGATTGGATCCATGCACATCGCCCAATATGGATATTTACCGGAAGAAATCCGGGAAGTAATCATGGATTTATTCCGGGAAAAATGTGAATTGAAACGAGAAATCAAATTGCTGGAAGATGAATATCGGAAAACAAAGGATCCAAATATCCTGGAAGATTTGGAAAACACGAAATATTTGTACGCCAAGAAGAAAAACTTATTGAATGGAATATTTGGAATGATGTACACCAAGCCGGTACACCCGGATATTTACCTGGATGAAAACTTGGAGTACAAGGAAAAAGAATTGTCCATCGGTGATTTAAAGGAAAAATTAGATGAATACTATAATAGTTACAATTCATTCCTAAATTATGCTTGGGGTGTATGGACCCCGGCCCACGCCCGCGCACATTTACAAAAGTTAATAAATGCAACCAACGATGAATCCCGGGGCAATGTGTTTGTATACGGCGATACCGATTCTTCCAAATGTATTATTAAGGATTACCAGGTAATCGAAGATCTAAACAAGACCATTATCGAAGAATGTGAAAAGTTGGGTGCATATTGTGACGTAGATGGAAAACGGTATTACCTTGGAATATTCGAAATGGAAACCGATGAAAAACACGGTAAATATCAAGAATTCAAAACCCTTGGAGCAAAAAAATACGTCTATCGGGATTTGGAAGGGTTGCACACTACCATTGCCGGCGTGAATAAGGATGAAGCTCCTGACGAATTAAAGGATATAGAAAACTTTAAACCAGGATTTACATTTTATAATGCTGGCGGCAGAACATTGTTTTATAACCTTTGTGAACCTAAAGTAAAAGTTGTAGAAGGTGAAGAAATTGCCATTACCAATAATATTGCGATGATTGATTCCACCTATAACGTGCATTTAACGATGGACTATTCGCAATTATTAATTAGTTACAAAATAGAGGAAGAATTTGATATATGAAAAATCAAGATCGGGAATTATTTATTGATGTGTGGAACTACGCCGATAAACGATACCCATGGCAATTATTTATCGGCGGCCGCGGTATCGGGAAAACCTTTAGTTTTACAAAGGGTTGGATTGACCGTCCGGAAATCTTTTGCGGCTTCATGCGGCGTACCCTGGATGAATTGGAACTAATTGCAGACAATAGCGAAAGTGATGCAAATATTTTCTATGAGATCCGGCAAAAATACGGGGAGGATTACAATTATGTATTTGAGAAGAACACAAAAAAAACATGGAACATTGTTCGATCGGATCAGACGGGCGAAGGGGATGAAAGCAGCGATGATGTGGGAAACGATGTACGTGGGATTGCGCTTGCTCTGTCTGTTATTGCTAGTATGCGCGGTATGTCTTACAGTCGCATCACAGATATTGCGATAGATGAGTTTATCACAGAATCCCATATAAAGAAGATTAAGAACGAAGGTTTGGCCATTATTAACGCGTATGAAACCATCAACCGTAACCGGGAGATATTCGGACAGGATCCATGTAGATTTTGGGGATTTGCGAACGCGTTCGATATTTACAATCCGCTATTTGTTGAACTTGGAATCGTGGACGATTGTGAAAAGATGATCGCCCGGGGCCAGCACGATAAATATTACCCGGATAGAGGGTTAGCGGTTCATTTATTAGAAGCTACGGAAGCATTTAAGGAAAAGAAACAACAAACACAAATCATGAAGCTAATGCGCGGCACGGAATACGAAAAATTTGCCCTAGGAAATCAATTCGCCTTTAACGATTTTTCCCTTATTGGCTACAAAAATTTAAAGGGGATGCGACCGCTGGTTACGCTAAACGGTTCTACCATCTTTTATAACGCTAACCATTTCTATTATTCTTATGCTTTAAATAAGACTGTAAAAGCCTATGATTCCAGGCTAGAACAGGAAAAAATGGCTTTTAACCGGGAATACTTATATGTACTGGAGGATGCGTATATGGACAATCGGTTGACCTTTGAATCGTACGCGTTGAAAATTGGGTTATTAGATGTTATATTGTAATTAGAAAAGCGCGATCCGGTGCATACGCAAACGGTTGGAAGCCGTTGCACAATCTTCCCGGCGGGGATTGTTCGGATTGCGTTTTTTTTGTTTGGAGGTGGTTATTATGGCTTGGAATTGTAAACCGTCCGGTGGTTATGCCGTTGATAGCGCCGAAGGAATCGAAAATATAAATGAATACTATTCATATTTTAACGGTGTTGCAACATACGAATGTGTTGTAGGTATGTTATGTAACATCCAGGAAGAAAGTGGTTTTAATCCATGGAGATGGCAAGGAGATCATATTTCGTCCGGTTATACCAATGGATACGGATTGTATCAATTTACACCGGCCAATTCTTATATTAATTTAAGCGACATTCCCGGACACGCACCGAATTTATCCGTTTCCCAGGTATCAGGCGGCCAAATATCGGATGCGATTGCGCAAATGTATGTATTTAAAGAAGATATTTTGGTGAAATGGAAGAAAAGTTGTTGGAGAACATATTGGAATCCGGCCGACTACCAGGATTTATACTTACGCCGACAATTTATTTTAGATAATTATGGCGATGGATCCGAATTAACAATGCAACAATTTTTCACAATTGATAATGTAGAAAACGCTTGTTTCGCTTTTTTGGCATGTTATGAAGGGCCACAAGTTCCAAATTATTCCGCACGAATTAGTAACAAAGATAAAATTATAGAAGCCCTTGGACCACAACCACCTGGAAGCAATTTTATTAAATACGGCGGCGCCAGGGATATGATCCGAAGAATGATTATACATGAATAAAAAAGAAGGTGTCCAAATAATCGGACACCTTCTTATTTTGACCCACAAGATTCCCGCCCATTGGGGAAGGGCGTTGCATGGAAATCAAGTTCCCTAATATTCTAATACAAATTCGTTACGGATACAATTTTAAAATTTGCCATCTGCAAATAGCAGCAATATCATTTTTCAAACCAAGAGTACCTAATACGCCGCCGGCGGATGTATCCTGTGTTTTAGAAATGGTGACGGGTTGTGACTGACCGATTGCAATTGGTAATAAATAGGATCCATAACCCCTTCTATCAAGCACATATAAAGCAGATTCAAATAACCCGCCCTGGGATCCAATTACGATATAAACACCGGTTGGAAGCAAGGTTGGTGAAAAATACTTGGTTTCATTACCTTCCACCGATTCATTATATACAACACTAAGTAATCTACTAGCGTTTAACAACGCGTTTATTGTATTAATAGCGCCCACGCAATTGGTACCTACATCTAATGTGCCTGTTCCAACCTTATCAGATATTGCACCAACCTGGATACCCAATGTATCAAGATCTTCATCGGTTGCAAAATACGCGGAGTCGTGACCGTCCAATTTATCGGAATCTAAAGCCTTGGTTGGACTAACAATAATGGTCAGAAGCGTTCCATTTAAGACACATAGCACGCCGGAATTAATCACATAGGCACCGGTGGAAAGGTTTTGTCCGTCCGGTGTCTTACCCGTTACCTGGACACCATCCACTTCGAAAGTTTCACCGGCTTCGAAATCGCTGGTTGCAACGAAAACAAACACATTTCGGCTTGTATCCGCACGGGTTAACGCGTGCACGGTTCCGGTTTTAAGTTCCGTTGCTGATCCGATGGCGGCGTTGGATACGGCTTTCAAATCGGAATCAATCATCGGGAAGTTTACAGCCATCTGTGGTAATAAGTTAACATTATCGCTTCCAACCGGTACATTATAACCATAATTTGTAGTTGTTCCCATAATATATACCTCCTAATTATTCGGGGATTAATACGGCGCCATTGACCGCTAAATCCGTGTATGTAATGTTTAACGCAGCTAATTGATCGTAAGTGATATTCCGGGCCGCAAGTTCATCATATGTAATAGGATTTTCAACATGGAGATTTGCCAAATAATTAAACATATCCTGGATGGTCATATTTTCACCGGTCAAGATGTTATATACTTCTATATCGGCCAGGAACTTCCCAACCTCCGACAAGATGTATTCGTTGTTTTGTTCAATGGCTAAATCCGTGCGCTGGTTAATTGCTACCACTTCGGCGGCAATCAAATCCTCCAGGGCTTTAATTTTATAATCCATTTGTGCCAACGAAATGTTAACATTGGTTCGCAAATTGATAAAATCTTGCCCCAGCTGGTTAACCAATGCCGTGAATTCTTCCCGGATCTGTTCCACCTGGGCCTGATAACCGGCTAATTGTTCATCGGTGTATTCCTTGGATAGCTTCACGGCTTCTTCCACAAGTCCATCCAACCGGGCTTCCAGCTCTTTTACCTTGTTTATAAGCCAATCCCGATTCGGCGATACACCAACATAAGGCCATTCATAAACCCCGTCATGTTCATATGCCATAATAAAAACCTCCCTTCCTATTAATCATAAACCCCTAATAAAAACTTGTCCACAAACCGGTTGCAAATATCCTCATAGATATTATAACGCCGCAAATCTAATTCCGCTTGCACCATCTGCTGGTTCGTTGTTACGCCGATATTACCATGTACATGGAGTGATTCCGTGATATTTTCATTGGATTCATGCTTTAATCCTTCGGTAACATCTTCGGTGGTGTTTTCCAATTTGTTTACATTCGTGTTACCGGTATTTGTACCGTTGGTATAGGTTCCATTTGTGCCGGAAGAATTTGCCGTGCCAATGGTTTTATTTGTATTCCGAAATGTTTCGGAGTTATCAGCTGCACGTTGGTCCGTGGAATCAGAACCTGTATTTGTTGTGGTAGTAGAATTTGCGCTACCGGTTTGAGAATTCGACATATTGGTAATATCGGATCCATTCATGCTTCCAACGGTTTTAGCCGTTTTATCCTCCGAATGTTCACTGGTTCGTCCTTCGGTCCGATCTTCATACCGGTCATAATTTTCAATCGGGTTGTATTCCTTATTTACGGCCGCAATAATCCGGGCAAAATTGTCCTTATTCTGACGAAACCACATATGAATCGATATTCCAAGTTGCGGCAATACCTGGTGATATGGAACCATCATCCCGGCGTTATCCAGTATGGTAAATCGAAGCTCTTCTTCATCGATTCCTTCCGGAAGATCCAGGTTGGTTAAAATGGATGGATCATAATTGTAAAAGCCGTTTAATGTAATATCATTCAACATCGTTTTCACCACCTTCCGAATCGGATCCGATTAACTCATAGTTATAATTCAATTTTGCAAGCATATCGATTTCCCCGTTGGTGACTTCCCGCACCCGTTCATAGCAAGTGTTTAAATTTTTCAGGATCACACGGGCCTGGGCGCTGGTTTGATCGTTGTTTTCGGATACTTCCATGGAATTTAAACGTTCCTTCTTATCGTAATTGGCATTACGTACGCCGATTTCCGTTAGAAAATCATTTACCACTCCGCGCCGGGCCTGGTGCAATTCATTCGCGGCAAAATTCTGTTTCGGGTTATCGTTAAAATAAAACGGTTTGCCATTCCGGAATAAATTTTTAATCACCGGAACAATCGGGCTTCCCATGGTTGCGCGGGAATATGCCCGTTTTACTTCCTGGGCTTGCTTGTCGTTTTCTACCGGTACAAAATTGGAAAACGATGTGTTCATCACATTCACATCGAACGCTTTATCCAGGTTGGATAACCTGGAAGCATATTCCGTTACGGTGGAATCCAAACCAAACAAATCATCCAAGATATACACGATTTCGCAATTAATACCGCAAATTCCGATTACTTCTCGTTTCAGATGGCTATTCATGCCGCTAATTTTATGCGGATAAAAGAAGTAGTCCGTGTTTTCGATAGCGTAGGGCATAGGAACCCAACCATAATCCCGGGTGTACATAACCGCATATGATCCGGCGTGGAATGTCCAAAACCGAACGTAACCCAATTTCCATTGCTTTGGAATCCCAAGATCGAAAACGGAATATAATACGTTATATAAATACCGCTTATTATGGAACATGGCGGCATTTTCAACGCCTTTAACCTCATAGGGAACCATATTACGTGATTGTAAATAAGCTTCATGTTGATAATTTAACGGCCTACTCATAATAAAAACCTCCATTTAATGCGTTGTTTACGGCTTCTTTATCCTGGGCAAAACCTGGAATATCAATAGAAGCGCCGGCACATTGAATATAACCCGATAATGTGGATATTTGCACATTTTTACACAACGGGCGTCCGTTTACAATGGTAGAAAACTCCGCGGAATCATAAGCGGTTTCGTACAAAATGTAATATGGCATCTGAATTAATCCAGCTCTATTGCCATTTGTTCCGTTTCCCGTAATTCCAGCACACGTTTCACCGCGTATTGCATTTATAACACTTGCCCCGGTTCGAATGACGCCACCGGCTAAAGCGCTGGCAATTGCACCCGCTCCACCTTCCGCCGCGATTCCGGCTGCCTGCATACCCTGGCCAACGGTGGATAAAACATCCATAGCACTATGGAACAAATTGCTATTTACTTGTGATATTTGAACCGGAATACAAAACGGATCTTTAAATTCTGCAATCGGATGTACACCGTCCGATCTTCTAACCAATGTAATCATTTCACCAGTGGTAAAATCAACGGTCCTTTGAATGCGAAGACCGCCAGCGGTAACGTCCATTGGCGATAAATCAATGGTACCGTGGCCGAATACATACAATTTAAAATTCGTAAAACGTGAATCATAACGGCGAAAATCCGTATTGCCGTAATAACAGGTTGGAACCGCTAGCGTATATGATTGGTTAGATACCTGTGCCGTTAAAATTGGAACGGAATATTGTGTGTTAAACCATCCAAATTTTACCGGACCTGTGGCGCCGGATCCTTGCGTCATATTGATTTTACTATACGGTATCCAGCGAAGATCAACAATATATTGAAATGGATTAAAAAAGGATTTTACCGCCATATCGGATAAAATATCCGGATAATTGGAATCGGTAAACATAAAATCCATGACGGCTTTTAAATCGCTCTGATCCAATATATATGTGATAATACCGGTTGTATTTGCGGCGGAATCCACTTGTGTTACCGCGCGAAGCAAATAACAACCATCTGCAGTAATATTATCCAGAGTTAGCGTTTCATGGGAAGCGTGTACAATAGCGTTTTTACTGCTTAAAGCGTTATCCGGTAAATATGTGTCATAATTGCTGGTGGCACGTTCCACAAACGCCGTATAATTACCAATATACGATTTAAACGTTGCCAAATAATCGGTTGCGCACTCTAATTCATATTGCCCGGTTATTCCGCGCCGAATATCATCTACGAAATAATAACGGCCTTGCCATAGGGCATAATTTACGCTTAGATCTACGCTATCCAATAGGAATGTTGGTGTGTCCACGCTGGTATCGTCTTTTAAAACAACATCCAAGGTGTAATCCGACTGGCTACTTACTACATATGTGGAATTCCGTTTTTTCGAAACATTTTTCCATAATTTTAATTCCATATAAACCCCCTAATAACGATAAAGGGGACGGGATCGAACCCGCCCCCGTTCATCGGAGATATGAGAAGCAAAACCTTTATTTTTTCTTTTTACCGGTTGTGATTTCTTCCATTGCTTCCGGATCATTCGGATTCATTGCATCATCCGTTGGATCAAATGTTTCCTCCGGGATGGATGCTTTGGAAGCGATCTTAGAATTGCCGCCATCGGACATAATAATCAAAAGATGATTTTCTGTAAAATCATTATTGTATCTCTTGAGCCAATGCAGATAATCATTAGTAAAATCACCGGCCGGGTTGTAGATATTTCCGGAAGCGCGACGCTTGTTGGAAATCGTAAGTGCTCTTTCATCATAGATCAAACCGACAACATACGGAATATTCTGTGCGGTTCCGTCTACGGCAGCACCGGTAGAAATATCAAGGATCTTTGGTTTAATGTTAATTTCTGCCGGTGAAAGCGGATTCTGCCAAAAATTAACTTCTTCATATGTGCCAATATCCAAATATTCCGGATTGAATACGCTACTCATAACGTGCGCCTTCGCCTTGGTAACGAAAGTGGTAAACATGAGTGCCTTCTGAAATTCCTTCGGAGTGTGGCGAAGCAATGTGCTACCGGTAACGTTAGCATGATAGAGTGCAGTTCTATCCTTCATTGCCTTGGAAGCCACCTGGATCTTTTCAGCTGCAAACTTCATAAAATCATCCACATAAGTGGTAAGAAGTTGGCCGCGTGTGTAAGCGGTTCCGTGTTCGGTGTTGTATTCGGTGGTAAGATCCAAAACAGATGAATTCATTTCGTTAGCGCCGGCCATGAAGTTTAACACAATCAAACGGCGTTCGGTTTCATCCTTGGTTTCAATATCATTGAAATACTCCACCATCTTGGCATAATACCACTCACCAAATTCGCGTTCACTATTCAGAGAACTTTCCAATTCATCACGGAAATGGGTGATATGACTTTGCAAAGTCTTGTTACCCTGGAAGTAAAAGGACACCGGCTTTGCCTTGCGGATATTAAACGGATTGATAGAATTGCCATCATCTAACTGTGTCTGATCAATATCTGTGTTCCAATTCTGTGACTTCTCGAAGTCCAACGGCAAGAAGGAAATCTTGCGCATAACGGCGCCCCAGCGTTCTTCATCCACTTCAACGGAACGCATTACGCTGGAAGTATAAGCCCTTGCCGCCCAAATCGTGCGCGCCCAGGTTCCGGCAATTGCACGGTAAATATTGTCGGTTGTACCAAGTAAAATCTGATTTCCAACCGCAATAAATGTGGTAGTATCCACCGCGGTAAGTGCATTCTGTCCGGTGATCTGCTTATTTACCGTATTAACGATTTGGTAAATATCGGTATAATCTGCCATAATCAAACCCTCCTATTATTTCTTTTCTTCATCGACTGAAAAACCAGCCATTGCGCCCAATTTCCCAATGATTTTATTTTCGATATTTTTTTCAACGGTTGATCCTATATCGATTGTATCACCATCTTTCAGAATATTCAAACTTTGCATCGCTTTTACCAACTGTTCATCGGCATATTTCCGGGCTTTTTCATCCGCGGTTTCTTCCTTTTTTCCTTCCGGTTCCGGTGCGCCCTTTGCTTCCATCATTTTTAGCATCATGGCGTTTTGATTTTCCATCATTTTCACCATCATGGTAAGCGCAGCGCTTGTAGCATCCGCCGGAACAGTTTCGCTTGTTTCCGTCGTTTTCTTTTCTTCCGGTCTTTCATCTTCACCGGGTTTTTCTTCACCAGGTGCACCGGATCCAAATGCGCCGGTGTCGGCCAACTTCATAATATCGTCCAAGTCGGATCGTAGCCATGTCGTTCTGTGAGCCAAGGAGTTGCAAAGCTGTATTGTCTTCCTAAGACCGCTTGGCCCCCGACTTCGTTTTCTTTTCTTCCGGTCTTTCATCTTCACCGGGTTTTTCTTCACCAGGTGCACCGGATCCAAATGCGCCGGTGTCGGCCAACTTCATAATATCGTC
>JAZRLA010000015.1:0-201634 GCA_045646605.1 Candidatus Enterousia sp.
CCCACTCATCCCCCCGACAAAGTGTTTTTCTTTGTTTATACTAAAACCATAACCAAATAAACCAAAGGAGCAAAAAATGGAAAATATTCTCTCAAAGAAATCAAGACTGACTGAACCAGAACTCAGTGAATACTGGGGTATAAAACGCAAAACACTGCAAAAATGGCGTTCGCTGGGTGTTGGGCCAACTTATATCAAAATAGGTGCCCGTGTCATTTATCCACGTGAATCAGTCATCTGGTTTGAACGCGAACGGCTGTTCCGTGGTTCCGGCACACGCATAGATCCAATCGAAGCAGCAAATAAGCATTTGTTTGAAAGTTAACCACAGGAGCAGACCATGAAAATACTAATCGATCTGACCATGGCAATCCTTATCAAAGATATGCCAGAGTCTGAATGTGCGGAACTTTTGCACTGTATATTCGAATATCCAGACCGGGATAGTGATTTGATTGTATGGAAATACATGAAAACACAAATAGATCGTGATGCACAAAAATATCGTGAAAAATGTGAACGATTGGCGGCGGTACGACCACGGTCACTGAAATCAGCTCTGAAATCAATACAGAAATCAGCGGTAATAGAAAATAGTATAGATAATCAAAAACAAAATATTATTGAAAAAGATATAGTAAGTAGTAATTCTCAAAACGTTGTTGAAAACTCTGTTGAAAACTTTGATTCAGATGTTGATATTTTTCGCATCAACGATTATTTCAGTTTTGAGATATTAGGAAACGTGTACCCAGAATTCAAAAAATATACCAGTTTTTTCTCACCAGAAGTAGTTGAACGTGCTGAACGAACTTTGCGACAAAAACGTAAAGGACAGCATTTAAGTATGAAACAGATTATTATGTGGCTGGAACAAGAAAACACATTTTATCAACAAAACCACAGGAGCGAATGATGAACCAAGAAGAACAGAAGTGGACAAGTGATAAAGTAAAGTACTGGTTTTCGATTACCACACTGGTGGACCGTGCACTGGTATCGCGATTCCCGCGCGTGGACGGCTGGGACGAATGGGTGATAATCAAGAAATGGTATAATTTGTCCTGGGACGATCATTTTGAAGACTTTAAAACGCAAATGCGCCCCACAGGTGAGCAAATAGACATCTGGCGGCGTGTCACCCAGCAATGGTTCCAAACAATCGACAGTGACACGAATAAACGCATAATTTGGATGCGGGCTTGTAATATGAGTTTTCCGAAAATAGGGCGATGTTTGGGACTGTCGCGACAAAACATTATCGCACGATATGAAACTGCGCTGGAACGACTCTGCGAACGTTTGAACAAAATGCCAAATATCACACAAGAATCAGATTGATTTCAAACAGATTTCTGATGGGGTTGTAAAAAATAATAAAGGTACTGTCACGAACATTTTCTATTGAGGGTAACGGCGAGCACCCCACCTCGCTACACGCAGAACTCAAAAAAAAAGGTCCGCAGTTCGCACTTTTGTAAATTATATCGTAAAATCAAAGTGTTGTGTGCGGCATAGGTGCGAACACCTAACCACACAGAAATCAATCAGTAATCTTGCAGTATTCAAACTGAAATCAGCCTGAAATCAGACCCCAAAAAATCCCCCTCACAAAACCCAATCCGTTTATACTTTCACCGACAATAGCAATAATTTGTTACTTTGGTTTTATATTTGATTTGTGTTGTAAAATCTTACTATTGTACTATATTATCCGCTGATAAATAATAACAAAAAGGATTAAAACCATGAAACGAAATGGCGTATTGATAATGTATTTATTGTTGCTGTTGCTGCTGGTTCTTATTGCTACTTGGTTAAAAATGCATCAGTATCCAGAAGCAGCGAAATTCATTCTTTCTGCAATGACAGCTTTGGGAACATGTGGGGTTGTATGTTTAACAATATGTCCATATAAACAACAAGATAAGCTCAGGGCTGTTTTGTATTATGAACCAGAAGATAATCCGAATATCTATAAAATCAAGGTTATAAATGAAACCAATCACACTGTTTGTTTAGGGCTCAGAAAAGATTATGCTCCATATCCTGATAATTTATTTTTGTGGTGGCCGAAGGGTGTAGAACAAACTTATGAAAACGCAAGAACAATATGGTATGGGCCAGAATTTGTTTTTTCTATTCCGCCTAAAAGTGAAGCGTTCTATTTTATAGACAAAGACAAATTTGCAAACATAGATGTAAAAAATATCCGAATGCAAGTACAAACAAATACAGGTTATAAATGTGACGTTGTTAATAGATTGCACCAAATATAAATTTTAAATGAAAAACAATAATTAAAGAACAACGGAGTTTTGAGTCCGTTGTTCTTGTTCAGATTTTTTACTGTTGAAAATAAATTTTCAGACTATCTAAATCGATTTTCAAATATTCAAACCATTTTATCAATGCTGCAAGAAAGTCAGTAGCAGATTTATTGGTATAGAAGTAAATCGGATTATCATCAATAATTTGTTCCCATAATTTTTCGCCACGCAACCCTGTTTTTTCTTCTGTTTTTGATATTATATTTGCAAAGGTGCCTTGATTGCCAAAATCGAAAGCTCGTTGCATTTTTTCTTGATGTTCTTTATATAGTAGATTCATTATTTCTGAGTATAAGAACTTCCAGGATGTTGCAAAGATTTGTGTGCCGTTAAGTTCTGCAAATTCTGGTTTTCGTCCTTGGGCTACTGATATGTCACCATCCAACGAAACAGAATTATAATGGGATTCTTTCGTGTTATAATTGTTTGCAGAGTGGCAAGATGGCCAACATTCTAAAGCGATAGATGCTAATATATCTCCTCTATGTTTAATATTGGCTTCGTTCCATATATCAACTTCAGATAAATACTTGTTCAATTTTAATGGGCTAGAACAAAAACCTTTATCCATATGCTTTTTTTCTTCAAAAGGTTTGTTACTTAAATCAGAATTATAACCAGTCAATGTTAAATTTCCTAATGTATGAACGTTATTGTCATAAATGTTTTGCCAATTTAATCCCAAATAATTTTGCCAATGTGTATTTTTTGGCGTAGATTGTGGCATGACATGCTCTATAGTCAAATTATCACTGGTTACGCGTTCTTTGTCCCTACCGTGGTTTTCTATGCTTAATAACATATATTTACAATATTTGGGTATATAAGCATATAGTGCATTCTCTTTAATAGCGGTTTCAAAAGTTTTATCGTTTGGGAACACATAATTGCCACTTGCTGTCATAATAGAGTATTTGAATACATCAAGATAATCGGCATTGTGTCTGGTGCGTATATTGTTAACTTCTTCTATAAGGTTACCAAAGAATTTATCTACACCGGCGGTACGTTCCTTACAAACAGCGCGTCTAAAGATATAACTTTCTATAATTTTTAAAATTTCTATTACATCTTCAACTGTAATATCATGATCTTCCTGTTTTACAAAAACATCAAACAGAAATGGGATAACAACAGTATTTTTTAAATCGTTCAATATTCTGTCCAGATGGAAATTTATCTCTTTGGAATCAAAATTCTGTTGTATAATTTTTCTATATATATCAGAGATTTTTAACATGTCGCCTAAAATGGTTTCAATGCTTTTTTCGGAGTTTTTTGCATAACTTTTGAAATCTTTATATACAGCGTCTTTTTGTGGAATACCACAACCTATGTATTGCAAGTAGTATCTTATAAATTTTGTTGTTTCTTCCGCATTTGAAAGACCGGCGTTCATTTCTATTTCATACCAGTATGTATTATGCAGATATTCTTGCCTTTTTTCATCTGTTATGTTCATTAAAATATAGTTTCTGATTTTATCGGCATCGGTTAACCCCATTCCATAATCATTTAAACTTTCAAATATTAACTGCGGATCAGAATCTTCTGCTGTTATGCTAATATCTACAATTTGTAATTTTTTTACAGATTCGTATATATTGTTAGCATTTCCCAAATTTATTTTTTCATAGAAAAAATTATAATTTTTTATGATATTTGAAACATTGTTGCGGACATTCCCTTCACATACTTGTTCAAAAGCATGCATGTCATCTTTTGTTAATTTTAACTTTAATTTCTCGGTTCTTGTTCTCTTGCCAAGATAGAGATTTTCTATTTCTTCCAAATTAGGCAAAGGTAAGGTTGGGTCTTTTTCATGTGCAACTTTGCATTTGTTTACGATAGCTGCAAGTAACAAGGAAATAGTGGTTAAACGTTGTTGTCCGTCAATGATAATACGGGTTTTATCCCCAGATGGGTCAGAAGCACTAACTATTGAACCAAAAAAATGATTTTTCTTGCCTTCGTTGTCTATAAATACCAAATCTTCCCACAGTTGTTGACATTGATCTTTTGCTAACCAACTATAATTTCTTTGGTAGATTGGAATACGGAATTTTGTATTTGTTCCTTCCATATAATCTGTTAAATATGTTTCCGTGGCTTTCATGGTTTTTCTCCGGGTATGTCTTTTTGTTTATTGATGGAATAATTAAACCACGGGATTGTTGTTACAAAAGATTTATGTGTAAACATGTTGATTTTCTGCGATTTTTTTATTATAATAAATGGAACAATTAAAGGGTCATTTTCTGCTTTCAAGAAATCGCGAAATTGTGGGCGGACTGACCCGAATAGTTCTGGCAATTTTGCGTTTAGAAATCCCCGCCGAATACATATCTAAAATTAAACTTTCATGACCGTCGATGATATGGCACGTGTTCTTTTGACCGTTTGGACGACCAAGCTTCACCCCGCGTAATTGTAATGTTGCTAATGCTTCTTTGGTGCGCTGGGCAATCAGGTTGCGTTCAATCTCGGCGGACAGACCGAATGCAAAAGCCAAAACTTTGGATTGTATCGTATCGCCCAATTCATAGCCATCCTTGACTGTATAAAGCCGTGCACCGATTTTCATACAATGTTCCAGTATTCGCATAATCATGAACATTTTTCGCCCCAGACGCGAAAGTTCGCTGCAAATTATAACATCCCCAGGATTTAATTGGCGTAAAACACCACCCAGGGCGCGCTGTTCTGGTTCTTTGGTGCCAGAAATACCCGCATCTTCGATGTATTTATCAATACTAAGGCCCAATGCGCTGGCTTTGGATTCAATGCCCAGTTTTTGGTTTTCACAGTCTTGTTTGTCGGTCGAAACCCGAATATAACCATATATCACAATAAACTCCTTTGGTTCGTTGTTCTATATGCCGTAGATTTCGTTTTATTCAAGTAAATAAAGGGATTATTCATTACTCTCGACAAAGACAATCCCGAACCATTTGCGTAAAAGGCTTAGATGGGCGTGGTATGTTGTTGCACAGGCTTGTTCTCGCTTGAATTTGGCAATTTCTTCGGCCGACAGGCCAAGTTCCCGTATAAACCGATTAGCCAAGCCCCATAAGATAAAAAACGTTTCCTTGGGGACTTTTCAGGTCAATAACGATGCCTGTCGGATACTTTGCGTTGGGTATATTCGGCGTTTCGTTGCACTGGGTGGCTTTAAGGCGGGCGACCATTTGCGCAAACTTATACTGAATCCGGCGGAGTAGCCATGCTTGCCGGCAGGTTAGGTTGCCATTGTTTGTTCGGCGTATTGCCGCCTCAAGCTCGCGTAAAGACCGACAGGCGGCGAAGTATAGCATCACAAAATCTGTGCGATGGTTGGGCAAAATATCGTCAAAATGCGTATATTTCATAGACAATCCTTTTAAGGTTGTCGTATTTGGCAAAATCTTTCACCACTTGTCCAGTCATTTGTTCAAAAAATAGCGTATTGTTTCGTGTGGCAACACTGCATGTATGCGCCCAAAGCGTATGTATTGATCAATTATAAGTGTTTGTTCAACCATTGGCGTACAGAATTTTTTATCTGCTCGTTTGGCATAATACGGGGCACGGCATAAACCAGCATGCGTTTAATTTGATAACGCATAAAGCCGCCTTTTGCACGAAAAGCATGGCGGTATTCTAGTCTTGTGTTATCATCATAAATAAGATCTTGCTTGTTATAAACAAATTTATAATCGTGTAAAAATTGTTCTAAATATTTTGTTGGACCAATTATTTGTGGAAATTCAGACCAATGATGTGTTGGTAATACCTCTTTGGCACAATCTATCAGAACAAAATTACACTTTTTTATTTTGCATAACAAATATTGCGTATCAGAATTATCAGCAAGCAATTTGTTGCGTTTAATCTGTATGATAGTGCCACCATTGGGCATAAACAAAGATAGGTGTAATGCAGATCCTGCAATACCAGCTAAACATTTACAATGGCTCATGTATTCAATTTGTTTAGATAGAGATAATTGCTCTGGATGAATAACAATAAAACCATTTTTTTCAAAGATTTTTTGAATACAACTTTCTCCAAAAGTGGCACGATCCGACAATTTTTCTCGTGATACATATATTTTGTCAAAACATAATTTTGGATGAATACTAGTAGTGGCAGTATCAAAGGTTTTAGCAAATTTCAAAGAATATTTATTAGGAATTTCAAAAGCAACTGGCGGCACATACAGGCATTTGACTTTCACGTTGGTATTTATCAAGTAAATATCTGATTTTTTAATACCCAATGCAGCCAGAAATTCTAATACAAAATCAGGTATTTTTTGCAAATTTCGGTTATTCAATATTATATATTTCACATTCTTGTATTTAGGATACAAAGCTGAGTACAAACGATTTGTATGTTCTAATAAAAAATGTCCAAAATGATCTTCCAGTGTGCCGAGATAAACCGCATCTATACCCAATACTTCCGCTTCGGATGTAAATACTGGAGCTTGTTGCACAATTTTGTTTCGCAACTGTAAAGACTCTTTAATTATATTGCCTTTTGCATCAAACACTCCGAATCTTTGTGTGTTCGGCTCAATAACTATGGTGGCATTGTTTATAGTACGAATACGTAAAGAGCGCGTATTGTGAATATTATTGATAGATTTTGCGAAAAAACGCTTATATCTATCAGAAGCATAAATAATTGGGTTCATACTATTCATGTTTTGTTTTTATAATATTTTGATACAATTTAATTACAGAATCTATATTATGTTGAATGTCATATTTATTGCAGACAGATTTTTTTAATTGTTGCCCCAGGATTTTTTGACGTTCTTCATCTTGTAATAACTTTATTATTGCACGAGCTAATAAATCAGTTGAGCAACTTTTTATTAAAACACCTGTTTTGTTGTTAATAAGCTCTTTGATTCCCCCGACTTTTGTCGCTATTACAGGTTTTCCCAGTAATGCTAGCTCTATTAAAGATGTAGGAATGCTTTCAAATAAGGACGGCTGTACAAAGATATCGTGTTTGTTTGCGATAGTACCAGGTCCCAGGCTCGGATCAAATACACCAGCAAAAACAACATTGTTTCCCAGCCCTAATGACATAGCAAGTCGTTCATAGTGTGGTTTGGCACGACCATCACCGTACAAAAATAATTTTGCGCTGGGGATATGTCGAATTACCTCTTTCCATGCAAACAATAATACACCAATACCCTTTTCTGGGGACATTCTTGCAATGCAGGCGACCGAATTTGGTATATGTTTGGTTTTGTGTAAGCGTGGTTTGCGTATAAAATGCGGAATTATTTGTATAGGCCCATCAAACTTATGAAAATTTTTTATGCCTTTAGCTGATGCTGTACAGGTTGCAACAAAGGTATTTATACAATTTAATATCCTGCCGAAATGTTTTGGGTACCAAAACGCGGAATCCGTACATGGTGTTGTATGTTCGGTTGCAACAATCGGGATGTTTGGTGCTTTTTTATATTTTAAGTATGCCGATAACAAATTACCTGCTGGACTGGCATGGATTATATCTGGTGACCAAGCGATAAAATCCGCCATGATATCTTTGATGAATTCATCATCTATACTGCGGTCTTCACGATTTTTGCGAAAATGTTTAGGGGCATATGTTTTTATGTTATGTTTTTGTAAAATTTCAAACCAGTACAAGTTTGTCGGCTTTTCGCACACAAACACACGTACGTCTATATCTCTTTTCTTTAATTCTAATGCCAATGTAGCGTTGTAATACTCTGTACCCCCGAATGAGTGCAAGTAATCACAAAATATAGCAACTTTCACTTTTATGCCTCTTTGTGTTTAATTTTAACAACAGAAATTCTAAGGTCAATAATTTCTATAAAAATTTGACAACTAAAAACAATATGCTACGATGAAACAGTCACAGGGGCTATTATGTCAGAAAAGACACTTTTTATATTAAAACCTGATGCTCTTCAACTGAGCTTAAGGACATTGTGCGCCAGATTTGACTTTTATAAACAACTTCGTACAAATGATTTATCTGTCTTGGCATCTGCAAAATTCAATATGACATATGATATGTTGATGGCATATCAGCCTGTGTTGGCACCAGATTTTCAGACAGAAATGACTCAGGATTGGAAAGATGCTACAATAGATTATCAGTTGGGTAAAGATCATTCTGGGAGAGAACATTTGTTGGTTGTTGTTGAGGGATACACCGCTCTGGCGAAAGGTCCTATTATTAAACGAGCTATTCGAAACAAATATTGTACACCATGGGAAAAGTATGCACCTGGTAATTTGATTCATGCACCAGACAACAATGAAGAATACGAAAATGATTTATATTCATTTCAATCTGTACTTAGTTCGACAAAGAATTCAAAAAAACTAGACTTTTTCTATAATACAAGGAGAGAAAAATGATAAAAGAAGTAAGTTATGCGGCATATATCATACCAGTCCGTGTTGTTGACGGCAAAAAAGAAATCGCTATATTAGAGTATGCACCTGGGGCTTATGGCACCATTGGGGGGCGTTTTGATGATGGAGAAACCACCGCAACCCAGGCATTAACCCGTGAATTATGTGAAGAGTTGGGCAAATCTTCCGAATTTATGGTTGGTTTAGCTCAACAAGTTGCTGAACCTTATAAGTTTAAGGTTGCAGAACATAAAATAGAGAAGCGCGGTGCTTATAACGAGGCACATGTCTTTTTTGTCGCAAAGGTCCCTAGCAACACAGTGCTTGAATTTTGCGAAGAACGTGAAGACACGGTAAAAGTGGTTTGGCTCGATTCAGAGGCATTGGTTGATGAAAAGGTGATTGGGTTTCCAGATCAACGAGAATATTTTGAAAAGAATGTTATGCCAATAATACGCAAGATATAAAGTAAGCTATGAATATACTAATTCATTATTACAGATTAGGACATTATATTGGCGGTACCGAGGTTGTTGCCTTGAATCAGTGTGCGGAATTTGCAAAACAAGGACATAATGTAACTATTTTGACGGCATATGTTGGTAAACATTCAAAAATATTTGATGAGTTTATTTCTGCAAACCCGACTGTAAAGCTCGTGGAATTGCCTCTAACGATACCACGAAAAACAGGCGACACGTGGACAGATATAGATGTAGAATCATATTTGTTTGGAAAAAGTGCTACGATAAATTTTTATGCTACCAATACAGAGCAATTTGATATTGTCGTTATTCATAATAAAACAGATGCACTTTTTATCCCAGATCGCTATAAAAAAGTCATACATCTGCACGGTTCACCAGAAATTTTTGATAATCTAATGGAAATTGCTTTGTATGACGCTAATGGATTATTGGCTGTTTCTGAAAGTGTAAAAGATGCCTGGACTGCTAATATTAAATCTCTGCGGCAACCAATATCGGTTATTCATAATGGTATTGATAATTCAATCTTTTACAACACACATCAAAAGCGGGATATAGATGTTTTGTTTGTTGGTCGTCTGTATCCACACAAAGGTATTTTAGAATTATTAGAAATATCCGATACCGATGATTTTAAATTTGTTATTATTGGTGAGGGACCATTGGAAACCGAAATAGTAAAACACCCTAGAGTTCAGCATTACAAAAACTTATCCACTGAACAATTAACCGATTTTTATAATAGAGCAAAAATTTTTGCTGGTCCCTCTACTGCAAAAGAAGGGGTTTTAACAACGATGTTAGAGGCTGCAATGTGTGGCTGTGCAATAATAACCACAGATTGTGCCGGCATGGTGGATTTTGCAAAGCATGGTTTTAATTCTTTGCTAGTGCCCCCTAAAGATATTGCGGCGTTATCAGCTGCAATAAAAGAATTGTTAACAAATGATGAATTGCGCTCACTTATTGCCAGAAATGCTGAATCCGATGCTGTGAACAATTGGAACATACAACGACAAACCAACAAATTGTTAGAGTTTTATAAATCTGTAATATGCGAATAGAAATACAATCTTTAGGTCAAGGTATTGTGTGTGATATGCCACAAGATATATGCGACATGGTATCTGACCATTATTTTTTATCAGAGTATATACCAAATGCACGTGTAATTAAATCAAAGGCACAAGCAGAACTAAATGTTCATATTGGCGATACTTTTGACTGGCAAGATAAGCACGTTTCAATCACAACAGCTGACAATGATATACGGTCATTTATTGTGATTGTAGGGGCATTACTAGAGCACAAAAGACAGCTATGTAGGTTATACCAAGTTCACGGATCTGCGGTTGCGATAAAAGGTAATGCTGTTGCTATAATTGGTGGCATGTCGGGTATCGGAAAAACGACCTTGGCTCTGTTCATGCATACTATGCCGCATGTGATATTTATCGGAGATGAGAAATTTGTTTTGGACGGGCAAAATAAAACACTAGTTGGAGGTTGTCCAATATCAAAAGATAATTATAAAAGTAAAAATATACAATCTGTCAGTGTTTCTCCTTACAACGGTGCAGTGCATTTAAATTTAGTCGTATTTCCCATTATTACCGACGAACCAAGTATAACGTATTACAAAATTGATTCATTAAAGTTATTTTGGCATTTGTATGAGGAAGCAAGCAGAGATATCCGTAATCTAAATATGTTGTATGATAATTTCACAAAAACTGTAAACAGTTTTGACTCTGACGATGTAATGAAACAACGATTAGCAGATATTCAAAATATATCAAAAAACACTCCCGCATATTTTATACGTGGCAATGTATCAGAAGTTGCCAAATTTATTTATAATTTAACGACATCATCAACGTAATTACTAACAAGTACAGTCTTAATGCCTAGCAGATGTGCTGGCATAATATCTACTGCTACATTATCCCCAAACAAAATGGCTTTTTTAACAGGAACATCTAGTTTCTGTAGAATAATCTCCAAATTTCTGATAGATGGTTTTGATTCTACTTGGTCTTCGCGAGCAAAAACAACCACTTTGGACAATAAAGGATATCTACTGGTTATAGAATCTACTTTTTCCCTAGACAACGATGTGTACAAACATACCTTGTTTGTTTCGCTTAGTTTATTTAGGAATTTGATGATTTCTGGTTTGATGCGGTTTAATTCATAATACTTTTTTGACAATTCTTCCGCTTTACTATCATCTATTACAATGCCGTTATCCGCACACGCACTCGCAATATGTGAAGCAGTTGAACTGTTTTTACTTTTCTCATATGCTCGTTCCATACCAACATTTATTTCGGCAACCTGTAATTTAGACAAGTCCGGAAACGCATCAGACAGCATTTTAACCTTGGCATCGTGATTGTTATCCAATACGCCGTTTATATCAAAAATCATCAAATCATAATGACTTGCATATTTCATAAAATCATCTATAATCATAATACATCCTTATAAATTGGACATGATGATGATATCACCTTTGACAATTGGTATTCCAGTAAAAAATGAGGAAAACACAATTTCCTCAACATTGAAAGCTTTAGATAGAGCTATACGGTATTTAGATAAGCGAGTGCCAATTGAAACTATTGTTTGTCTCAATGGTACCACCGATAATACACAGGCTATAATCGAAAACCGTAAAAACAGAGCATTTTGCAAAAGATTGAATTTAAGCATCGTACGCTCTCGTGCCGGCAAACTTCTAGCAGAAAGGAAAATTGCACGTGTACGTAAATTACACGGTTTTATACTGTATTGTGATGCTGATACCATAATAGATAAACGAGCAGTAAAAGAATTATATTCTAGCATATGTAAAAACGATGAATTGCGTGTGGTTTGCGCCAAGGTTTTACCCATTTTTAATAAACCTCTAAATAATTTCCAAAAAATAATGAAAGCATACTATGAAATGCGTTATTTGCTGCCTGTACGAGGTTGTTTTCATGGACGTATGTTTATTGTGCGTGATGCGGATGATGTCTTGGAACAGTATGATATTGCGGAACGGATTAAGAGAGTGCCACGGAACACCGTAAGGAAACTATATTTGGATAAAGGACCCATATGTGATGATATTGTGCTTTCAGCGGCGATTGTACACAAATATGGTCAGCATGCAATACAAAGGGTGCATACGGCCAAGGTTTATTTCTATCCGCCAGCCAATCGGTATGATTTTTTCTTAGGTGTGCGACGATACACAATTGAAATGCAACGTATAAATACATTATTTCCGGAATTTGTATCTATAAACAATTCTAAACCATTTGAACGCCCAGTAAAAATAGTTAAATGGACAATGTTTAGGCGTAAAAAACATCTTGCCGAAACTTTAATGGAATTTGAATATTTCTTGAGTAACATTGTAAAAATGTACGAACTTGAAACCAATAATCTTGAATTGTGGGAAACTATAAAATCCAGTAAGCCCCAAGGAAATAAACTACGTGGTTCCTCACTAAATATTCGTGTCGCATCTAAGAACATAAGTGTTACCAGCGGTATCCACAAGAAAATCGAATCCAAGGCAGGCAAACCTGTCACGAGTGGTCGTAATGCGAAAAGCTTAAAGAAAATAACGAAATAAATATAGACAAGTTGAAAAAGTTAAGTAGAGTTTGTTGTGTTGATTCAGGTTGTAGCAACATTTAGAAAATATAAATAAGCAATAAGGAAGATAATCATGGCTGAAATAATAGATTTATACGATAATACCAGACGGTTCGTTTGTTCTGTTGAACGCGGGTCTGAAATACCAAATAATTTAAATAAAATATCTGTGCACGTATGGTTTATTAACAGCAAACAAGAATTTTTATTGCAACAACGCGTTGCAACAGCGAAAAAATTTCCAAATATGTGGGGACAAACCGGTGGCGGTGCCCAGACCGGTGAATCCAGTTGGGATACATGTGCCCGCGAATCTGTTGAAGAATTGGGGTTAAAACCAACAGTTGATAAATCTGTATGGGTTGGAACATTTAAACGTCCAAAAGATTTTGTTGATGTTTGGTTGGTGCATACGGATGCAAATATTGGTGATTTGAAACTTCAACCATCAGAGGTTCAAAATGCAAAATGGGCAACACTGGCGGATATCCATCATATGCAGAATACCAAAGAATTTATACCATCGATTATCCCATCTTTAAATATGGTGTTAAATTATCAAAAAATTACAAATATGCAACCTGTTAATGCACACGATTTTTTGGGGAAATTGGTGCACGTTCAAATGGATAGACCGTTGGGCAGCAAACACCCAAAGCATGGTTTTACATACGAAGTGAACTATGGATTTGTTCCAAATACTGTCTCAGGCGATGGCGAAGAATTAGATGCGTATGTCTTGGGCGTGGATGTGCCATTGGCAACATTTATTGGCAGGTGTGTTGCAATTATTCATCGTACGAACGATAACGATGATAAATTGGTTGTTGTACCAGACGGTCAAAATCCTACAAATGAATATATAGAGCAAAAAACCGCCTTTCAAGAACAATGGTTTAAACATACAATTGTGCGTTAATATTATGGATAATCGTTGGACTTTTGATAATGATGAATTGTTTGATTTAGTTGCATGTGGCAAAAAGCATGGAACGTGTTCTTTGTATGACGGTGACGGCCAATTATCAAAAGTTGGTGATATCAACATAATTTATAATTCACGCAATCAAGAAATAAAAATCAAAATAACAAAAGTTCGTAAATGTCGTTTTTGTGATGTGGATGAAAGTTGGGCAAAAATAGAAGGCGAAGGGGATTTATCCCTTGCGTATTGGCAACGCGTTCATCACGAATTTTTCACGAGTTTAAAACCAGATTTCAAAGAAACAGATATGTTGGAATTGAACGAATTTACTTTATGTGTTTGATTTCAATGCCGACAACTTGTTCACACTGTAATTCTTCACGTGAAACAAATTTTGTGACAGTATCAATCAACTCTTTCATATTTTGAAATCCAGAACGTTTTATATCAATCTTTTTAAACAAAGATTCAAAATCGGGCGCAACATGCATGTTAAGAATTTCACAGATAATAGATTGATCTGGATTTTCTGCATCATAAAGCAAGAATCTATCGCCAGCTTTCATCTTTCTGCGTTTTTCATCGTATGCGCGTAATTCAATATCTTTTTGTCCTGATTTTATCAATTCAAAATACTTATGCCGAACGCTCATAGTGAACTGATATGGGATATCTGATGTAATATTTTTATCTTGTGTCATGTATAATCTTTTTATCTGATTGCACTTTTATACGATTTGCATTCGGAATAAATTTGTCCCTTTGCAATATTTGCCAATGAAATACGGGTTGTTGATACAACATTTTTCAGATTTTTTATTTCATCAATTGTAAAATATTGCATGTCGGCACATTTATCGCCTTCGCAATTACGAATTTGACCGCTGAATTTAGAGACTTCAAAAAAGAAATCAAAACTTTCGGTACGGCTTGCCAAATTACTTATCACATGAACGCATTTTATATCTTTGGGTGCAATATCAATATCCAATTCTTCTTTGGCTTCACGTATAGCGGCATCTTGCGCGGTTTCGTGTGGTTCAATATGACCGGCTGGCAAAACCCACCAACCGCCATCATAATTAAAAAATCCATCGTTTCTGAAAAATAACAAAACTTTATCGTCTTTTTTGATGATAAGGTTAATAACACCTTTAAACATAGCCCGTTCCGACATAATGATATCCTTTGTTCAGATATTATTTTTACATGTTTATCCCAATTTTCAAGGTTTTTATAACCGCTATTTTTTTACGCATAACAAATATATAACTGCAAATATGTAACACGTGTATAACTTTTTATTCGTTTGTTGGGGGTATTGTGGGGTGTTAGAGCAGGGAATCGTATATAACACATTGCCAAAACAGTAGCGGAAATCTGCGAAAAATTTCAGGTTTGTAGTGGTTGGGAAATGTGCCACTCTGGCCGTTAACAGTCCGTTGTTCTACCGACTGAACTATGCCCGAATAACGCGACTTATAATAACCTTAAAATCCACACAAGTCAAGGACTTTCTAAACATTTTGTAAAGAATTTTTACATACCGCAAGAATCCGCCTTTCGAGGCAAATTTGGCCTCGGTGTAGACTTGGTGTAGACGGGAAAAAATCAGGTAAAAATCACGAACTATTTTAGCAAAAATACTCCGTATTATTCCGTTGTTCTGGCAATGTTTTTATTTCGTTTAAAAACCGACGGTGTTTATGTAGTGTCTTGACTTTTGCGATAATTTGCTTATAATACAAAACGAGATGACAAAAGATTGTATGAATCTTAATCGCAATTTTAATACTGCACATTTTTGTGTGCGTGGTTTTTATTACGCCTATTAACCCCTTAAGGTGTTATGGGTTTAATTGGCTTTGGCACCTTAAGGGGATATGACCAAAGCCGATTTTTTATTTATAACAAAAACAAAGGATTAAGTAATGAAAACCAAAGAACAAATTATTGATGAAATCTTAGACCGGGGTGTGATTGTTGATATTTTGCCATCACGGGAAGAATTTAAGCAAAGGTTACTGAATGAAAAATTACGGTTTTTCATAGGTGCCGACCCAACCAATGCATCGTTGCATCTATCACACGCAAAGAACTTTATGTTATTGGAAGAATTTAGGAAACTGGGGCATGAAGTATTTGTGTTGTTTGGGGATTTTACAGCATGTATTGGTGACCCAAGTGATAGGAATTCTGCACGTGCTAGGTTGACACCGGAACAAGTGCATGAGTTTTCCAAAGATTGGGTAAGGCAAATTTCGCCATTGATAGATTTTAACGATGCGGACAATCCTGCACATGTTGTGTTCAATGGAGATTGGTTGAATAAACTTTCTATGCGTGATTTGATAGAATTGACATCAAATACTACGGTGCAACACATGCTGGAACGTGATATGTTCCAAAAAAGGATGGCAGAGAACAGACCAATCCATCTTCACGAATTTCTGTACCCAATTTTCCAAGGGTTTGATTCTGTGGCACTGGATGCCGATGTTGAATTGTGTGGTGTTGATCAGACATTCAATGCACTGATGGGGCGAACTTTGCTGAAAAAATTGAAAAACAAAGAAAAGTTTATCGTGTGCAATAATTTGATGGAAAACCCAATAACTGGTGAACTGATGTCTAAATCACGTGGTACGGGTGTGTTTTTGAATACGGATGCGAATACTATGTTTGGACAAATAATGGCTCAACCAGACGAAATGATACGTATTTTCTTGATAAATAACACCCGTGTCCCGCTGGATGAAATAGATGCATTGGACATTGAAAATAATCCAATGAATGCCAAGTTATTTACTGCACGTAAAATTGTGGAAATTTTCCATGGCACAATGGCAGCAAATTCTGCGTTGGAACATTTCAAAAATACTTTTTCAAACAAAGTATTTCCAGAAAATGCCCCAGAATTTACAACAGACAAACCAGAATTATCTGTGATTGAAATATTGCAAATTGGGGTGCCAACAGAATCAAAAACAGAATTGCGTCGATTGGTTTTACAAAATGCGGTTACAATAAATGATGAAAAAGCCACTGATGTGAATCAAGTATTAAAAACTAACGAACCATTATTTGTTCGTGTAGGTCGTAAGACGTTCTTCAAAGTTTTTAAAAAATAGGAGGCAAAAATGGCTATATTAGAACGATTAAAAGAAATGCAAGATAATAGTGGTAAAAACCGTTTGGTTATGATTCTGGACGGTATGGGGGTAGCAGTAATAAACAAATTGTTAGATAAAAATGGATTTTTTAGTCAACATTTGGTAGACAAAGAAACTGCTATTATCCCGGCAACTACCGTTGCTGCTACAAATGCATACGTAACTGGTAAAATGCCATGGGAAACAGGTTTTATTGGTTGGGCACAATATTTTTCAGAAACAGATGAAGTGGTAGAAGTTTTTACAAATAAAAATTTCTACACAGGCGAATTATCAAAATTATCGAAACAACCAAGAATTTTACCATGTAAAACAGTTGTTGAAAAAATGAACGATACAGGAAGAACAGCATTCGAAATTATGCCAGGTTTTATACCTGGTGGTTGTGATACTTTTGATGAATGGCTTGATAAAATTATAGAAACTTGCAATCGAGAAACAGATGCATACGTATATGCTTACTGGACGGAACCTGATTCAACTTTGCACGAGTTTGGCTCAAAAGACCCAGCTGTTAAAGCATTGTTGCAAGATATGGAACAAAAGATAGAAAAAGCATTTCAAAAGATACATAACAAAACAGATGTTTTGATAACTGCAGACCATGGTCATATAGATACCGATAATTTATTTTTGGAAGATTATCCGGACGTAGCAAGATGTTTATCTATCCCAATATCCTTGGAAGCACGTTGTGTATCATTTTTTGTAAAACCAGAATACATAAACAAATTTCCAGAAATATTTAATAAACATTTTGGCAAAGATTTCAAATTGATTACCAAGACAGAATTTGAAAAAGAATATTTACATGCTGAAAAACCTGTTCGGTTTGTGGGTGATTTTATAGCATTGGCAACGGGTAAATATAACTTGTGGGAAAACCGAAGATGTGAAATCGTAAAAAGTCATCATGCAGGTATTACACCAGAAGAATTAGAAATCCCAATAATCCAACATGTGATAAATAAAGGTCGCTAATCCTTATATGAAGCATATCGTCCGAACGGGCAGTGTTTTTATTACTGGCTTGGGTAGTCGGATTCAACAGGGCATTTTGGGGTTCAGAGAACAAGGAATCGTGTGTCCGTGGTTCTGTTAGCTTACCAGGGTGTAGCAAATGTGTAGATAGAATGTGGCGAAAATGTAGACCACGTGTAGCGAGAACAAGGAATTGCGGTAGCGATTTTTTGCGGGTTTGAAAAGGGTGTGTAGATGGGGTGTAGACCGACTGGTGTAGACAGGGTGTAGCAGATTATTTATAACAAGACGGAGTTAGATATAATTTAAGGGTAAAACAGTATGAATTTTTGTCTGTAATTGTAGCGTATTTTAGCGCATTTTTTCAGATAGAGAGTAATGTGGAGGGAACCCTTTGGCGCCGTCAACAGTCCGTTGTTCTACCGACTGAACTATGCCCGAATAACGCGACTTATAATAACCTTAAAATCCGCACAAGTCAAGGACTTTCTAAACCTTTTCTAAAGAAAATTCATTAGCCCCAGGATTCTGCGTTTTGGGCTGCTTTTTATGCCAGTATAGGTAACATATAAACCGTTTTTGGAACAATATAAATTTTGAACTGTTTACGCCTATGATTATGAAAAAAGCAGCGGATTTTTTAAATCACAAAACAATCATATGTTTGCCGGCCAACATGGTATGATTAGTCACATATAACAGCATCAGAACAGAAACAATATAGATCTTTGGCAAATAATCTTTAGATGTTTAAAAAAATGATGAAACTGCTTGAAATAACAGAATGAATCTATTAATATCTGCTATGCAAAAGTTAGAAAATTTAAACCGACGTCTTTCCTTTATGATGTGAGTTTCCTAACTTTAGCTATCTTGCTGCAAAAAAGATAAGTGGACAGAACTTATAAGCCGTATATTATCAACATTTTGCAGTATATTATAGCAGCGGAAGGGGCGTGCAGGTGCGGGATAAAATAATTTCTTTCGAAATGGGTTGATTATGAAAGATGACAAGAAAATAAAAGTAGCGTTTTATGTCCCAAGTTTAATTATTGGTGGTGTTGAAACCGTCTTTATCAACACCATAGAAGAATTGTTGAAAAATCCAAAATTAGATATAATTGTCGTAGCACATGCAAATGTTCGTGAACCTCTATACACAGAATGGTTTAAATTACATCCCGAATTACCGGTATATGTTTATTATCCGTTGTGTAATTGGTTTGAGGATTTGGTGCCAAAATGCCACGGAATATTAAAATTTTTACGTAAAATAATTTTCAGTTTATATAAAAAATATCGTCGTTTTATTTGGCGTAATAAATTTAAAGATGTGGACGTTTTTATTGATTATAAAAACTTTGAGTCCTTTAAAATTTTCCGAAATATAAAGAAACCAAAAATTGTTTGGTTGCACAGTGCATTATCTTATTTTGAAAAAAATGGTTCAGTGTCAAGAATACCACTGTATACAAAAGTCGTTGGTATCACAGATGATTTTGTTAATGATTTCAAACTAAAATATCCAGAATATGCCAATATGATAGTTCGTATATATAATCCGATGGATATCGAATCAATCCACAAAAAAGCCGAACAGGAAAAATCACCAAAAGGTAAATATTTTTGCCACGTGTCTAGACTTGTGCAAGGCAAAGATATAAAAACACTGTTGGATGCATTTGAAATATTTTATAAAACCCACAAGGATATAAAATTATATGTTGTTGGCGATGGCGAAAAGGCAGATGAATTTAAATCGTATGCTAATACACTAAGATCAAGAAAAAATATTGTATTTACAGGAACCTTGAATAATCCTTATGGGGTAATGAAGGGGGCAATAGCGAATATATTATCAAGTGAATATGAGGGACTGCCAACCGTAGTCTTGGAATCTGTGATACTTGGTGTTCCATGTATATCTTCAAATTGTAAGAATGGACCACGAGAAATACTGTTAGATGGTAAAGGTGGTTTGTTGTTTGAAATTGGCAATGCAGGAATGTTGGCCGAAAAAATGGATTTTTTATTAAAACATCCGGATAAAGCGAAAAATTTATCCGATACGGCAACAAATGGATTAAAACGCTTTGAATCATCAGTTGTATCCAGACAGATTTACAACTTAATAAATGAGGTTTTTAATGGTTAAATATGATTTATTAAATTTTAAGGTTCGTGGCGATCATACAGGAAATCTTGTCGCACTTGAAAAAGGTGCAGAGTTTCCATTTGATATTAAGAGAGTTTATTATATTTGGGGAACAGACAAAGATGCCGTTCGTGGAAAACACGCACATCGTAAATTAGAACAGGTTATTGTATGCACATCTGGGTCTTGCGATTTTATTCTGGATGATGGTAAAGAAAGAACAACTGTTCATTTAAATAGCCCTGCACAAGGTTTGTATATCAAATCAAATATATGGCGTGAATTTACAAATTTTTCACCAGATTGTGTGGTTATGGTTTTGGCCAGCGAACATTATGATGAATCTGATTATATTCGTGATTATCAAACATTTTTAACAGAAGTTGCTGCAACAAAAGGGGCGGGCAGATGATACATATATTATCAGACGTGCAATCTAAAAACATAGGCCAGGATACGAATATATGGCAGTTTTGTGTCGTATTACCAGGGGCGGTTATTGGAAATAATTGCAATATTTGTTCGCATGTATTTATAGAAAATGATGTGAAAATTGGCAATAATGTCACCATAAAATGTGGGGTCCAGGTATGGGATGGAACAGTGATAGAAGATGATGTTTTTATCGGACCAAATGTTACGATGACAAACGACAGACATCCAAAATCTCGTAACAAAGATTGGAAATGCGAAGGTATTACTATCAAGAAAGGCGCATCAATTGGTGCAAATGCTACAATTTTGCCAGGGGTGACCATTGGCGAAAATGCACTCGTTGGTGCTGGGGCTGTTGTGACCAAAGATGTTCCAGCAAACAGCACTATTATAACTGTAAATAACGTAAAATTTTTAGACGGTAAAGGCGAAAGATAAAATGGCAAGAGTTTTTATTGCTTTGTATAACGGTATTCCAACAAAAGATTTGTCTTGTTTGCCATGTTTTTATGAAAGTTTTGTTGACGGATTAAAAAATACCGGCAATACAGTGATGTTGGAAACAACCAATATATGGCAATTTACAGAAACCGAATGCCCACAAAAACTGGCTAAAACAATAAAAGATTTTAATCCTGATGTATGTTTTTTATTTAATAATTGCTTTTATGACATATCACATTTAGTTGATTGCCCCATAGTGATTTATGAAGTAGATAGTTTTCTGTTTTATAAAAACAAAGAAGTATTATATAAAAATCCCAATAGATTTTACTATTTTGTTCCGCAAACTTGTTCGTTTGATGTTTTGCAAAGCGAATTACATGTTGATAAAAATAGAATCTGTTATGTTCCGTTTTTTACAGAGGTTCGGGCAAAGCAAGAACAAATGACGAACAATATATGTTTTGTTGGATCAAAATTTACCGATGCTGATAAAAGTATTTTACACAAATTTATGTTGTTGTCCCCAAAAGAAGCAGAAATTGTACAATTTAGAAAATGTTTAGAATTGACAGTGAAAAATCCGTATATCAATCTTTCTGATATGGAAAAAAATGTCGGTGTGTTATCAGACAAAGTACGTTCAATTATGTCTGACCCGTATGTCATAGGATGTTTGTCCGACATGCGTCGTATCAAAGTATTATCATCTGTTTCTGATCTTGGATTAAGTTTGCACGGAACCGAAAATTGGTTGAATGATTTGGCATATGATAAATTATTGTTATCGTATAAGCCCCAGAAAATATTTTCTTTGACGGACAGCGAAAAATTATATAATTCACATAAGATTGGAATTAATATAAATAATATCCAGGCCATGACTGGTTTTGGGTGGCGTGTTGCGGATATTACGGCATCAAATGCATGTTTGGTATCTGAATATAAACCTGATTTCGAGATTTTGTTTCCGAATATAAAGATTCCGTCCTTTACGACATCCAACGAAGCATATGATGTATGTAAAAAATTATTAGAAAACGAAAACATGCGTCTTGACATAGTTGCACAATGCCAAGATATCATAGAAAAAAAATACAGATTGAAAAATGTTTTACAAACCATCGAACAATTTTTGGGCATAAAATTAATTAACCAAAAGACAGACAATAATCCCAATGTTATATTTTTGCCGTCAATATCACCGAAGGAAACAACTTATTTCAAAACACGATTGAAACAGATAATATATTCTTTTGGTTTGTTTGTTGCATCTTTACCATTTTTACAGTTAATAACCCAGAAATTGCAAGTTAAATTAAAAGCAAAAATAAGCAGGTATATTCCATGATAAAAAAGTTATTCAATTTTATAAAACACTTTGGAAAAAATAAACGCAATGTTTATAAAGATATTTTTAATGGATATGATAATATAATCGCAAAACTGCAAACCAAAGATAAAATTCGCGTATGTTTTTCTGTGGTGTTTGATAGTGTTTTTCCGGCAGAACCAGTCTTTAGAAAAATGTTGGATGATCCATTATTTGAACCTTTTATTCTTGTTATTCCTGATTCTTTACGTGGTACAGAAAATATGTTTTGTCAAATGAATAAAACATTCAAAACTTTATCATCAAAATATAAAAATGTTTATATGTCATACGATGCTGAAAAACAAGAATTTACCGACTGGCATGACAAGATGGATATGTGCTTTTTCGCAAATCCGTACGATTCAATGACTAATTCGTTATACCAAATACGTACATTGGCTGAACACAATAAATTAACAATGTATACTCATTATGGATATCAAATATCTAATGTTAATGATTGTCTGTTCAAAAGTGGTGGTTTTGATCTTTTGTGGAAGGTTTTCTTACTTAATAAATATGAACAACGGTTGTTGAAAAAAAATGCTAATCATGGTAAAAACGGTGTTTTAGTTGGATATACAAAAATGGATGCCATTGCTAAAATCAAACCAACAAAAAGAACCAGAAAAAAAATTATTATTGCGCCGCATCACACGGTTATGGAGTGGAAAAACGGTCTAGAATTATCCAACTTTTTACGGTATTACAAATTTTTTATAGAATTATTTAAAAAATATCCAGATATAGATTTTGTGTTTCGACCACATCCGTTATTATGGATAAATTTAGCGAATAATAAAATATGGACACAAAAGCAGATAGATAAATATATTAAGGATATTACGAGTTTGCCTAATGTAGAATTTCAAAACGGTGGAGAATATCTGGAAACATTTGTAAACAGCGACGCATTAATACACGACTGTGGATCTTTTTCAGCCGAGTATTTATTTGTTAATAAACCATGTTGTTATCTGTTAAAGTCAAAAGAGATGCTTGAACAAAATTCTAACGATTTTCATAAACAATGCATAGATTTACATTATTCGGCATATAACGAACAAGATATTATTGATTTTATAGAACGACGTGTAATTTTAAACGATGACGATAAATCAGCGGCCAGACAGAAATTTGTTTGTGAAGAATTGACATTGGAATATCCAAATGTTACAACAAAAATATATGAATATATAAAACAAAAGATTAAACAAAAAAATAGTAAATAAAAGGAGTTATAATATGAAAAATACAAGTTTAAAAGTTGTGACTTTTGGGGTTTTTGATATGTTTCACTTTGGTCATTTGCGTTTATTTGAAAATATAAAAAAACAATTTGGTCAAGATTGTTTTTTAATAGTTTGTGTTCAAAGCTCTGAAAATATCTTAAAATATAAATCCAAAAACAAAATTTTTTATAATACAGAGGAACGCGTTCATATGATTAAAAATTTAAAATGCGTTGACGATGTTATGGTTTACAATGATGTAGATACGGATATTAAAGAAATAGATTTCGATGTTTGGGTCAAAGGACCAGATCAGATTCATCAGGGATTTCAAAACGCCATTAAATGGTGCCAGGAAAATAATAAACAGATATATATAATGCCAAGAACGGAAGGAATTTCTTCGACTTATATCAAAAATATTGTAAATGATTTTAAGGATAATAAATGATAATAGGTATAATTGGCGGTAATGGTGTTGCCGCAACCAATAAGTTAAACGATATGATAGAAAACGAATTAACCAAAAATGGCGCATTTCGTGATTGTCACCATCCAGAAATAATAATATGGCAGGCAACTCAAGCACCGTCCAGAAGCATGTTTTTGGAAGGTAGAGGAGAAAGTTTTATACCTGATTATGTAAGAATTGCTAAATTATTAAAGACTTGTGGCGCAGACGAAGTTTGTATATGTTGCAATACGGCACACTATGCGATAGATGAAATATCACAAAAATCAGGTATGCGAATGATAAATTTGATAGAAGAAGTCACAAAGGTTGTAAAAAATACAGGGGTAAAATCTGTGGGGATAATGGCATCTGATGGATGTGTAAAACATAAAATATATGATAAATATTTTAGTAAAATTTGTCCGGAAGTAAAAATTATATACCCCGATACCGAATATCAAGCAATGGTTACGCGTGGCATATGTAATGTAAAAAATGCCCATCGTTTTGATGATGCAGAAAGTGCCGAAAACCCGGTACGTATGTTTGAAAAGGTTACGGCACATTTAAAAAGCAAAGGTGCTCAACAGGTGGTATCTGGTTGCACGGATATAAGGGTGTGTTATTATAATCCCAATGATATTTGTTCGTTGGAAGTATTGAAAAATACTATAATAAAGAAAATTAGTAAAAATTAATTAAGAGGTATATACGCTATGGATAATAAAAATGCTATGATGTTTTTTAAAAAATTAACACAAAAGCCTGACAATAGGCCCAGTGTTGTTAAATTGGCACATAATACAGATTATACTAATCTGGATGCTCGGTTTATTTTGAAATATTCAAATCCTGGTTCGAACATTTTAGATATAGCAACAGGAACAGGTTTAATAATTAATAAAATTTATGACAAGGTTGGATATATAGAATGTATTGAACCTTATAAAGAGTTTTCTAAATTCATTGTAAAATCTGACAACGTAAAAGTAGTGAATGAAAATATTTTTCAATATGAAACAAAACAACGGTTTGATTTAATTACATTGTTTGGTTTTATGCATTATGTAAACGAGAAAGAAGCAAAACAGATTTATAAAAAGTGTTATGATTTTTTAAATGAGTCTGGCACCATTATAATCAAGAACCAGTTTGGCATAACACAGGATGTTAATGTGTCCGGTTATTCTCAGGAACAAAAGATGGATTATTACGCCCAATATCGTTTTATAAATAAAGAAAAGGCTATTTTGAATGAATTGGGGTTCAGAGATGTCGAACACTTTGATATTTATCCCCCAGAAGCCAACAGGTGGGATAATACCAAATTTTTTGCAATTGTTGCTAGAAAAAGAGAAAAGTAGAAGATGTTCAGTATAATCAAGAAGCTGTTTTGTAAATCAAAAGTACTTGCCCCAAAAATAATTCTTAAATTCGATGATTTCGGTGGCATGAATAGACGCTGGTGTGATATTTATAAATTATTAAAAAAATACAATATCAAGGCTTCTTTTGGTGTTATTGGGACAGAAATAGAAAATATTTCTAATTCAGATATAGCATGGATAAAAAAATTGTATAAATCTGGTCGGATCCAATTTTTTAATCATGGGTGCACACATGCCTGGGAAAATGATTTCGAATTCGAAGATAAAACTCAAAAAGAACAAGCGTTGACATTGAAAAAAACTCAAAATGTATTTTTTGATAAAACCGGCATAATTCTTACTTGTTTTGGTGCCCCATGCAATAAAAGGGATGAAAATACATACAAGGCATTGTTGGATAATCCAAATATCAAAACTTGGTTTATTGAAAATTCGAAAACTAAGTACAAGCTTGGAATATGTGCATTGCCATTAAATTCAGAAGTAAAAGAACCAAGCGAAAACATGCCATCTCTTGAATTTCATGGTGATGATTTTTTCAGTATAAGTTTGCAACATTCAAAAAATGAATATAATAAAAACCTTGATAAACCAAAAATTGTGTTACAAGGTCATCCATTGGGATGGAGTGATGAATCTTTAAAGCAGTTTATTTTAACAGTTAAATACTTAAAAAGCTTAGGTTGTAAATTTATACTGCCTGACGATATTATTAAAGTAATGAGGACCCAAGCATGATTAAATTTTTAGATCTTAAAAAAATAAACAACCGTTTTCGTAATGAAATGGATGCACGCATCAAAGATATATTGGATACCGGCTGGTATTTGTCTGGTAAATGGAATGATGAATTTGCAAAACATTTTGCAGAATATTGTGAAACTAAACATGCGGTTGGTGTTGCAAATGGGCTGGATGCAATAAATCTTATTATTCGTGGTTATGGATTTGGTCATGGGGACGAAATAATTGTGCCTGCGAATACTTACATCGCGACAATCTTGGCAATTTCTGAAAATGGTTGTACACCCGTGTTGGTTGAACCTGATATAGATACATACAATATTGACCCGGAAAAAATCGAAGAAAAAATCACCCCGCATACCAAGGCAATCATTGTTGTACACCTATATGGTCAGGCGGTTAAAATGGATAAAATCTGGGAATTGGCGAAAAAATATAACTTGAAAGTTATAGAAGATGCCGCCCAAGCGCATGGCGCAATGTATAATGGGCGGCGTGTTGGAAATCTTGGCGATGCGGCGGCATTTTCGTTTTATCCTGGTAAAAACTTAGGCGCCCTGGGCGATGCCGGTGGCGTGACGACAAATGATACAGAATTGTTCAAAAAAATAAAAGCAATAGCAAATTATGGTTCGGATCGTAAATATCATCATATTTACAAAGGGATAAATTCGCGCATGGACGAATTTCAGGCGGCATTATTGGATGTAAAACTGCCACATTTGGATACAGATAATGATCGGCGTCGCGAGATTGCAAAATATTATCGTGAAAACATAAAAAATGCAAAAATAATATTGCCAGAAACATACGATGAAAACGCGCATGTTTGGCACGTGTTTGCGGTCAGATGTGAAAATCGTGATGAATTATGCAAATATTTGAATGATAATAACGTGCAAACAAACATCCACTATCCAACCCCCCCGCACGAGCAGGGGGCTTACACAGAATGGAATAATCAATCATTCCCGATTACGGAAGAAATTCACAGAACAATAATATCTTTGCCGATGTCACCTGTGATGACTGATGATGAGGTTAAAACTGTTGTTGACTTAGTGAATAAATTTTAACAGGCAGGAGTATTTTTATGTCTAGAATTACGCAATTGTTCAAAAATCTTAGGTATATATCAAAAACAGATCTAAGAAAAAAACATTTATTAAAACTAAGTGCTGAAGAATTGTTGGAAAGTATATTGTATTATGTCCCGAATTCCTCTGTTGTGCGCCCAAATGTTTTTGATAGAGAACAAACTGTAGAAATATTATGTAAAACAAAGAAAAGTTTGGCTAGATTTGGCGATGGAGAAATTTCGATTATCAATGGTCAAAGCATCCCATTTCAACAATACGATGAAAAATTAGCAAAACGTATGAGGAATATTTTGTTGAATGATAATGCTAAACTGATGGTTGGGATAAACCATTGGTACTTCTACCCAAAATACGATCCTACTGCAAGCGAACTTAGTAGAAATTTTGCTCTATTTTCTATGCCAGAAGCTAGAACAATTTTGCTGAAATATCTTGATTTATCAAAAGATTATTGTGATGCTGGTTTTACAAGCATTCGTAAGAACAAAAATGAACTAAACGACAAATTCTTCAAGAAAATTCGAACGATATGGAATAAACACGAGGTAGTACTAGTGGGTTGTCGTGAAGCACATCGAAAGATGCAATATGATTTGTTTGACAATGCTTCTAAAGAGAATTGGGTTTACGTGCCGAATGTAAATGCATTTAGTGAGTACGACCAGATCTTGGCTAAGATTAAGAAGTATTCCAAAGATACAATAGTTATATTGATGGCTGGCCCAACAAGCAAAGTATTGGCTTATGATTTGACACAAATTGGATATAGAGCTTTAGATCTAGGTCATGTGGCTAAATCATATGATTACTATATGCGCCAAGTGACATTTACTGCTGACATAGAAAAAGAATTTTGGAAACCAGATTTATAAAGAAAGGAACATATAATGTCAAAAAATATAGTATCAATTTTATGTCCAAGTTATAACCACGAAAAATATGTAGGTTTTTTTATAGAAAGCCTTTTAAATCAAACAAATCCAAATTGGGAATTAATAATTGTTGATGACTGTTCAACTGATAACAATATTGCCGAAATAAAAAAATATAATGATAAGCGTATAAAACTTATCCAAAATTCGTTTAATATGGGAATAAATTGTGGTTTAAATAGAGCTTTTACAGAATCACAGGGACGGTATATATCTTTTTGTGCATCTGACGATATGCTAAAGCCAGATTATGTAGAAAAGGTGTTTAAATGTTTTTCTCAGCATCCTGATAAAGAAATTGTATATTGTAATTTGCAGATTATAAATGATGATAATAATTATACAGGCAAAGTTTATCTTAATCCACAAACAGATAGATACGATGTTCTAAAACATATGTTTTTTATTGGGAATTGGCCGTTGTCACCAGGAATGACAGTAAAACGCGAACTATTTGAAAGTTTATTGCCATTAGATATACCAATGTCACAATACCAAGACTATAAAATGCATATCGATTTGCTATTGCGAGCGGACTTTGTTGTTATGAGCGGGTTTTCAGTATTGTATCGCAAAGCGGATGAACATACCTCTGGAATAAGTGCCTATAACGAAAAGACAACCAAATCGAGACATTTAGAAGAAAACATATTGATGAATTCTTTCATAAAAATACAAGATGTTTCTTTGCTGAAAAAGATATTTGTTGGGGAGTTAAAAGAATATAAGACTATTTCTGAAGAAACAATTCCATTTGTACTGGGGATGCTGGCATTAAAATCTCAGGAAACATACAAAAAAATATGGGGCTATAATCAAGTGGCTAAATTTATCAATGATCCAGAACATTATGCGCAGGTTCATAAAATGTACGGATTCTCATACAAAGACTATCTAAATTTAGTAACAAATTTTGAAAATGACCCAATAGAAACAAAATATAGGAAATACAAGCGGTTATTTAACAAATTGTTGGTGGTAATTGCTACCTTAATATTAACAATTATAGGAATATTGGTGATTTAATATGTTTAAAATTCATATAATTAAATATAGAAATAAAACTAACACATTTATACTGCATAAAGAGAACGGCAGAACTGTTGTTAATCCCAAGTTTATACGTAAGACAAAAATACAATTTAATGGTGATAACAACCGAATTGAAATATATGAACCTTGTGTATTACATGGCGCAAAATTTATGCTGTATAACAATGATACTTTTATCATAAAGAAAGCCAGAGGAAATATAACGGTTGTAGGCAGTGCCGAGGGTGGAAATAGCGCAAAGTTGGTTATTGATGAAGGTTGTACTCTGAATAACACGTGTTTCTTTTTGAATTCTTGTCCAGGCACATTTGTAAAACTTGGTAAAGATTGCATGTTTTCATCAGATATTTCAATTTGGGCCAGCGATACCCATCAAATTTTAAACAAAAACACAAATGACATAATAAACACAGTAAAAAAAGGTGTCACAATAGGAAATCATGTGTGGTGTGGCACAAGGTGTACTATATTAAAAGGCACTAATATTCAAGATAATTCAGTTGTTGGTGCAGCCAGTGTTGTAAGTGGTTCTTTTAAACCAGATGTTATTATTGCTGGCAATCCTGCAAAACAAATTAAATCAGGCATAACATGGAAACGAGATGCATTGCCGGAATAAACAAAAAGCGATATTTAGAATATCGCTTTTTGTTTGTTACCATTGAATTTTCACTACGTATTTTAAATTTTTGAGTCAATATTTACAGAATACGAAATATTATTGTGCCATACCACTTACTTGCCACGTTGTATTATATCCGTTTAAGTGTCCAAGCGTTATATATGTGGTTTCTCTTGATGTAACAACGCCACCATACTTTGGTGCATCATTTCCAGTATACTGTGTATTACTTACAGCAAAATAATAATAGTTAGCCATCGTAACTAGTAAATTAACAGTTTTACTCGCGCTGGTTGCAACTGTTGATGCTATTTGCCCGCCTTGTTCAACCCAGCCACTTTTGTATTTGCGATACCATGTATAGTTGTTATCTGCCGTTGGTGCCTGGGATGCAATGACGTAATCTGTCATACCATTGGTCAGTGTGTTTAATGCACCGATACTTGTGGTATGACCGCCCACGGTCGTTGATAAATCGGTTACAGATTGCCGCAAAGTGCTAATGTCGCCTAGTGCGGTTATCTGTGCACTGACATCTTCGATGTCTTGACTTATTGCCTCTATTCGCGCCAAAAGTATTGCGGCGGAATCGCTGTCTGCAAAATCGGCGTATTGCGTACGAAAGGTGTCCAATTGATCTTGCATATCTTTCAAGATTTCCATCATATAGTTCATATCCTGATTCACGGTTGTCGGATCCATTTTCGCCGTTGGTTGATAATCAATCGTCCGCGAAAGTGGCAAACTGCGTGCAATGGTGATGCTGTCTAATGTGGTTGGTGCGGTTTCAAAGACAACCTTGCCACCAACGTATGGAATATCCGCGTCCAAACCGCCACTGGTTCCGACAATTTGATATCCCGTTGTGGGCGCACCATTTTTGGTTACAATAATATTTGTATTTTCATAATATGGAAAGGTAAAACTAAATTCAGTTGTTTCGCCATTTCCCATGTATGATACTTTCTGCATGTTTTCTCCTTTTTGTTATAACAAAAAACCGTGCATAATGCACGGTCAAATAAAAAACGGCCGAAACTCGTCCGCCTTTGCACGTGATATTATATCATAAAATCCGATAAAAAGCAATAGAAAATCAAATCAAGAAGTTGGTGGGTCTTGCCTCTTATTTTCTCTTGATTTTTGTCAAAAAAGTCTATATAATGCCTGCTGATTTCGTGGGCGGGCGCGGAATCGGTCCGATTAACCCCGCAAGACCTCGCGGTTTTTCCAATAAAAATGGCTGCGACGGCAAACTTTGTATGAATTTATAATGAAAGATTTATCCAAAGATTTATTTAACCCTATTGCCGGGGAAGATTTTGTCAAAATGTTTGATGAAAATTATGGCAAACAAGAAACACTTCAGGGATACGCAACCAAGGGCACGGTCAAAGATATCCGTGGTGATTTCGTTTTGGTTGATGTTGGCCTTAAATCCGAAGGTCGCGTTCCGCTACGGGAATTCGGTGCATCGGTTCCGGCCGTGGGTGATATTATTGACGTGTTCGTTGAACGCTATGAATCACGCGAAGGGACGGCGGTTCTGTCCTATGCCAAGGCACGCGCCGAAAAGGCATGGAAAGAACTTGAAAAAATTGTCGCCGCTGGCGAAGACCCAGAGGGCACAATCATCGATGTTGTCCGCGGTGGCTATACCGTCGATATCAATGGCGTGTTTGCGTTTATGCCATCATCCCAGGTTGATCATAAACCAATCCGCGATGCGAAATCTATGATTGGATTAAAAGATAAATTCCGCGTGTTAAAGATGGATGCGTTGCGCACAAACGCTATTGTTTCCCGTCGCGCAATACAATCTGATACAATCGCCGCCGCCCAGAAAGAGGCGTTAAAGAACATCGAACTTGGCGCAGTATTAGAAGGTACCGTGAAAAACATCACCGATTATGGCGTGTTTATCGACCTTGGCGGAATCGACGGATTATTGCATGTTACCGATTTGTCTTGGAAACGCGTGAATCATCCGCGTGAATTGGTGCATGTTGGCGAAAAAATAAAGGTCAAGGTTATTCAATTCGACCCTGAAACACATCGTATTTCACTGGGGGCGAAACAATTGGAAGAAGACCCATGGGAAACCGCATCGCGTGCATTCAATGTTGGCGATACTGTTACTGGCAAGGTTTCATCGGTCACCGATTATGGTGCATTTATCGACCTTGGGAATAATATCGAAGGTTTGGTCCACATGTCTGAACTTTCATGGACAAACAAAAACATCCATCCGTCAAAGGTGCTTCAGGTTGGCCAGGAAGTTAATGTTATGGTCCTTGATATCGACCAAGAAAAACGTCGCATATCACTTGGGTATAAACAATTGCAACCAAATCCGTGGAAACAATTTGCCGAAACCCACAATGTCGGCGATGTTATCACTGGGCCGATTAAGAATACAACCGAATTTGGGTTGTTTGTGGCGCTGACACCGGAATTGGACGGTATGGTTCACATTTCCGACCTGTCTTGGAATCGCCTTGACGAAGAAGAATTGAAAAAATTCGTTCGTGGCCAAGAAGTGACGGCAAAAATCTTGGACATCAATCCGGAAAAAGAACGTGTCACATTGGGTATTAAACAATTGACGGCGGGCGCGGACAATAATGCGGCATCTATTAAGAAAGGTGCGGTTTTGTCCGGGACGGTTTCCGCGGTCACACCCGACGAATTGATTTTGGATTTGCCGAACGATATTAAGGGCACAATCCGCCGTACCGATTTGTCGCGCGAAAAATCTGAACAGGATACATCCAAGTTCAAGGTTGGCGATACCGTAGAGGCATCTGTGGTATCCGTGGAAGGTAACAATGTTAAATTGTCCATCCGCGCGCTTCAGGTTACACTTGAAAAGCAAGCGGTCAAAGAATACGCGAACGAGGCCGACAGTGGTTCCGTCCTTGGCGATATTCTTGGCGCCGCCATTGAAAACAGCAAGAAATAATTTTGGCCGGTTTTCAAAATAAATCCCCGTTGTTGCGGGGATTTTTTTATGATATAATATCAGCGATAAAAAAGGAAAACGCGATGAAACCAAAAATGATTCTTTTGATGGGGGGCCAAGGTGTGGGCAAGGGCACATTTGCGCGAATGCTTATGGCACAGGGGAAATATAAATACATTGAAACGGGCGCGATGTTACGCGCATTGCCGCCGGAATCGAAATTGGCCGGTATTATCGCGCGTGGCGAATTGGTGGCGGACGGTGATTTATTTGAATTGCTTGCCACGCATTTTAATACGGATTCCGACATGATTCTTGACGGTTTCCCAAGGACCCTTGGCCAGGCAAAATGGATTGTCGAAAATTATTCGAATAAATTTGATATTCGTGTTATCTACCTTGATGTGCCGGAATCGGTTATGCTTTCACGTATTGAAAAACGTGTACGCGAAGGCGGTAACCGTGTGGACGACGCGGACGCGGCCGTGGTTCGGCGCCGTCTTGATAATTTTTGGCATATAACTATGCCGGCGATTGAATGGTTGCGTACCGCGCCCGGTATAAAGTTTTTCGATATTGATGTAATGGATCCAGACGCGGATAAAAACTTTGTGAAAATTTTGGCCGCATTAAACTAAACAATTCGCCGGCGGATAAAGATAAACAGGGCGTATCCAACCAGTAATGCCATAATAATTGCGAATATTACAATGCCTGTGTCACCGTGTTCCGCAAAGGGCAGGGCGACATTCATTCCATAATACCCCACGACCAATGTAGGCAACATTAAAATAATGTTCCACATGGTCAGACGGTTAATGTATGTGTTTGAATCCATATTGATGACGCTTTCAAATGTTTCCTTGATGGATTTTAGCATTTTTGTATAACTGGTCACGACCTCGATCCCTTGGGACAATTCAATCCGCGAATCTTCAATCAGTTCAACACATTCGTCATTTTTTGCGAACCCGCGCACCTTTTCCAATTTATCCAAAACCGAAAGGTTGCCTTTTAATCCGGTCATGTACAGTGTATAACTGTTTTCCACGTCAAGTAATGCCAGCAATTCGCGCTTTCTAATTTGTTGTTGCAGGTTTTTCTTGGATTCCACCACACGGCGATTTAGTTCTTTGAGGCACCTCAGGTAAGATTCCGCAATATAATACATAATGTTCAAAATAAATTCTTCGCGCGATGTTTTTTCAGATTTCTTTATCTTATCCAAAATATCGCACCGTTTGCGGCAGACAGTGATAACGCGATTTGTCGAATAAATAATGGACAGCGGTTCCGTGTGCCATTGTGTATCAGTTTCGCGGTTCACAATGGGAAATCGAACGATTATAACCTTGTAATCGTCTTCAACCTCTATGCGCGGTTGCTCGTCGGGGTCCAAGATGTCGGATATAGTATCTTCATCAATCTTGTATTCATCTTGCAGTTTTTCAAAATCATCATGATCGGGGTTCGCAACATTTATCCAAGAAAAAGACTTTAATTTTTCCGTGTCGAACATATCCGCCCCCTTTTTTTCGCCGATGCATTTTATTCCCATAAAATATAAAAAGCAAATTGAAAAAGTTTGATTTTGCAAAAAAATCATGTACAATGCCCACGCGCGGGGGGCGGAGAGCAAATAAAAAGGATACAAAATGCAATTACATTATGGTGATTGGTTTTATATAGATATAACTACGTATAGCCCCGGATTTGAAAAGGTTAATAGACGTGCGGAAGGATATGATATAACACCCAAGAGTGTGATGTATATGGTATCTGCGGCGCACGATTGCGCAAAACAAATTGGTGGAGATTTGCACTCAGCGTTGGCACAGTTGTCGATAGCACATCGGTTTATGGTGTTTAAAAAACCGGGACAACAAAATTTTACTGATATGGCGCCGAACTATTGTATCGTATTTGGCAAGGAAAGAGTGACATTTGATAATTTGTTTAATCGTGTAAAAACAATACCGATGTATGCAGATTACGAGATAAAACGTAATATGTTTTCTCGTTCTGATAAAAATTATAGTATTGAATGTGCATGGGAAAACAAAATAGTATTGACGAATGCCGGGGGTAATACCATCGTCGTTGACCAGGACAACTTCAAAATTGCGCATTCTGATTTGCCAGAATTTAGCGGGGATTTATTGCCTGTACTTGAAAAAATTATGACACCGGTTCAATTTAGTCCGATTCCGCCGGCACAAAAGGAAGAATTTTTTGGACCGAAGCGTTAACCACAACTTATAACCCAAACGCCCACGATTTATGTGGGCGTTTTCTTTTTATAAAAAATCATTTGAAAAGGTTTCGGATATTGTTATTATACATGCATCATGAAACAAAAAATCTTCGCATTTTTATTGATTTTTTGCACCGCACCGTCGTTTGCAGAATTTAAGACAAGGGCAAAGTCCGCGTTTTTATTGGACTATGATTCCGGGGCGGAAATTGTGGCGCGGGATGCGGATGAACTTATGCCGCCATCATCAATGTTGAAATTGATGACACTGGCCGTTTTGTTTGATGGGGTTAAATCTGGCCAAATATCATTGGACGATCGTTTTCCGGTTGGTAAAAATGCGGACTATCAAAACCCACTTTGGTACCCAGCAAGCAAGATTTGCCTGTCCGCGGGCCAGGATATTTCCGTCCGCGACCTGATTTTGGGTCTGATTGTTTTGTCGGGCGGTGATGCGTCGGTTGTGGTCGCAGAAAAATTGGCGGGTTCAGAAGAAAAATTTACCGATATGATGACGGCCAAGGCGCGCGCGATTGGTATGCCGGCATCAACCTTTGGCAATGCAAGTGGTTTACCTAACGACAAAAATTTGATGACAAGTCGGGAACTTGCAACCCTGGCATATCATATAATTTCTGATTATCCCGATTTGTATCCAATGTTTGCCACCAAAAGGTTCGAATTTGGCGAATATAAAACAGATTGGTGCCGCGATTGGGGCAAAACGCACACGGTGAATTATAATAAACTGCTGTTCATTATGCCGGGTGCGGACGGATTGAAGACCGGACATACGGACAAGGGCGGATACGGCATGGTGGCCAGTGCAACCGCCGGGGGCCGTCGTTTAATCGGTGTTATAAACGGTTTTCATGGCAAGGGTCACGATGCATTGGCGGCGGAAATGAAAAATTTGCTTACTCATGGTTTTTCCACAACAATGACACGGGTTTTTTATCGTCCAGGCGATGATGTAACCGCGGTGCCGACTTGGTATGGTGACAAAGATACGGTAATGGGGACGGTTGACCGGACGTTTGCAATTACCGCGCCAAAGGAAAATGGGTTTGCTGGTGTTCGCGTGCTCGCGCGTTATACTGATCCGATGCCCGCACCAATTCACGCCGGTGATATTTTGGGTGAAATTATTGCTGAACGTGACGGTGATGTTATTGCACGAACAAATTTGGTCGCGAAAAATGATGTTGGACGTGTGCGTTTTTTTGCGCGTGCGTGGCGTAATATTGTTGTAATACTGATGGGGCGTTAAAATGGCGCGCAAATCAAACATACCCGTTTACGAATTTCCGCATCCGATGGATAATAATAACACAATTGGACACGATGCCACATTGCGCGCGTTTATGGATGCATGGCAAAATCGCGATGCGCACCCATTGCACCCGGTATGGATGCTGTGCGGCCCGCGTGGCATTGGCAAGGCGACACTTGCGTACCAAATTGCGCGTATGGTTTATGGTAATGTTGGCGATTTTTTCATAATCGACATGGATCGCAACATTGATAAAGACGGCCGGGTAAAATCGGACGGCAAGTCTATATCGGTCTATACGGTGCGTGCGACGATTGAAAAAATGCAACTTTCGTCCATGTCGGGCGGGTGGCGCGTGGTATTGATTGATTCTGTGGATATGCTGACCACTGCGGCGGCGAATGCGATATTAAAATTACTTGAAGAACCGCCGGCCAAGACGTTATTCTTGCTGGTCACGCATCAGTTATCCAGTGTTTTGCCCACCGTGCGTTCACGTTCGCGTGTTGAAAAAATGCGACCACTTTCGATTTCAGATTTGCGCCGTCTTTGTGCGCGATTTATGCCGGACGATGTTATCGATGACGAAACCTTGCGTCTTGCCAACGGTTCGTTTGGCCGTATCGCAAACCTAAAGCAATCTGGCGGTGACGCAATATATGCACGTGTGATTGAATTTGTAACAAATAAATATGCAACCCAATCGGACGCAATGAACCTTGCACGACAAATTGCACCAAATCCGGAACTTTATGGAATTTTGTTGGACGTAATTGCTCACTTTAACCTGGCGGAACTGTATCCGGTGGCAACGCGTGCGATTGCGGATATAGGTCGCGTGAATCTTGAACCCGAAATATCAATCTTTAAAATTATATTGGAAATACAAAAATGCTTATAGATACACATTGTCATTTGACCTATGATTTTTCATCTGTGGGTGGCATGGACGCGGTCGTGGCACGTGCGGTTGCGGCGGGCGTGAAATATATGATATGCCCGACGGCGGACCCGGTGGACATCTTGCCTGCGATAAAGTTGGCACATGCGCACGATAATATTTTTGCAACAATTGGAATTCATCCCGAACACGCGGGGGCAAATCCAGCGGATTATATTACGGACGAAATTTTGGGGGATTCGCGCGTTTTGGCGGTTGGGGAAATTGGGCTTGATTACCATGAAATGCCGACGAATTCGCGTGCGGCGCAAATCGAACTGTTCGAAAGGCAATTGGATATGGCACGGCGTGCCGGATTGCCGGTTGCAATTCACACGCGTGACGCGGAAAGCGATACGGTGGAAATTCTTTCGCGTTATTCAGGTGTCGGCGGTGTTATGCACTGTTTTACGTCAAGTTATGATATGGCGAAAAAAATGCTGGATCGCGGATACTATTTCTCGGCAAGTGGTATTTTGACATTCAAGAATGCGGCCGACATCCGTGACACGTTTTCACGCATTCCAATCGATCGCCTGGTGGTTGAAACCGATAGCCCGTATTGTGCACCGGTCCCACACCGTGGCTGTGTTTGCGAACCGGTATATGTAATTGATACGACGCATGTTTTGGCGGAAATAAAAAATGTTACATTTGAAAAAATGTGTGATATAGTAATGGAAAACGTAAAAAAATTATACCCAAAGATAAAGATTTAATATGCCACGCAGTATGATAAAATTTGGCCACGTATCTGAAAACCGCAAAGCGCGGTTCGCCTATACCGTTGAAGATACGATAGAGGCGGGCATTGAACTAACGGGGGCGGAGGTTAAGTCACTTCGTTACGGCCTGGTCACGATTGTTGATGGGTTTGTGCAAAAACGTGGCACGGATTTATACCTTGCGGGGGTGGAAATCCAAAAGTTGCCGACCGCGGCGCGCATCGCGAACTTTGATGAACGCCGCACGCGCCGGTTGTTGTTGCATCGGGCACAGATAAACCGCATGATTGGCCAATTGAACGAACGTGGCGCAACCATATTTCCATTAAAACTCTATTTCAACAATCGTGGCCGGCTAAAAGTATTATTGGGTATCGGTCACGGTAAAAACCGTGCGGACAAGCGTGAAACGATAAAACGCCGCGAATGGGAAAAATCCCGCGCACGCTTGATGCGCAAATAATTAGTGACCACCAACACAATCAACAAAAATTATTGTGAAAAAACAATCGATTGTGAATAGTAAAGAATTCCCATTAAAAAAAGCTCTTGCATTAAAAACCCGATTCGTAGTATCATCAAACAGAACGGAAGGATAATTTGGTTTCATCAAAACCAGATATTTTTTGACACGACACAAAGGAAAGGAAAAGAGGGGCATGACCATGAAAGGGGGGATATTCATCGCATCATCATTATTTGCGGTTGTTGCCGGTGTGGTCCACGCGGAAGATCGGTCAGGCCCGGATAACCGCCAAAAAACCGTGGCGAGCCAATATTACGTTGACACCGAACTTGATACACTTAAGGCCAAAACGATAAACGGTATTGAACTTGGCACGGGTGGATATTTCTTTGCGAACGAGGCTTCAACTGATACGGAGGAAACCTGCGCCAAAACCTTGGACGGCAACGATATTACGTTACAGGAATTAAACGCGGGACAAATCATCACCGTAAAACCACGTTACACATCACATTGTGGTAACAATACGGTGCTTTCATTAAGGGTTCCCTTGGATGGTCAGGCACAACTAACCGGGCCAGCGATACTCTATAACGGTACGCCGGTTCGTGGTGCTACACAGACGTTGGTATGGACGGAGAATGTTCCATCCACATTTGTGTATGATGGCACAAATTGGCTCTTTATGGGTCACGGTGTTGACATTGATACCGATACCAACACCGTTCCGGCCTATGGGACCAGCGATACCGGCGCAAGCGCGACGATCAAGTCTGTAACCGTTCCGACGGGAACTGAACTTGTTTCGGGGCAAATCATTACCATAAAGCCAACGACAACCACCAGTGCCAACACACTTTTTATTAGTTTAGATAGTGGTATCACAGGCAAAAAGGTACGTTACAACGGTAGCGATATTGGTAATGTCGACACCGCCGCCAAGGTTTGGAACGCGGATTATGTATCTACATTTATGTATGATGGGACGGCGTGGAACTTTATCGCCAGTACCAAGGACACCAGTGCGGATTTAGCATCATTGGCATCGCACACCGTAAACGGCGCACCACTTTCCAACGCGGCAAGTTATTTTTACGGGACCAGCAGTACCGCCGCCGGTACGCCCGCCAAGACCGTGACAATATCATCAATCGCCGACGCGCCATTGGCGACCGGACAAATCATCACTGTAAAACCGACAGAAACATCAACGGCGTCCGATTCGTATACATTACAATTAAACCCGGGCGACAGCAGCAGCCGTGAATTCGGAATATATTATAATGGCGCAGGGGTCAAAGACGCCGCCACGGGCGCATTGATATGGAACCAAAATTATCCATCTACATTTGTATACGATGGAACCAATTGGGTATTCTTGGGTCACGGCGTTGATAACAGTATCGGCTATGCACACAGCCCCACCGTCGCGACCACACCGACCAAGGCCGTATCAATTCCATCAATAACATCACTTAGCACCGGACAAATGATTACCGTATGGCCGGAACATACATCTTCGGCGGATAATCAGACCCATAAAATAAAATTAAATTCGCTTGCCGCAAAGGATATATTTTATAAAGGCACCGTTGTTAGTGCCCTTGATGATGGCCAGGCTGTATGGAATGCAGGCTATCCATCCACATTCGTATACGATGCCGCCGCGAATAGTGGCAACGGCGCGTGGGTATTTGTATCCAAGGGTTATGATGCAAACCAAACATATAGCACATTAGTATGGAGCAATACCCAAGGAACCGCAATTGATGCCTATAACACAACTTTCGGCAGTGGCGCCAATAACTGGGCGGGCAATGACAGTAATTTAATAACCGGTAAATTTTTGGCGAATGCATTGGCCCGGAAACAGAATAATATCACTGCGGCGGATGCGGACCCGTGGAATGACAGTACAACATTGTTCCCGGCACTTGTTTCAAACACCGCCAGTGGTGGGATAAATGGTAACGCATACGGTGTTATAGATCAGGCAACGATCACTGACAATAATTGGTCACTGGGCTATTTTACAAACAACAATAACGCAACGGCGACGGATAAATTGATTCCAACCGTCCGTGCCGTGGCAACTTGGTTAACCAGTCTTTTGCCAACTGGTACGGCTGGTTCGGCTGTGATATACAACGGAACGAACAGCGATGGTGTACCACAATTCACCGAAAGGGAGATCTTTACCGGTGGTGAACCACAGTATACCGCCAATTATGCGGACAGCCTTCCCACCGCACAATATGTTCATTCTAAACAAAATCATGTTCCCGCAACTGATGTACAGTATATTTCGAATGCGGCGGCAACACAAACCAACCCCCTGACCGCGGTGCGTCAAAAGGCGGATGGTGCCGTTTTCATACCGTATCAAAATGGCGGAAATGGCGAAATTGGACAACGCGGTGTTGCCGTTGAATATGCGGAATACACGGAAAACGGCCAAACATACAATAATGATGGGTGGATTGCAACAATTGGCGCGGCGCGAAAAATTGCAACGGCCGCCTTGCCAACCGGGGATTCGGGTAAGGCTGTAACATATAACAGCAACGGTAAAATCGGTGGTTCGGCGACCATATCCAGCGCCGCAACATATGACAATGGCGTATTACAAAATGGCAGTGACATCGCCAACATCACCGCCGTCGAAACCAAACAAAACAAGATTTCTGGCACATTGGGCAATGTTGTAACCTATACCGGCACCGCCGGAACCCTTGGGTCGCTTGGTGTTTATAATGGCACTGGAACATATGGGGCCACCAATCTTGCCACGGCCGGGTTCGTTAATACAAAACAGGGACTTATCAATGCTGTCTCCACAAATGCACACACAGAACCACTTTTGGCGCCCGTGGTTACATACCCAACCAGCACCGACGGCGCAGTAACACAAAGTTTGGTTGCGGGAAATTTCCCCACTGGCAACGCCACAATGCTTGTCGTTGGTGAAACGACCGCCAATGCAATGAGGTGGTTTGATGGAACCGATAAAGAAGATAATGTATATCTCAAAGAACTTCAAACCCTTGACGAAAACTATAAACTAACAGACATAGAAAACGCATTGGTTAGCCTGAAATTTGCCAGTGGTATGTACCAGGATATCCAAAAAAACATGACTAGTCTGTCGGGAAACACCGTAAATGGTGCACCACTTTCCAATAGTGCAAGTTATTTCTATGGGACCGAGACCGGTACGGCCAGCAGCGCGATAAAGACTGTCGAGGCCGGCAGTATCACCAGCGCCCCGACCGCCGGCATGTTCCTTATTGTTCAGCCCGCGGCCCAGAATAGCGCCCAATTATCGCCGGGAAATGCGGGAACGGCGTTACAAATGAAACTTAACAATAACGACCCGAAACCCCTGCATTATAACAACGCACCCATCACCGATTCCAGCGTTGCGAACAAGGTATGGAGTCCGAACTTCCCATCCATTTGGGTGTACCAGGGTTCAGGCAGCACCGCGCACTGGGAGTTTGTGGCAAAGGGTTATGACGAAAACACAACTTATGATACATTGACATGGACTGCTAATAATGAACAACAGGACGCACTTAACGCATACAGCATAACGTTCGGCAACAGTAACAATGATTGGTTTAGTAATAGTGGTAATGGCACAGAGTTAGTAAACGGTGTCTTTTTGGTAAACGCATTGGCATTGAAACAGAATATAATTCCCGCTGGCACGCCTGGCAATGTCGTGACATATACTGACACCGTGGGCAGTGTTGGTTCGGCAACCGTATCCAGCACCGCAACATATAATAATAATGGCGTATTACAAAATGGCAGTGACATCGCAACGATTGCCGCCGTTGAAGCAAACAAAATAACTTGCTATCAGTATGAAACCAACCATGATGGTGACGACAATTATTGCTTGCTCTGGCAGGTACCAAATTAATAACCTGTATTGACGGTTAGTTACAGCCCACTAGCATCCCACCATCAACACCCGTTACTTTTATATTACAAATTGTGCGTGGTGGTATGGTTGCGCCAACTATCTTGATTGGTATGTCATCTGGTGTGCGTGCGATATTGTCGCTTTCAACCAAAACCCGGCACGTGTTGCCAACTTGCTTTTTCATAAATTCATGTAAATTTTCCGCCGCGACCGCCGTTATTTTGCGCACGCGCGCCCGGGCAATATTTCGCGGAACCTGATTTGGCATTTCCGCCGCAACCGTACCGGGGCGGGGCGAAAAAGGAAACGCATGAATACGCACAGGACGCAATTCACGCGCCAATTCCAACGTCTCGGCGAATAAATCTTCCGTTTCACCCGGAAAGCCACAGATTATATCCCAACTAAAACTAACCTTGCCATCGGCGCGTCGCACCAAATCACGCACCATATCCGCCGTGTGCCGCCGCCGCATCGCGCGCAGGATTGTATCGACCCCCGATTGCATAGAAAGGTGCAAATGTGGCATAAACCGCGGTTCATTCTTCATCATTTCAATAATATCGCGTATTGCCGGCACCGCCGGGTCAACCGACGAAAGGCGCAACCGTTCCATTTCCGGCACATCACCAAGCAACCGCCGACACAAATCCGAAATCAAAAACGGTCGCCCATCATACATACACAAATATGATGCTGCATCCACACCGGTCAGCACGATTTCGCCAAACCCATGCGCCGTCGCCGAACGCACATCCGCCAAAATTTTATCGTATTCAAATGATACCGCCGGCCCACGGAGCAGCCGCGTCACACAGTATGTGCAATCATGATTGCATCCATTTTGAATTTGAATGAATTTTTTTGAAAGTTTGTTTTCTTGTGCAAATGTGCCACTAATTTCCGGACACACATTGCCGCAATTTTTTGGTGGTATTTTATCCAAATATGCGCGCATATCCATCTTTTTTTCGTTTGAAATAACAACCGCACCCGGAATTTTTTCAAACAGCCCCGGATTCCTTGTTGCGGCACAACCGGTCACGAAAATTATCGCCCCCGGATTTTCGCGCGCGATTTTTCGTACCGCCTGGCCACATTGACGTTCGGCCTCTGCGGTAACGGCACAGGTATTCACAACCGCCGCGCAAATTCCCGCGCGCGCCAACATGTTTTTTATCCTTTCGCATTCCAACGCGTTAAGCCGGCATCCGAAAGATAAAGTTTTTATATCATTTTTTTCTTGCATTTTGACCATTTTTGAATCATTATAGCGTGGCTAAAATATATTTCAACAAAGGAATTGAATATGGCACGCACGACTAATTCTGATACATTACCATTTGTGGAAAGCCGCTATGAACTGGGGATGTTGGCGTCACAGCGGGTTCGCGACCTGAACGGCGGCGCGGCGCCGGTTGTTGAACGCGACGGCGACAAACCGACGGTTGTGGCACTGCGCGAAATCGCAAGTGGAAAATTGGACATCGCGGGAATCCGCCACGAATTCGTGCAATCGTACAAGGAAACACCGGCCGTTGAAAATGCCGAAGAAACGCTTGAGGTTAGCAGTGATAACCCCGAATTGCGCGATATTGACGCGGAATTGGAGGATACATTGGTTGGCGATGCCCCGGTTGATGCGGCTGAATTGGTTGCCGAAGATGTTATGGACGATGCCGCGGAATCCGATGAAGAATAAGTAAAAATCTAAAAAACCGGAGATGTCGCATAGTTGGTCTAGTGCGCCACATTGGAAATGTGGTATACGGGCAACCGTATCATGGGTTCGAATCCCATCATCTCCGCCATGTTAAAATCTTAAAAATCCACCGGATGGTGGATTTTTTGATTTTACCGGCGGAGATGATGGGATGTGTGCGAGTGGCAAAGCCACGCAGCACACAATACGAAGATGCACAATTAGAAAAATCATAAAAACGGAGTTTTTGTCCCCACGAGTTTTTATAGATTTTTCTTATTGGGCATCGAGGAGGCTTGGCAAATTTAATCTTAAAAATCCACCGGATGGTGGATTTTTTGATTTTACCGGCTACGACACGGGATGTGTGCGAGCGGTAACACCACGCCATAAAAATCCAACACCCGTTTTGAATGTTGTACTTATGCTATTTGCATCTAAACAACTTATTTATTAAACGCGACCATCTTTGGCTTTCATAATCTTGTAATTCTTGTTCTGCTTTTTCGATATTCCCATCATATTCGGCTTTATGAGCCTCAAAATCAGCCCATGCTGTAAAGTAATCATCCTTTGCTTTGCGATAACTTTTATAGATATATCCAGAACCACATGTTTCACAAGCATATCTAAGACCAGCAATGTAACATAACCCTTCTGTCAAACCAAAACATCCACAACTACCACAAGTCGTAGACACTCTCTTGTTGTAGTAATCATATACATTGCCCTTTTGGCGTAATGTTTGCCTTGCGGTTTGCAGTTCTTCCCTAGCTCGCTTTATATTCTGCTCTAAACGTATTCTTTCTTTGTTCATAATAATGTTTGCATCCTCTTTGTTATGCGCATATGGTACATCAACCGCACAGATTGTCAATTATATTTTACAATGGTTCATAAGTGAATTTCACATTTTAAAATCGTAATTTTGTTCTTGCCAATTCGGTAATTATTTCTTATAATTCTACCGAATAACGGGGGTTGATATGGCGACAAACACACCAAAATTTACTATTACAACAAATATTACTAATCTTGTTGCAGAGATATCTGAAAAAATCGGACAAATTCAAGGTAAAAAAGAATACGAACGTAATCTGCACTTACGTAAAGTAAACCGCCTGCGTTCTATTCAATCTTCCACAGCTATCGAAGGCAATTCTTTATCGTTGGAACAAATTACTGATGTCATCAACGGCCGTCGTATTATTGGTAATCCGCGTGAAATCAAAGAAGTTCGGAATGCTTATGATGCATACGAACATGTTTTGACATTAAACCCTTATAAAGTTTCTGACTTTCTACATGCACATAAAATGATGACAGCCGAATTGGTGGACGAAGCGGGTAAATTCCGCAGAGGTAATGTAGGCGTATTTTCAGACGAAAAAGTAGTACACATTGGTGCAAAGCCAGAATACCTGTTATCATTGATGACAGATTTATTCAAATGGGCAAAAACGACCAAAGAACATCCATTGATTAAATCCGCGGTTATGCATTTTGAAATTGAATTTATCCATCCATTTGCAGACGGTAATGGTCGTATGGGACGTTTATGGCAAACATTGGTATTATCCGTCTGGCAACCAGTGTTTGCATGGATTCCGGTTGAAACCATAGTATATGAAAATCAGGCGGAATATTATGCCGTTCTGGGGCGTGCCGAAAAGACCGCAGATTCAACAGAGTTCATAGAATTTATATTAGCCGCTATATTGCGTGCCATAAACGAATTGTCAAACATTACCGAAATAATTCCCGAAAAAATTACCGAATTATTGACCAAGACGGAGCGTGAATTCTTGACCAACATCATCGGTTTTATCCAAACTAACGGTGAAATAGACAACTATCGTGCCCAGTTGCTGACAGGCAAATCGCCTGAGATGACCAAAAAATTATTGGCGGCATTGGTGGCGGATGAAGTACTGATCGCAACAGGTCGCACCAAGGGACGTAAATACAAATTGAATCCAGATTTTAACAAATAAATTCCCTGTGTTTGTGTATTTAGGTATGGGAAATTGTGAGACAGAATTCCGCCCCGTCATGCTTAAAATCTTAAAAATCCACCGGATGGTGGATTTTTTGATTTTACCGGCGGGGATGATGGTATGTGTGCGAACGACAGTGCAGCACACAATCCGCGAACGAATGATTATAAAAATCTTGTCATTGCATTTTTGTGGATAAGTTGCAAGTCACAGGTAAATAATCCAAAAATTCCCCTTGCCCCGGGTGCCAGAAATGCGGTAAAATGCGGGTACAATAAGCAGGGGGGATTTTTGACACTAAACGGGTTATCTTTGGCGGCCGTCGCGCAAAATCGCAAGAAATATGGATCGAACACCATGCCCGATCCGCGTGTCAAAAGTGCGTGGGATTTCTTGGTCGATGTCTTTCGTACGAAAATAAACCTAATTTTGCTTATAATGGCGGGGTTGTTCATTGGCCTTGCACTGCTTGGCTATGGCGATATTATAGAGGCGATTGGAATTGGCGTTGTTATCATTATTGTTGCGATTGTAAATGTTATCACTCATCTGCGCAGCCAACACAGCACACTTGAATTGCGGCGGCGCGCATCGGTGCTTTTGTGCAATGTTATCCGTGGCGGTCACATTCGCAATATCGACAGTACCGAAATCGTTGTCGGTGATATAGTTTTGCTCCAGGCCGGCGAAAGAATCCCGGCGGACGGTTACTTGGTTCATGGGCATATTTCGGTGAATAATTCCGTTCTAAATGGCGAAAGTGAAGAGGTTCACAAATCCCCACTTCCAAATTTCAAATATAATCGTGCGGCCCCAATAACCGCGAACGATTATACCAACGCGAACTATGTCTTTGCCGGAACGACCGTGCATGGCGGCGGCGGTGCAATGATTGTCACACGCGTTGGAATGGATACCGAAAATGCCAAGATATTAAAAACCTTGTCCGATATTGGCGAAGAAAAAACGGCGTTGCAACGTGGTCTTGACCGAATGGCGAGCGTTGTTGGGCAAATTGGCGGAATTTGCGCGATTTGTATCGCGGTTATCATGGTTGTTATGCATTGGTATTTGGACGGATTTAACGGACTCGGCGATTTCGTGCTTACTGTGGCGCATGCGATAACATTGGGACTTACTATATTCGTGGCGGCGGTTCCCGAAGGTTTGCCGTTTATCATTGAAATCATAACCGCCCAAAACGCACACAAAATGACGCGCGAAAACTTGCTTGCGAAAAACCCAAATAAAATCCCAGAGGCGGGAAACATACAATTACTTTGCACCGACAAAACCGGCACAATCACGTATGGGAAAATGCAACCGGTGGCGAATTATACCGGCGATGGCACAAACATTGGTTTTAATCATGATACGGGCGGCGTGGCCGTTCGATTGTTGATGAATAATATCGTCTTAAATGGGCGCGCCATGCTTGATGCGGGCGGGCAAATCGTTGGTGGCAACAGTACGGAACGCGCGTTGTTTGGTGCGTTGGGGTTAAACCATAAAACGGTGTCCACCATAAAGCGTGAAAACCCGGTTTTAACCAAAACATTGTTCGATAGTGCGACCAAGTTTTCCGCAACAACGGTTAAAACCAAGTCGGGACCGCGCACCTATGTCATGGCGGCGCCGGAAATTATCCTTGCGCATTCGCGGTTTTATGTTGATGCGACCGGCGCAACGCATCCACTAAATCGTGCAACCGTGCGACGAATTATTGTGTCAAATGCCCGGCGCGCCATGCGTGTTATCGCGACGGCATATTATGATGGAACGCATAAAACGGGCGAAATGCCGGATAATTTAGTATTCATTGGTGTTTCCGCGTTGCGTGATGATGTGCGTCCCGGTGTTGCGGATATGGTGGCGGAATTGCAGGGGTCGGGTGTGTCCGTCATGATGATAACGGGCGATATATTGGAAACGGCGCGTGTTATCGCCCGCGAAAGTAAAATTTTGCAAAGTGACGATGACATTGCCATAACCGCAACCGAATTTGATAAAATGTCCGACGCGGCGGTCAAACGCATTTTGCCACAAATTCGTATTATTGCGCGCGCAACCCCGCACACCAAATTGCGCCTTGTTCAAATTGCCCAAGAAATGGGGCTTTGTATCGGTATGTGTGGCGACGGTACAAACGATGCGCCGGCGTTAAAGGGGGCTGATGTAGGCTATGCCATGGGCGACAGCACAGATGTATGCAAGGAGGCAAGCGATATCATCATCACCGACAACAACTTTGTGTCCATTGGTAACAGTATCCTGGTTGGCCGGACATTTATGCACAATGTGACCGGATTTTTACGATTTCAATTGCCAATAAACTTTATACTGGTTGCGTTATGTGTTTTGTTCCCGTTGCTTGCCGGTGTCACGGCATTGATGGCCGTGCAGATATTGATAATAAACATTGTAATCGACAGTTTGAATTCACTTGCGTTTGGTGGCGAACCATCGCGCGCGGAATATATGACCGAACCACCCGCGGGCAAAAACGCAAAACTTATTACTGGCGACACAATCGCGGGGGTTATATGGACAACAATTGCGGGCGTGTTTATATTTGCTCTGACACTCACCGAACCATTTGTGGCGATTTTTGGCAATGCGGCAATGTCCGCCCGGTTTGCGTTGATAATAATTATGGCAATGCTAAATGGATTCTGTGTTCGGGTGCGTGGTTTCGATATATTTTCGGGCCTATCCAAAAATCCAATGTTTTTGATTGTGACATTTGTTGTTTTTGCCGGCCTTTATGCGTGTGTGACATTCGGTGGTAATGTTTTGTCACTTGAACCATTAACACCGGTACAATGGCTGACCGCCGCCGGCCTTGGATTGCTTATTGTGCCAATAAACTTTGTTTACAAGATGTTGAGATAGAAAAAACTTGAAATCCGGCTTTTTTACGATACAGTGCACTACGGACACAAAAGGATTTTATATGCATTGGGCAAATGTATCGTATTTAGAGCGCACGGAAATGAAAGGACTGTATACTTCGCCTTATAAGTCGGAACTGATACAGATGTATGCCGAGTTGATGGCTAATCCGGTTAAAATATCATATCCCAAAGGGCAACCGTCAAACCGTCCAACAACCGACGAAGAACGGTGGAAATTGAAAAATTTTAAGTGGAATAATCGTTTTGAAACGATATATACCTTTGGTTCTTGTAAAATTGAACATTACGACCCAGAGGAATTTTATATGGAAGTGCCGGTGACCCAGGAATTGCGATTTTTTACCGATCGGAAAACTTATGATTTTGCATCACTGAATTATTATCACCAAACAGACGAGATACAGGATAATATTAAAAGACCGTTAATGCCATTATATCAAAATGTTAAAAGCAAATTGTATGGCAGGCCTTTTACAAATCCATTAGAAAAATATATGCAAAATCATATGAGAGAACTTTGGCTATATGCACAAAATGCGTTAGACGAAGAACAGGCAAAAGTGGTTCTTGCCCAACTGAATGAGATTAAATCTGCCTTGTGTTCACAAAGCATAAGCAAATAAAAGCATAATGTCACTACCCACTAACCACTTACACTAACCACTGACACCAAAAAACACTTGCCACAAAGCCCCATTTATGATACCATAAGCACTGAATCAGATGGGAATTTGGTTCGGGGCTGTGAGAGGCCCGCAAACTCCGGTGCAACGCATCGTAATCCGACTTTGTTTTTTTACCATTGTTGCGATTTCCATGTTTTGCACCGTCTTGAAATTTTCCCCCGACGTGTGGTTCGGGGTGCCATCGGGTATATAACAGGCGTAAAAAACCAAAGCCCGATGGAGTCATCGAGTTTGTGATTTCTCAACACCCCGACCGCTTGGTTTCCCACGCGGTATTTTTTACGCAATTATGGGGATAGAGGATGAAAAGAATTTTATTTACATTTTTTGTGTTGATTTGTCCGATTATATCGTTGGCCGATGAAGCAGACAACAACACAACTATCACCACGCCCGCGGCTATTTCAACCCCAACATCTGTGGAAATATCGAATTCCCAAACCAATAATAGTTTACCCGACAGACTTGACCCAAACAAACTTCCGATCACGATCAAGGCCAATAATGGTAAAATCAGTGTTGAACAAACATCTGCGGGCGACGGTGTCCAAGATCAAACACCCCAAGAATCCGAACTTTCGTTCGAAGTATCGTCACAAACAACAGAAGAAAACCGCAAAGCCGCCGAACAAGAATATAGATCTGCACGCGACAATGAACAAAGCAACGCCAACAAGGGCTTAGTCACCATAACAACCGCGGCCACGGGACTTGGCGCTATGGAATGGGCATCGGGTCGCGCGGAACAAAACGCCGACGCGGATGCCGAAACGGAAATGTCCGCGTACATCGCAACAATGAAATGCGAATACGGTGGCGGGCGACAGGTTGATTTGGGTGTAGAAGAAACATTGCCTGGTGGAAATGAAATGCTTTCCTATTATACCGAATTCAAACAATTGGCGGAAAAATTAAAAGAAACCAAGACGGCGCTGAACCTGCGTCCCGGAATTGAAGCAGAAGTTATATATGACCACGCCGAAACAGGACTGTATAATTACCAAACCACGAAAACAGGCGGTGGCGCAAATCCGTCGCTTTCGCGTGCGCTAATGAATCCGGACGGTGCGGATGCCGCGGCATGGAACGCGCAAAAACAAGAATCCACGGATAAAGTGCAGGGCGGTAAAATCGCGACTATTTCGGGCGTCGCAGCCGGTGTAGCGGGTAACGCAATTATCAACAAAGATAAATCTGAAAATGATTCAAAAAATCATAACAATACGAAAAACAAAAGTGCCAAAAAAGGCGATGATTGTTCGGCACTTTTGCGGTCCACAACACATGTAAAATCAGCAAAATACGATGAAAATGGAAATTGTATTTTGATTTGCAGAAAAAATTACGAAAAAACCGCAGATAATTTGCAATGTGTTCCGACAGAGGAAAAAGAATTAAAAACTGCAAACAGAGAAAATCGCAAAAACATGATTGCCAAAGAAGCCATAGATGTCTATGGCGATACAGCAAATGTCGCATTAACCGGTGTTGGTGCCTTTCTTGACCCGGCGGCTGGTACGGCAATGGCAAATGCAACCGGCCAAGTTGCAACTGGGAAACACGGATCAAGCGGCGACGGAATTCAACAAATACGAAACAGCGTGCAGAAATAATACCATTGAACCGCTAAAACAAAAATTCAATAGCTACTAATAATTCCGATAAATTTCGTTTACAAGATGTCACCGCCCACTATTTTCTTGCTTTTTCAAAAAAAATGGTTTATTATGCGCCTGCTGAATAGAATCAGAACTGATTAAGCATCGGTGCGTTTTGGTCCCGGCGTGATAAGGTTTCTGTCAAATGTTCGGCCAAATAAAAAACCAAAAGGATTAAATTATGGCAAGAAGTGGTGCAAAACGCAGTACCCGTAAACTTAAAATCGGACGCAGCCTTGGTGTCAATTTGTGGGGCCAGGCAAAATCCCCATTTAACAAACGTAAATACAAACCCGGTCAGCATGGCCCAACATCGCGTGGCGGTAATATGACCGACTATGCAAAGCAGATGCGTGCCAAGCAGACATTGAAAAACTACTATGGTAACATCGGCGAAAAGAAATTCCGTGCGTATTATCTGGAGGCCGATAATATGCGTGGCGACACACCGGATAACCTTATTGGGTTGTTGGAACGTCGTTTGGACGCGGTTGTATATCGTGCAAAGTTCGCGCCGACCGTCTTTTCATCGCGCCAGTTGGTTAGCCATGGGCACATCTATGTCAATGGCAAACGCGTAAAAATCGCATCGTACCAGGTTAAGCCCGGCGATGTTATCACGGTTAGTGACAAGGCAAAACAAATGCCATTGGTTGTGTTGGCGCTGGAATCGGGCGAACGCAATACACCGGACTATATCAATGTGGACAGTGCGAATTTCGTTGCAACATTTACGCGCGTGCCTGCATTTGCGGATGTTCCGTATCCGGTTCAAATGTTTCCTGAATTGGTCGTCGAATTTTATTCGCGTTAAGTTCAGAGTCATTTGGGAAAAAATTCGAAAATCCGCCCAGGGGCGGATTTTCGTCATCCCGGCGAAAGCCGGGACCCTGTCGTTTCTTAGGCGGAATTCCCACTATTGATTTTCCCATAAAAAAAAGTTATAATAATGCAAACAAACAGGTTAAAAAATGTCTGAATCGAAAGTATTTTTAACAGGAATAAAGCCAACCGGAACGGTGCATTTGGGCAACTATATCGGTGCCTTGCGCCAGATTTGTGATATTTCGGCGACGCACAAGACAATCGTTTTTGTCGCGGATTTGCACGCGCTGAACATTATGCACGATGCGAACGCGGTGCGTGAGCATACCTATGAAATCGCCGCGATTATTATGTCGATTGGCGTGAATATGGATAATGTCTTGCTGTTTCGGCAATCGGATGTACCGGCGGTGTGTGAATTATCCACGATATTGACCAATGTCACGCCAAAGGGCCTAATGGACCGCGCGCATTCGTACAAGGCGGCGGTTGACCGTAATACGGCGGCGGGTGTGGATGCGGACGCCGGTGTAAATATGGGGCTTTATACTTACCCAATTTTAATGGCGGCGGATATTTTGCTCTACGGGGCGGACGTTGTGCCCGTTGGTGCGGACCAGAAACAGCATGTTGAATTTGCGCGCGATATTGCCGGACACTTTAATACTATTTATGGCAATGTGTTAAAATTACCAGATGCGCAAATTTCCCCCGATGCGGGAATTATCCCCGGGCTTGATGGCCGGAAAATGAGCAAATCGTATGATAATGTAATTCCGCTTATGGCAAATTCCGGGGAATTAAAAAAGAAAATTATGCGCATTATTACTGATAGTAAAACGCCCGAAGAATCAAAAGACCCTGAAACTTCAACCATATTCCAATTGTATAAACACTTTGCGAACGCGGGCGAAATTGAAAAGTTTGCCGAAATGTTTCGTGCGGGTGGCATGGGATACGGCACGGCAAAGACAATGCTGTATGAAAAAATGGATTCAGTGTTGGCACCAATGCGGGAACGTTATGAATACCTAATGAATCATCGCGATGAATTGGATGCCACGCTCGCGGGCGGTGCGGAAATTGCGCGAAAAATTGCCGATAAAACTTTACCGCGCGTGCGTCGTGTCACACTTGGAAAAAAATAAAAATGAAAAGGAAAGGAGAAAAAATGAATAACAAGCTTATTGGAACGGCGGTCGCAGCCGTATGTGTGTTGGTACTTGGGTGGTTTGCAATTGATAGATTCGCGCAGCCACGAACAATCAGTGTTGATGGTGAATGTCTTACATCTGTGCCAAAGGATCGAACGGCGATAACACTGCGCGTAAGTGTGACGGATAAAAGTGCGGCAAAATCTATGAAACTTGCATCGTCCAAGGTTGCGGAAATGAACGCCTTTCTAAAAACACTGGATGTTAAGGTGCAAACCAGTGAATTTAATTCATACGAAAAATCCGAATGGAATCACACAAAGCAAAAGTCCGAATTTGTTGGAATTGAAACAACAATTGCACTGGATGTGTCGGCAAATGATATTGACACGATTGAAAAAGTCCTGAACAAATTCGCGGGTGCCGAAGATATTTTTGTGACGAACCTGCGCATGTTCACTTCGGCTGAAACGATGAAACCGGTTTTGGAATCATGCCTTGGGGCGGCGGTGGAAAACGCGCGTGACCGTGCGAACGGACTTGCCGCGGGGGTGGGTAAACGGGCCGGCAAAATGCTTGCGGTATCTTATATCAATGATGGCGCATACACCGCACCAACCGTGAACTTTCGCATGGCCAAGGTGGAAATGATGACGATGGACACTGGTTCGGGCTATGCCGGCGGCGCAATAACGGGCAAGGATACAGATGTTTCCGTGCATGTGTCCGCAATCTTTGAAATAAAATAACATGCAGGATATAATCGACGAATTTATCGAATACCTGACCGCGACCAAGAATTATTCGGCGCATACGGCGATTGCATATCGGACGGATATCGCGGATTTTATGGAATTTATGACGCGTTTTTCTGGTGCGGCGCCCGCACTGGGCGATATTTCAAAAATCGACACAATCGCGTTTCGTTCGTGGCTTGCCGACCGGCAAAGGCGTGAACTTTCGTTCAAATCAACGGCGCGGGCATTATCTTCGGTGCGTGGGCTGTTCAAATATATCGCCAAATATCACGGTATAAAAAATGATGCAATTGGCTTAATATCTTCACCGAAAATTCCAAAGAAATTGTCCAAGGCGATTGAACCTTCGGATGTCAATGATATGCATGGAGCGATAAACGCAATCGATGAAAACGAACCGTGGGTTGCCGCACGCGATTGGGCGCTGGTGACATTGCTGTTTGGTTGTGGCCTGCGTATATCAGAGGCATTATCATTAAAAAACAGCGACATCGCCGGCGCGCCGGAAAGCCTGCGCATAATGGGCAAGGGGTCCAAGGAACGAATTGTCCCCGTGTTGCCCGCCGTCCATCGCGCAATTGAAAAATATATTGCGTTGCGCCCGTTCGGGAACGCGGCGGACGATGAATTATTCCGCAGTGTGCGCGGCCTGCCTATGTCGGCGCGCATGGCGGAAAAGGTTATTGAAAAAGTGCGTGCGTTTTTACAATTGCCGGATTATGTCACGCCGCACGCATTGCGTCACACTTTTGCAACGGCACTATTGTCGGATGGGGCGGATTTGCGCAGTTTGCAAGAATTATTGGGGCATTCGTCACTTTCCACAACGCAACTTTATACCAAGGTAAATATGTCCGAAATTATGAATATATATGAAAAGTGTCACCCGCTTTCGGATGACACAGAAAATTAGTTTGACATACATTATCAAATATGAAACAATGCAACCGTTATGACAGTTCCTTTTATAAATTTTTATTGTTGTTGTTAAATATGTTTTCCTGCAAACATATTGTTTGCGTATTTTTCTATTATCTGTTATCATAATCAACACTAAAATATAAGGATTTTACTATGCAAATAAGATTATACAATACGATGACACGCAAATTGGAAGATTTTGTGCCGATTACACCAAATCATGTCGGAATATATAATTGCGGCCCGACGGTTTATTGGGACCAGCACCTTGGTAACATGCGGACATTTTTCAATAGTGATATGATGAAGCGTATGTTCTTGGCAAATGGCTATACGGTAAATCATGTTATGAACTTTACGGATGTTGGCCATTTAACCAGTGACGAAGACACCGGTGAAGATAAAATGGAAAAAGGCGCGGCGCGTGAAAATTTGTCCGTATGGGACGTTGCAAACAAATATATCAAAAGTTGCGTAAACGATATGGATTTGCTGAACATTATACGGCCAACACATACGCCGCGTGCAACCGACCATATCAAGGAACAAATCGAACTGATTCAAAAACTTGAAAAACTTGGATTCACGTATGAAATACCGGGTGACGGCATTTATTATGATACATCTAAACTGCCGGATTATGGCAAACTGGGCGGACAAAACCTGTCAGAATTGCGTGGGGGTGCGCGTATAGAAAATAATAACAAACGTAATATAACCGACTTTGCATTGTGGAAATTTTCACCACCGGACGCCAAGCGCCAAATGGAATGGGATAGCCCATGGGGCGTTGGTTTCCCAGGCTGGCACTTGGAATGCAGCGCAATGAGTATGAAATACCTTGGTGACCATTTTGATATTCATAGTGGCGGCCAAGAACATATCAAGGTTCATCATACAAACGAAATCGCCCAATCTGAGCCGATTGTTGGTGCGCCTTGGGTGCATTATTGGGTGCATTGGGCATGGTTAATGTTGCGCGAAGGCAAAATGGCGAAATCGTCGGGTTCGTTCTTTACTGTTCGCGGTCTTATTGAGAAAGGCTATGACCCAATGGCATTTAGATACCTACTTTTACAAGGCCATTATCGTCAGCCGATGGAATTTTCGTTTGAATCTTTGGACGCAGCGGCGGCCGGTTACAAGAATATAGTCCGCAAGATTGCCGATTTAATATTGCAAAACGATGTCACGCCCGTCAATCAAGATTTGTATAACGAATGGCACGATAAAATTTTGACTCCGATATCGGACAACCTTAAAACATCTGAAACATTAGTGGTTGTCCAAGATTTATTGAAAAAACAAACCATAAATGCCGCGACCAAATTGGCATTGGTTGATTTTATTGATGAACTGCTTGGGTTACAATTGCGCGACCGTGCCCAAAAGTTGCATGACGCGGAATCCGAAACCGCACCTGATGAAATTCAAGAATTGGCAAATCAGCGTATGGCGGCGAAAAAAGAACGCGATTTTGCACGTGCCGACGAATTACGGGCCATGATTGATTCGGCGGGTTGGACGGTTACTGATACACCGGGTGGATTCAAACTTGTAAAAAAACTCTAAAATTTTTTACAAAAAACCGCTTGAATATAGTGTGGGTTGTGCTATATTTAGGCACAGTGAACAAGAGGATACCTTATGAATTACCCATATATGCCGAAATCCACTGCGTTGTGGTTGATTGAAAACACCGCACTGACCTTTGAACAGATTGCCGACTTTTGCGGCCTGCATGAGTTAGAGGTTAAAAACATCGCCGATGCCGAAACCCAAAAAATCCAGGGGTTAAACCCCATTTTGAATGGCCAGGTCACACGCGAAGATATCGCGCTTTGCGAATCCGACCCGACTGCGCGTTTAACACTTCAGGAAAGCATCGTGCGCGCGCAAAACGCCCAGAATAAAAAGGGAATTGGTTATACACCAAAGATTCTGCGCCAAAACCGTTTGGGCGGAATTTTATGGATTTTGAAAAACTGTCCGGAATTGACTGATGGACAAATTGCAAGACTTATGCGCAGTACGAACAACACGGTTGCATCCGTCCGCAATAAAACACACAAAAGTTATACGGAAATTCAAATTCAAAGCCCGATTGTGCTGGGGTTGGTTTCTGAATCCGCGTTGCACGACGCGATTGCCAAGGCGACCAAGGAAAGCGCAAAAGCCACAAAAACAAAGAAAAAGAAATAAATTAAAAAAGCATAAGGGTTTTTTATGTCCAAAAAACTTGATGATGCAACAAGGTTATTGGTTGATTCGTTGCCGGAAAATCTGCAAAAACTCGCTGTTTCGTCGATGGAAAACGGCTATTTGTCACAAATGGATTTTAATGCCGCATGCGGTTCCGATGAAATTCCCGAAGAAGAACACCAAGAAGTCCTTGATTTCTTTAAACAGGACTTGGGGTTAGAGGTCTTAGAAACCGGCAATTATCAAAAGGATATTGAAAGATATTATGATGAAGATTCCGATGAAAATGCGGAAAAATATCGCAATTTGTTAAATAATGATGCAGAACAGGTTGATTCTGACGAAGATTATGAACATTACGCCAAACAGTTAGAGCGCAGTCAAACCGGCACACTTGTTTTGGGGGTCCAAGATTCCGTTCAATCATACCTAAAACAAATTGGCACAGTGCAATTATTGACCGCGGCGGGCGAGGTTGCAATCGCACAACGTATAGAGGCCGCATCGCGACTAATGATTTACGGTCTATGTGAAAGTCCCATGACAATTCAGGCGATGCTTGATTGGTACCAGCAGCTATTGAACGAAGAAGTTCGTTTGCGTTACATAATCAACCTAGAAGCGATGTATTCCAATGAATCTGAACAAAAATCTGTGGCGGCACTTTCCGAAACGTTAAAGTCCAAAGGTGTAGAACAAGTTGATGAATTATCCGACGAAGATTTTGAAGATTTAACCGAACCCACCGTTGATGATGATATGGATGATGATGAAGACGAAGATGAAGATGATGAAGAAATAAAGAAAGATGATGGTCCGCGTAGCACATCCGGGGTTCCAATTCCTGTTATGGAAGAAGCGTTAATGCCCGTCATAACCGATTTATTCACCAAAATAAAACGCACATTTAACAGTATGCAAAAATTACAAGCGTTGCGTATGGAAAAACTGCTCACTTCGTCGAAACCGGATGAAGCGTTAGAGGCAAAATATAATAAAATGCGTCTGACATTGTTTGAAAGTGTTAGCAAAATTCGCATGAATGATGATCGTATTGCGGAAATTATGGACCGCCTGACCGAACGTGACCAATTGCTAATGGGACTAGAGGGGAAATTGTTACGCCTTGCTGTTGCAAACAAGATTAAACGTGAAGATTTCTTGGCCGAATACATCGGAAACGAATTGAATCGTAATTGGGTCAAAAAGTTGCAAAAGCATAAAAATGCTAACTGGGCAAACTTTGCAAAAAAGCATGGTGACGATATATTAAAGATTCAATCTGAAATAACCGCAATTGCCGACGAAACCGGCCAACCGACCGCCGAATATAAAAAGGTTGTTGAACTTGTTCGCCGTGGCCAGACCGAAGCCGCCCGCGCAAAACGTGAAATGATAGAAGCAAATCTGCGCCTTGTTATAAAATTCGCAAAAAAAAGCAGTAATCGTGGTTTGGGACTTGATTTTTCTGACCTTGTCCAAGATGGGAATATTGGGCTTATGAAGGCGGTTGATAAATTTGACTATCGTTTGGGTAACAAATTTTCAACATACGCCACAAACTGGATTCAACAGGCAATTTTACGCAGTATTGCGGACCAGGCACGCACCATTCGTATCCCGGTGCACATGATTGATAATATACATAAAATTCAACGTGCTTCGCGTCAGTTTATGCACAAATACGGCCGTCAACCAACCGCTGAAGAATTATCCAAAATAATATATTTGCCGGTGGATAAAATTCACAAAGCTATGAAGGTCAATGTCCGCCCAATTTCATTAGAGGCGCCCGTCGGCACCGAAGATGACAGTTCGCGTATGGAAATCATTGCGGACGAAACGGCAAAAAATCCGTTTACATCGGCGGCACAAAAGAATTTGCGCAAAATTGTAACACAAATTTTGTCAGAATTAGATCCCAAAGAAGAAACCGTTTTGCGTCAACGCTTTGGAATGAGCACGAATAAGACCAGTACATTGGAAGAGGTTGGTGAATACATTGGTGTTACACGTGAACGCATAAGACAAATCGAACAAAAGGCATTGAATAAGTTAAAGCACCCAACGCGGGCGCGCAAACTACGCAGCTTTTTGGAAGATTAATCAACCGGTTACCTTTTGGTAACCGCTTTTTTTAAAAACCAAAAGGAGAAAAAAATGAAAAGAGCTTTTTTATTTTGTGTGGGCGATTCTGGTGGTGGTAAAACCGAATATATAAATAATTTACCCGAAGGTTTATTTCATAATTTGCGTTCATTTACAACGCGCGAAAAACGCATAGAAGATACCGAAGGGCGCAACTATTTTTTTGTAGATGAAGAAACATTTAACAAACAAAAAATTGTGTTCAAGCTTTGGGCAAATGAGAATTTTTGGACACCGGAATCCGGTAAACCCAAATGGTTATATGGTGTTCCGGAATTTGAAATCTATGACAACCTTGGCAAAAATTTGGTTTATGATGTTATCGAACCGCGTTATGCACGACAAATGATAGACTGGTTCAAAACCAGAAATCTAGATACAGATTACGACATTAAACTTGTGTGGTTTGTTCCACCAATTTATAACGATATTGTAAAAAAACGTGCAAATATGCCAGACGATAAGAAAGTCCGTGATGCAAATACCTGTACTATTCACGATATTTTCGATGCGGGCTTTGCAGATGGTCCCGATTTCATCATGCGTCCGCGCTGTGGCAACAAGAATTCCAACCTAATTCGATATATCGGCGCATTATACGAAGATTGGAAATTAATGCAACAAATGGCGCAAAACCAACATTAACACTAAACTTGTTGTGAAAGCGCGGAATATATAATTCCTAGATCTGTTTTTATCAATGCGGCGGTCAATTTGTCCGCCGTATCTGTTTGTTTTGCCACAGCAAGAATACGGTCAAATGCACGCACAAATTGCGCCGCCTGCGATCTGAACACAGAATCAGATTTCAACAAATCGCGAATTTGCTTTTTATTTGCGGCTTTTACAACCTTGGCCATCCATTTTGCAAAGATTGTTTTATCACCATCATGATATTTTTTCCAAACAACATCTGGAATATCGGTTCCCATTGCACGGGTCAGGTCAATCGTTTGTTCATACATTTTATCAAATTCGTGCGTAGACTGCGCGACAAAATCACGACTGCTGGCGCGGGGCATTGGGTTTCCGGTCGTAATTGTACCAATCGCCTCCATCGGGGCGGCGGCACGTGCCACGGCCATTTGTTTGTTTAACGTCTGCATAGTATCAACCGCCTTGGTATAGTCAGCCATTAAATCAATCATCTGTTGTCGTGACGTCCCCGCAAGTGTATCAAGTTTAGTTGCAGATTCAGAAACAGATTCTGTGGCCCCGGCAACTGTATCACGCATGGTCGATATTTTTGCATCCAATTCGGTCACAATCGCCGCAAGGCGCATACCCGCGTCATCCGATGCCTTGGCAAGTTCGGGCAGGGTGGCATAGTATTTTTCAATCAGTTCAGATAAAGGCTTTAATTGTGTGGTTGTATCCACAGACATCTTAATAAGACCTTCGGACTGACCGGACAATTGTGTATGTGCAGCATTCATTTCTATAAGTGTTTCGCGCACACCTGTCGCCATAGATTTTACGGATTCAGAAAAAGCACCCGCCGCCGCTTTGGTGTCTTTTAGTGTTGTGTTCGCAACCCCAGATACAGTTTGCAGTTCAGAAACAACATCTGTTGCAAATTCTTTGATTTCATTTTCAAAATGATTAGTAAGCCCCGCAAGTTCACTTGATATGCCACGCACAGAACTTTCGGTTTCAGTTGCACTTTTGATGACGGTTTCAACAATTTCGGTAAGCTTGCGCAATTGCTTTTCCACCGATGATTCGGTTAGCATAACTTGGGCACCTACAATATTTGCAGTATTGGTCAATGTGTTCATTTGACTTGTTAGTTGCTTCTTGCTTTGTCTATCAAATGTCTCAAGTTTTGTAAGGTATGTATTCAATATTTTATTATTGCTATTCATAACACTTTCGTAATTCGTGGCGGACGTCTTAATTGTTCCAAAACCTTCGACCGCGTTTTTAGTAAGATCTAAAATATCATTTTTCATACTATCCGATTCAGTTGACATTTGTTGGAATTTTTCCGTGCTACTATCAATTGCGCCGTTTAATTCGTCCGCAAGATTCTTGCTGGCATCGGTCCAATTTGAAATTTTTTCATCAATTGTTGCTATTTTATCCGACGAATCCTTGGTTGTTGCGGTTATCTTTTCAAGTGTTTCACCAACCGATGTGGCAAACCGATCTGTTGCGTTTGCAACGTCCGTCCATGCATCTGAATCAACAACCTCACGCAGCCCCGTTACCGTATTATCAACCCGATCCGTCATTTGTGAAACACGCATAACCGCATCATTCGCAACATTAACCAACTTTTCATTACGCACCCCAAGATCATCGCGCAATTTTTCAATAACACCTATCTGTGAACGCAAGGTTTCACGAACTTCAGTAAAACAAGCAGAAATCTTGGCAATTTCATCCGCCATAATCGACTGTAACACCCGTGATGCGTCAACAATACGTGCACGATCAGGGGCGGTTATCACATCAATCATGGACTGCATCACACGTTGCGAACGACGCGAAATAAAAAACAACGCGATCAACACCCCAACAAGGGTACCGCCTATAATCAATCCAACAATAATCCAAACATCGATCAAAGTCATCTTTCCCCCCAATAAAATACAATTTTTATTATTCCTTGCAGTTCGGTACCATTTATAATAAAATTTGAACAATAAAGCAAGGACATAAATGATAAAAAAAGACATTCTTTCACCCGAACAAAAAATTGCCGCAGAACCGACAAAAAATGTCTGGGTCCAGGCAAACGCCGGCACCGGAAAAACAAGTGTTTTAATCGAACGTTTGTTACGCATTTTGTTCCGTGACAACACACCAAATTCTGGGATTTTATGTCTTACCTATACAAATGCGGCGGCGGGCGAAATGTGTGGACGTATACTTGCGGCCTTGCGAAAATGGGCAATGGCAAACGATGGTGAATTGCGTGAATTGTTAATTGGAATATCAAAAAACACCCCACCAACAGATGCTGATATTACACATGCACGGACGGTGTTTTTTAAGTATATAGACAATCCAGATTTACTTAAAATAAAAACAATACACGGATTTTGCGAAGAAATTTTGCATCGTTTCCCAACCGAAGCGGGTGTATCGCCATCATGGTCTTTGATATCTGATGCGCCCCAAAGGGTATTATTGCATGACGCACTTGATAGACTTGTCAATTCTTCATATGACAATGCCGATGTAAAAAAAGCCTTTGACTACCTTGTTGGAACGATATCTGAACATAAAATTGATGATTTGTTGAAACATCTTGAACAACAAGTAAAGCATTTTTTTATGGTAAAAGATTTTATTAAATATAGAAATTATTTTATTGATAAAATTAAAAAAAATCTTGATTTAAATTTTGATAACGGTAACACATTTTTTGATGTTTCTATCGAAAAATTAGAAAAAATCGTAGAAAAAGCTAAAAACGAACCAAAGATCGGAACAAAACTTAGAAATTTAATAGAATTAACCGAGCAATATATTAATTCAACAATAGATTTTGAACAATATAAACATGCATATTTAACCAACGATGGAACCCCAATAAAATCTGGCCTAAACTATCCATATCTGAACGAAGAAACTCAACGCGTTTTTAAACTAAACGCTCAGCATATAAACGAAAAAATTTATTACGATTCACTTGCGCTGTTTGATTTGTCCGCGGCGTTTGCAAAAAAATACCAAGAATTAAAACAATCACTAAATGTTCTTGATTTCGAAGATCTGATTTTATATACACACCGTTTGTTCTCTAACCCCGAAACTATGGGATGGATTTTGTCAGGGTTAGATTTGTCTTTGTCGCACATATTGGTCGACGAAGCGCAAGATACTGGACCACTTCAGTGGGAAATTCTTCAAATGTTAATTGGCGATTTTTTTACCGAAGGTGACACATGCGGCACACCACACTCCTTGTTTGTTGTTGGCGATACAAAACAATCTATTTATGGATTTCAAGGTGCCGAGGCAAACGCTTTTATAAAAAGCAAACAAGAAATATTAAAACATATCAAAAATAATATACGCGAAATCCAGGAAGTTCCACTTGCACAAAGTTTTCGTTCTGTCGAACCAATTTTACAAACTGTCGATATGTTTTTTAGCGATAAAAACGTTGCACACGAAACAGGTTTTATAAATAATCCACACAAATGCTTTCGCATAGGCGCACGGGGCCTGGTCGAAATACACGAATTGGTGTCATCACGTAATTCCGAATTTTCAGGCGCCCATGTTCGCAAAAATTATGTCGCAAATATAGCCGATAAAATCGCCACGCTTTTATCAACCGGCAAATACAAACCAAATGATATCATGATTTTAGTACGTCAACGTGCACCGCTGGTCGCCCCAATGACGTTTGCACTTAAAAGACGCAACATACCGGTCGCGGGCAGCGACAGAATCATTTTACCCGAATTTCCAATTATCAAAGATTTAATGAACTTACTGCGATTTTGTATGAACACAAAAGATGATTACAGTTTGTGTTGTGTGCTAAAAAGCCCAATGTTTCGATTTTCTGAAGAAGATATTTATAATTTGTGCGCAAACAGAAATAAAGACAAAACAGTTTTTGATTTACTGGCCGATAATCATAAAGATGTTTTTGATATACTTTCGGATTTTGTAAATGTTTATTCTGTGTCCGGCCCGTATACATTTTTTAGTTATGTTTTAAATCATTATAATATGCGTGAAAAAATGGTTGCCGCATTGGGCGAACATATAATTGATCCGTTGGAAGAATTTATAACGATATGTTTGTCTTATGAACGAACTCGTCCAGGAACATTGCGACATTTTATCAAATGGTTCATAACGGGCGCCAGTGAAATTAAGCGTGACATGGATTCTAATAACGGCGTACGCATAGTTACAGTTCATGGCAGCAAGGGTTTGCAAGCACGTGTTGTTTTTCTGATTGATACTGTATCAATGCCGCGACCGGTATCGCTTTATAATCTTGAGACCACTAACAATTTGCCGGTATGGTTGTGGACCGCCACTGCACCAAAAGAATACAGCCCTGAATTTGAAGTTGTTAAATCGCGCACAATGCGCGCATCAACCGAGGAAAACTTTCGACTGCTCTATGTTGCTATGACGCGCGCGCGCGATGAACTTTATATATATGGATTTTCGCCAAACACAAATGCACCAGAACTTTCATGGCATAATATGTTATGGAAAACTTTGGGGGACAAGGTTGGTGTGATCGACGGTATAATAAGGATTTCAAATGAAACAAACTAAATTAAACAAAATAATGTACGACATAGAATCCAAGGAATTTGCAACTGGTTCCGGCACAGATGCACATGTGCGCATGTCAAAGATTAGATTTTGTAATGGTGATTTCGTTGGCGACAAAAACATCATTTCAAAAATAAAAACTGACACCGAATTATGTGAAATTATGGGACCACTTTCACGCACAGAGGTCCCATTGGCGGGTTATATCGATGGTGTGTTCCTAAGTCGTCGCGTTGACAGGTTATATGTAAACGAAAACACAAAAAGTGTTATCGTTTTAGACTATAAAACGGACACAGACAAGAAAAGATATTATGAAAAATATCGCGCGCAATTAATAGAATATTATAAATTATTAAAGGAAATTTTTCCGAACTTTAATATCAAATGTAAAATACTTTGGCTTTGTGATTTTACACTGGAAAATGTAATATAAAAGATTATTATTATATTGATATGCTAACACATTTAACGATTTCTAACATAGTTCTTATTGATAAACTAAATCTTGAATTTGGTCCAGGGTTGAATATTTTAACGGGCGAAACAGGTGCCGGAAAAAGTATATTGCTTGACGCGCTATCGCTTGCACTTGGGGCACGTTCGGATATTGGTCTTATTCGCCACGGCACGACCACGGCATCGGTTACGGCGGAATTTGATTCGTGCCCCGTGGACGCCGCGACAATTCTTGATGAAATGGGAATTGAACACAATGATGCGATTGTACTGCGGCGCACTCTTGGGGCGGACGGTAAAAGTCGTGCATGGATAAATGATACACCCATATCGGTTCGTATTCTTAAATCTGTTGGTGACTTGTTATTGGAAATTCATGGTCAATTTGCGAATCATACATTACTTGATCCAACGACACACCGGGTTGCGCTTGATAATTTTGCAACAAAAAATATTGATGGTTTCGCACACATATTGAAAAAAGTGGCGGACACATATAACGAATACCATTCCGCAACAAAAAAATTACAAGAAGTGCAAGATTTCCTTAGTAAAAACGCCATCGAACAAGAATATTTGGAACACAATATTGCGGAATTACGGGCATTAAATGTGCGCCCTGGCGAAGAAACCGAACTTGCCGATAAACGCACCGATATGATAAACGCCGAAAAAAATGCGGCGGTTTTGGCGGATGCGGTGGCGGCGATGGGTCGCGGTGGCGACACATTGGATGCACAAATTTTCACGGTTGCGCATATCTTGGAACGGGTGCGGGGCGACGACCCAAACCCATATTCGGAACAAATCGATAGCCTGTATAATGCGGCCGAAATTGTCGCGCGCGTTGCCGAACAAATTACACCAAACGAAATCGATACGGACACCATTGATTCAATCGAAGAACGACTTTTTGCAATTCGTGCGGCGGCGCGCAAGCATCATGTTGCGGCCGACGATTTGCCACAAAAATTGATTGAAATGGAATCGCAGTTAAATACCATAACCAATTCGGACGACGAATTAAAACGGTTAAAGTCAATTGTTACGCATGCGCGCAATGCGTATGAATCGGCAGCACGGGAATTAACCGACGGGCGTGCTCATGCGGCGGCGGAACTACGGTCGCGATTGTTGCACGAGTTGCCAGATTTAAAACTTGGAAACGCAGATTTTAATGTTGAAATCACACCGCGCGAACCATCGGCGACTGGCGCGAACGAAATATTGTTTATGATAAAAACAAATCCAGGAATGCCGTTTGCGCCATTACATCGCGCGGCATCGGGTGGCGAACTTGCGCGCCTAATGCTTGCCATGCGTGTGGTTTTGGCGGACAATAACGCATCGCATACATTTGTTTTTGACGAGGTTGACACCGGAATCAGTGGAGCAACCGCAAGTGCCGTTGGCGGTCGCCTAAATCGGCTTGCCCAGAATTCGCAGGCATTGGTTATAACCCATTCGGCCCAGGTTGCAGGCTTTGCCGACCATCATTTCAAAATTGAAAAAACAACAAACGGCGAAACAACCACAACAACCGTTCGTGAAATTTCAGGCGATGAAAAATTAAATGAAATCGCACGCATAATCAGTGGTGCGGAAATAACCCCCGAATCCATCGCCACCGCAAAAACATTGATTAAATAGTTATAATTCCATCTGCAAATTCAACCGATGCGATTTTGGATGGCGACGTTGCACTTGAAATAATCGCGCCGTCCGCCCCGCGTGCAATTGCATAGCCACGCGCCAACACGTTTTTATACCCCAATGAATTTAGCATTTGCCCCATATGTTCCAATCCACGCCGCAGGTTTAGCATTTTGTTGTTTAATATATCCGGCATACGCGCGACAATTTCCATTTTATGTTTTGTGTCAACCATCTTGGCGTTTATTATAACGCCCAGTGTCCGCGTAATATCATCAATTCGCTGCGTCCGTTCCATCAACATCTGTCGCGGACTTTTTATATTTATATTTTCGATTTTTTGTTTAAGGTTTATGAACTTTGTCGCAAAACCAACCGACAACCGATGCCCCAGGTTTTCTAAATCTTGACTAAGTGATATTTTCGTTGGAACAACCGCTTCGGCCGCCCCGGTTGGCGTGGGTGCACGATAGTCCGCGGCAAAATCAACCAACATCCAATCAGGTTCGTGTCCAACACCGGTGATAACGGGAATCTTACTATTCGCAACCGCACGCACAACGATTTCTTCGGAAAACGGCAATAAATCTTCCAATGCACCCCCGCCACGTGCAACAATTATAACATCAACATTTTTTGTGCGATTAAAGTATTCAACACCGGCGGCAACCTCCGCGGCTGCGGTTGTGCCCTGAACGGTCGCGGGATATAAAATCACATGCACCGGAAATCGTTCGCGAAGTCTATTTTGAATATCTTGAAACGCGGCGCCGGTTGGACTTGTCACCACACCGATTGTCGTTGGTAACTTTGGCAACGGCTTTTTGCGCGACACGTCAAATAATCCCTCGGCCGCCAGTTTTTGTTTGCGCTCCTCTAACATTTTAAGGATTGCACCAACGCCCGCCATTTCGATACTGTTTGCCACAATCTGATAATTACTGCGCGCCGGATAGGTCGTAAGTTTTCCTGTAATTATAACCTCTAATCCATCGGACAGGGCAAAATTCACCGGTGTCCCGCGCCAAATAATCACGGACATCGCGGCACCGGAATCCTTTATCGTCATATACATATGACCCGATGTCGCACGTGTGATTTGTGACAGTTCACCCCGAATTTTAATAACAGGAAATGCCGTTTCAACCACGTTTTTAAGCAACGCAGAAGCATCGGTCACAGAAAAAATCATATCAGGTTTTACAAAAGGTTCCGGTTTTTGCATAATCTATTTCCTGGGGCTATCGGTTTTTAATATTTTTATCAAATCGATATCCAAAGCTTTGGCAAACCTAAATGGTGTATCGCCGGGCGTAAGTGCAAACGGTGCCTGTTCGCCAATTTTATACGGGACAGTAAGTCCATCGACGCCAAATTGATCATATGTTATATCAAAAAAATCGCCGGTTTTAATATGTCGCAAATAGTAATGCGGAATATGTCCAGGCCATTTATCAGATTCAATATACATCAGATTCCAATTTTGAAACCCGGTCACTATTGAAAAAACAACACTCGAAGCATAACAAAAACCCGCGGAATCATATCCAAAATTCCACTGTGTATTTTTCGATGAAAGGAAAACATATTTTTTTATATCGTCATACTTAAATGCTTCACGAAATAATTTCGTATAATAAACCGCCTTGTGCTTGTCATCGGGTTGCAAACCAATCTTGTTCAACCGTGCAAGTAATTCCTTGGTTGCGTTTTCATAGAAAATTTTCTTTTCTTTTACATCCATAACAACAATTGTAACACAAAAAGTCTAAAAAATCAATAATGTGATTAAATCTCTGTTAGTGGCCAACGCGGACGTGGGGCAATTGGTTTGCGAACAATTTTCCCAATACGGTAATTTTCAATTCCCGCCCACGCGATCATTGCACCATTATCGGTACACAGGTTCATCGGTGGCGCAGCAAAAATCATATTATGTCGTTTTGCTAAATTCTGCATAGAATTTCGTATTGCACTGTTTTTTGCAACACCGCCCGCAACAACCAATGTTTTTGGTGCACATTCGCGAACAACCGGTGTTTTCAGTGCATTATTTAACCGATTGATTATGCAATCCACAACAGACGCTTGAAACGAAGCACAAAAATTATTTGTAAATTCATCAGAATAGGGCGGTTCTTGTTTGGCCAGCATCGCACGCGCCGCGGTTTTAATACCACTAAATGAAAAATCGCACCCCGGTTTATCGGTAAGTGGTCGCGGAAAATCAAACGCCCGCGGGTTGCCCAATTTCGCATGGGCATCCACAATCGGCCCGCCGGGATACCCCAGGCCCAACATTTTTGCAACCTTGTCAAATGCCTCACCCGCGCTATCGTCCAACGTTTGTCCAATCAGTTCATATTGCCCAACGCCGCGCACCAATAAAATCTGACAATGCCCACCAGATGCAAGCATTAATAAATATGGAAAATCAACATCTATGTCCACCTTGCTATCATCTGCGGCCGTTGCACAAAGGCGCGGAACAAGTGCGTGACCTTCCAGATGATTCACGGCAACAAGTGGTTTGCCGGTCGCCTGGGCCATGCCGGTTGCCGCCATCCAACCAACCAAAACACCACCGATAAGCCCCGGTCCCGCGGTCGCCGCAACCACATCTATATCCGACAATGTTTTTCCCGCCCGCGACAGCGCCAACCCAATTACTTCATCAATCGCCAATATATGCGCACGCGCCGCCAATTCCGGCACAACACCACCATATTTCTGGTGTTCCGGAATTTGCGAATAAATTATATGTGCGTGGATATTTTTATTTGAATCAACAATCGCCGCACTCGTTTCATCACACGAAGATTCGATGCCCAAACACAGTGTCGCATCGCCACACAACACACCGCCGGTGACCGCACCCATATCCATTTTTATAATTGTATCGTTTGTCATCTTTTTATTTCCAAGATCATTATACCTAAATTTTTTGGACTTTCCATCATTCTTTGTACATATTTACGAAAATCGATATCGACGACCGCACCAGCCCGTCGCGAAGCATGGCGCAGTGTTCCATCCGGTAACAAAAATCCCATATGCCGCACCGCTAAATCAGTGCCGATCCTATCACGGATTTTTGGATTGTCGCGCAAGAACAAAACCACAACCGGCCGCGCAACCTTTATGTCTGCGGCATATTTATAAGGGATATATTCCAAACGCACGGTGCGCGGCACAAAATCCGTGTCCATATTATGTGTGAGCCGGAACCAATTCTTTTTATTGATTGTCACCGTATGCACCGTGGTCGAGGCATATCGGCCGCTCACATTTTGTACAATATTGGAATTGTTTTCTAACCAATCAGTTTCGATAAAATGGTTTCGCCGAACAAAATCGGGAACACCCCCCAAATACCTGATTCCATTTAACTTTTGTACATCGCCATCCGCCAAAACAGTTTCAACAAAGGTTGTACAATCGAATGCATCAAATCGAATAAGCGGGTCACTGTCCGGCATGTGCGCCTCACCCAACGGGTCATTCATATACCGCACACCAACATACTTTGCACCCAAATCCGTGTCCATATTGCCGCCCACGCATCCAAACAACAAAGCAATCAATACCGCGCGCCACATCAGGGTTGTTCTTCGTATATATGATTCTTTAATTGCATGCCGACGAAACAAAGTTCCATTGCATCGCGCACCGGCATATCGGCCGAATCCGGCAATGTCGCCATTTTATCCACACACGCCACCAACAGTTCAAGATTCTTTTCCGATGCGGTTAAAACCCGTGCCGCGGCAATTCGCCGTTCAACCGTCGCACCGTGCCAATCTTTTAAATATGCACTTTCCAATGCGGCATCTTTGCGTGGTAATGTAAAGAACACAAATATCGCCATCAGCAATACACCAATACCAACAAAGAAAATTATACCACGAACAAGGATCTTTTTCATATTATCCCCCCGAATTGAAAACTATTCACACCGCAACAGCCATATATCATAGTCGGCATTTTGTACCGGGTTTTTGCCTGGATTATTACGATCCAACCAGTTGCTGTAAATCATACCACCGTCACCACGTGAAATTTCCGTGAATGCATAGAAATTTTCCGCATCAAACGGGTCAGATTGTTTGCACGCACGCACCAAAAAGTTCAATTTTTCAAAACGCGCTTCCCGCCCCACGGGTGCCATAATCGTCTGAGTTTTGCCGGCGGCCTTGTTCATAACCTGTAAAACCGCGGTATCGCGGTCAATATACGCACGCGCCCCAAACGCGGTAAATATGGTCAATAAAGAAACAAGAATTTTTTTCATCACCCATATACTACCGCCATATCGCCGGCAAGTCAAATTAAAAAAAGTGTAACCGCGGCACGACATGTCGTGACGGGTGCAAGTGGTTAGTGTTAGTGGGGGTGTTTATTGTTGACTTGCCGTGATTTTATAGTACCATACCCACAAAACCAAAGGATATTAGAATGACAGATAAGGATAATTTTGAAAAAGAAAAAATACAATCAGATGATCCAATGATCCAAAAATGTTTGGATATTATTCGTGACAAAAATGTCAGAGTTAAAGATTCGAGTGTCAAAGAATTTTATCGTGTTTATATCGGTGACAAATGCCAGTTTGAATTTCATAAATATGATGGGTTTGATGTATACGAAGTAACCATAGATTTTGACTCTCTGTATTTTTACAAGAAAAGACCAGATCTGGAAGAACTGTATAGATTGTGTGCTACCAAATACAATGAACAGAAATTTAAAAGAGAAGAAAAGACAGGCAGGAAACCCCTGACCTATGGACAACGAACCGGTATTTTATTTATGTCGTGGGGATTGTTTATTATAGCTATAGGTATAATAGACTATGTAGACTTTAAAAAAACGCAACGCGTGGAAGAAAAAGTTAAAGCATATGAAAAAACTCTGCCAGCAGAGTACTTGGAATATAAACAGGCGGTCGAACACTATCGCGATAGTTTAATGCACGCCAAAAGACGGTAAAAAAAGGAAAAGAGATGTTGAAACAAAAAATAGCGCAGTTTGAGAAATACAGAAAACTGAGCAAACAATTAAAGGAATTGGACCTGCGAAACATTTGTGCATTTGGAGAATTCGCGGCGGCCAGTGGGAAAATATCCAAGTTGAAAACTAAGTGGATGCCAAACGTAAAACCGCGTCCGGAATTTTGGGGACTTGCGGATTATCCATGTATAATAAATCACCAGGGCGATAAAATAAGTCAGTTGCTTGGATTATTAACTGGTGAATCTGATGTGATAAGGTTCTATTGTCCAAAGTACAGTTCTGATGCGCCTTGCACAAATGAAACTTGTATGCACTGGGCAAACAATCAACATTGTTTTAATGCAGAAAAAGCATGGCTTGAATGTTCCGAAAAATATGAAGCAGTCAAAAAAGAATACGATGAGGTTCGGGAACAACTGTTCGGTAAATTGTTGACTAAAAGAGAGGCAGCTAAAGTAAGAGGGTGTTAATATGGCGATGGAAGGAATTGAAATGGAACCTTTGTATGAACGGGATTATAATTTACCCCAAGATACATATGTTTGTTCGGCCACTGGGTTGGTGTGTAAAAAGGTATCGAAACATTTTCGTGAATATCGTGCGTTTATAAAAGAATTAAGCGAAACCGGCGACACAAGGACTTTTTTACACGGTGAACCGAATTTATGTACCGATCCGTATTATTTTGGTCGTTGCACTGTTTATGATAATTTTATAAAAGCGGTTACCAAGTTCGCCCAAAACAACGAACGATAAAAAAACTATCCTTTACACCGATTTTATGATATAATTCCCCTGTTGTCTTGAAAGGGGATTTTTATGAAAGAAATGATTGCTTATGCTTTTTTGTCTGTTTATACCATTTTGGAATTCGTTGCCTATATTCCCCAGATTATTAAGATATTAAAGACACGGCATGCCGATGATTTAAGTTTAACATCTTGGTTCGTGTGGATTACAACCGATTTGTCTTATTTGGGGTATGTTCTGTTAGAAACACCAGAGGTTGGTGTGATATTTATCGCCACACTGGATTTGGTATTTATTGTGACCGTATTCTTGCTAACCGCATATTATCAAAAACACAACAAACGTAAAAAAAGATGCTAGCGCACTAAAAAAATCCCGCAAGTGCGGGATTTTTGTGAATCAGATGGGAATTTATTTTTCGCTCTTTTCGGTCTTGGTGCCTTTTTCCGCACTTGTTGCCGCCAAATCTTCGACAATACGCGCCTTTTTACCGGACAATTTCCGTAAAAAGAACAATTTTGCACGACGCACGCGACCAATACGAACCTTTTCAATTTTTTCGATTGCCGGGCTGTACAGTGGGAACTTGCGTTCAACACCAACACCATAGGATTCACGACGAACCGTGAACGATGCGGTATTACCCATGCCACCGTCGCGCGCAATCACGACACCTTCGAACAATTGAATACGGAATTTGTCGCCATCTTTGATTTTTACATGCACGCGCAAAGTATCACCCGCCTTGAAATTCGGAATAACCTTGTCGCCTTTGACCTTTGCGATATTTTTTTCTTCGATTTTTTTAATAATGTTCATTTTTCATTTTCCTTTATTAAATCCGGACGTCTTTCCTTTGTTATTTCGTCCGATTGTTGTTTCCGCCACCGTTCTATATTGCCGTGGTGACCAGACAGCAGGACTTCCGGGACTTTTCGTCCACGCCATACCGACGGGCGGGTGTATAACGGCCATTCCAACCCCCCGATTTCAAAACTTTCATTGGTGGTCGATTCTGCACCACCACCAAGGACATTATCCAACACGCGAACGGCGCTGTCAATAAAAACTTGCGCGGCAATCTCGCCCCCGGAAAGAATATAATCGCCGATGGACAATTCCATAATATTATATTCATCAATCACCCGTTGGTCAATCCCCTCATACCGACCACAGAGCAGGGTATAAACCGCGTTTTCGGCATTGTTCGCAAACCCACGCACCATTTTTTGATTTAATTGCGCCCCACGCGGGGAAAAATATATAATTTGCCCCGGATTCTTGATAGAATCAATCGCCGCCCCAAGCACGTCCGGCCGCATCACCATACCAGACCCACCACCGAACTGCACATCATCAACACTGCCATAATCATTTATGGCAAAATCACGAATGTTTATAACCCTATACGACCAAATTCCATTGGCGTGTGCACGTCCAACCACGCCGGCACCAAGTGTGCCCGGGAACATTTCTGGGAAAACGGTCAGTATATTAAAGTGCATTTTTAGCGTTTTCTCTCATCATAATTATTGATTCGAAAACAATTATCGCACAATGCCCGAATCTTTAATGCGACCGTCATTGGATTCTTGACCGGTCCGACAAATACGGACACATCAGAAACATCATTCATGGTTTTGAAATTTGGCCAATTTTCAACATATTCAAACGCCGGGCACGTCGCATATCCCGCCGGACATTTAAAAGATTTTTGATATTCAGTACCATTTACATAAAAAATTCTCATTTTCTTCACCTTTGGTTGTTATTTAATTTGTTCCAGCATTGCCCACATATTACGCACACTTCTTTTGCGTTTTTTTCATCACGTTCCGCCTTTATTGCCGGACATTTTTCCGGCGGCAAACAGTTTTTCCCCATTATTATCGAATAAACAAACTGTTCAAACAGATTCATCTTGGAACCTTCCATTTTAATTCACATTTATCAGTTTATTTTCAAAATCTACCTTGGCACCCTTAAAAGACACCATATCACCACCGTCCAATTCAATGATGTCACCGGCACCAAAGTTTTGAAAACCCACAACACGTCCCAATTCTACGTCACCGCGCACAACGGTCATGCCAATCAGATCCGCCTGGTAATATTCACCGTCGCGCGGCACGGGCAAATCATCGCGATTGATATACAGCGCCATTCCACGCAGAGTTTCCGCCGCGTTTCTATCGGTAATACCATCAACGCGCGCAATGATAACGTTAGTATTTGGAACCACACGCACAAAGTGCAGGGCATCAACCGGAATTTTATCGCCAAAAACCGCCAAACTTTGAAAATCTGACGGTTTTTCGGTAAAAGTCTGAACACGCACTTCGCCCCGAATCCCTTGGGGTGCAACAATCTTTCCAACCAAAATGCGCGTGTTCATTGACATATATTATTCCGCCGGCGCGTCCGTTGCTTCCGCCGCTGGTTCTTCTGCTGGTGCTTCGGCTGCGGCCTTGGCGGCTGCCTCTGCGGCGGCTTTCTCTTCGGCTATCTTTGCGGCTTTATCGGCCTTGTCCTTAATCTTTTGCAATGTTTTTTCAGATTGCAAATTTTTCTTTGTCTGAACCGGAATTGTGCGCTTTGCAACCAATCCAGCGTTGGCCAGGAAACGATACACACGGTCGGACGGTTTTGCACCCTTTGCCATCCACGCCTTGATTTCATCGGTTTTAAGAATCACGCGTTTTTCATTATCGCGCGCCAACATTGGGTCATATTTACCAACGACCGCCAACACATTGCCGGAATTACGCGCATTGCGTGAATCGGTTACGACGATGTGATAGTACGGACGCTTTTTTGCGCCATAGCGCGCCAAACGAATAACAGTTGCCATATTTGCTCCTTTTTTGTTATAGCCCGCCGCCCATAGCCTTGGCGAAGGGCGGAACTGTTTAATCCACAAAGAAAACCGACACCAAGGTTGAAAACTCAACGGATGATGCGCCTTGTGCCATACCGCACACAGGGTTGATTCAAATGGCAATCTTTGGGATTTGCGCCCACATTATGCACCACAAATATCCAAAAGTCAAGAGATCGAATACATTTAATCCATAACACCAATATAAACACCCAAATCGCCCGCCACGCGCAACAACGGGTCATCGGGTTCGATATACGCATTTGCCGTCTTGACCGCCGGGATATTTGGATCGGCCCGCACATCACCCGCGGCATAGAATTCTGAAAGCGGCACGGTTACACAATCATTCCCACGCAACGCCGTCATAACATATGTTTCATTATTTTCAATCGCGTTCAATGCACATGTCACCATCTTTACGGCAAGCAACCGGTCGCCCGCCACCGTATCACCGGCGCGCTGAATATAATCCGGAAATGCCGTTCGGTTTATAATCCCGGCCGCGGTCAATTTCCGTGCAATCATATCCGCCGGCCGCCCCGAATGCCCCCGCAGTGTCACACCTTCGGACACCATGATTATACCATAATCGCGATCCACAGATTTTATGTGCGAAATTAATTCATCAACATCGAACTTTATTTCCGGAACCAAAATTGCATCGGCACCAACCGCGATTCCCGCGTGCAGGGCAAGCCGACCGCAATCACGCCCCATCGTTTGCACAATAAACCACCGATGATGACTGCGCGCCGTAAGCAACAATTGGTCGCAATATTTCGTTAATTGTTCCACCGCCGTATCAAACCCGATGGTCCGGTCGGTTAGCGGAATATCAAAATCAATCGTCTTTGGAATGCACACGAGCGCCAGGTCGCGATAAATCTCACGATTTAACCACGCAAGTGAAAAACTTCCATTACCCCCAACCAGAACCAGTGCATCCAACTTTAATTTTGCCAATGCATCGCGCAGGGTTTTGTTAAATTCTTTGACGCGCCCGGTGGCGGCGGCCCGTTCAAAATTTAGCATACACGCATGTCCGTTGTGCAAAAAACTCCCTGCAAGCCTTGCGTTTTCAATTGGCACTGTTTCCGTATTCATTTCTATTACATTCACGGGTTTGCTGCAAAGACCGTCCGTTCCATCAACAATTCCATAAACATCCCAACCACGAACTTTTGCACCCAAAACAATACGATTTATCACGGTATTCAAACCGCTGCAATCGCCACCTGTTGTCATAATAGCTATCTTTTTCATTTTTTCTCCATTTATCTAGACAATTATATCACAAATAAGTTGACAAAGAAACATTTTTTATGCTATTTTGTCCATTGGTATAAACACCCACCAAAGGAATGTAAAAATGGCAAACAATAATACCGCGGTCATGGGCAAAACAAAACGTTCAACCGACAATTTGATTGATGATGCAATCGCACACCAAGATGGTTGGCTTTCGCGCCGTCGGCGTTTTACGCGCAAATTTCTAAAATCCCTTAACGATACCGAAGAAGGCAAGGGCAATCAGAATTCAGAACCGACCAACAAAACAATACGGGTATTCCAAAAGGAAACGAATGAACCCAAAAATTCCGTATGGCGCGAATATTGGTTCCCTATTGCTTGCGCAATTGTTGTTTTGTTTGTTGCAATTTGGGCTATGTTTATGCAAACAAACACGGGACGCGATATCGTTGTTTTTAACGCGCCCGCAAAACCCATAGAAATTCAAACAACTATAAAAACAAACCAAAAAATTGCGCCACGAACAACGGACAAACCGTCTTTTGACATCGTTCGTATCAAACCAAATGGCATGATTGTTGTCGCCGGCCGTTGGCAACCGGACAGAAATGTTTCAATTGTCTTAAATAATAAAATCATAGCAACCGAACGAACAAACGCTGACGGCGAATTCGTCTATGCCCCGGGCCGCGGGTTAAAACCCGGCAATTACACAATGTCTTTGGTCGGCGCAAAACCAAACAAAAAATCCGAAGACACGGTGTTCCTTTATGTTTCCGATGTGGATTACCGTAATTCTGTATCACTACTTATGACCCCCGACGGCAGCCATGTTATGCAATCGCCCGCAATACTCAAAGATGGCGATTTGATTGTTTCAAAAATTGATTACCTGGACACGGGTCGCCTCGTTGTAACCGGCGACGCATTGCCGCGTCTGCGTGTATCATTAACATTAAATGATATGTTTCTGGGGGATGCGCGCGTATCGGATTATAAACACTTTGGTCTTGGCGCGGATGTTGGTAAATTAACCCCGGGACGCGAATACACACTGGGGGTGCGTCTGCACGATGCGGACGGTCAAACAATTGCAACCGTAAACCACACGTTTATCATGCCGGAAATGACGGGCGATAATGATACATTCTATACCGTGCGACGCGGCGATTGCCTGTGGGTTATTGCGCGAAACTTCCTGCGGCGCGGCGTATTGTTCAGCATTATCGCCGAACGCAATAGTATCGACAATCCTAACTTAATTTTTCCGGAACAACTATTACAAATTCCAATGCGATAAAAAAAGGACGAAACCATGGGAAATAAAAAATTCAACGGTGAAAAATACGCATATTACAAATCTGGCGGAATCGTATATGACTTGCCCACCAAATGGTCTGCATATATCAAAGGATCCGAAAAACGTCGCCACATGCGTTTTAACGGCTGGGGCGATTTGGAAAGATTGTATAAGGACGAATATTCTAAATAAATATATGAAATTAATATGAACGAATTACGTTATAAACTTATATTAAACATGGCCGGGAATCCGAAAACGGAACTCCAAGAAGATTGGGATGAACTGATTGAACGTTTCCGACTTTTACAGTATCGATTGAACGCAACGGGGCGCATGGACATTTTACGCGAAATAATCCAACAACAATCCGTCCTAAGGACCAATCGCCCAAGCAAGAAAGTATATAAATCTGTAAAAAGAAAGTTTGAAGAATTGGAATTAATCGTCCACAATATAAACAAAGAATCGGCACGATAGTTTTTCCACTGGACAACCCAGGTTGTTTGATATAAACTCTGTAACATCGCGGGCGTGGTATAATGGCAGCACGAAAGCTTCCCAAGCTTTAGACGAGGGTTCGATTCCCTTCGCCCGCACCAAAAATAGAACCGACCCCGCGTCGGTTATATTTTTGGTCCACAGATAAATGTTGAATCGAACCCGAAAGAGTTGCCAACGGCAACGAGAGGGTTCGGAACAAGCGCGAACGCGCGCAGTGAAAGGGGCCCGCGAACGAAGTGAGTGGGAATTTACATTCCCTTCGCCCGCACCAAAAATTCAACCGGCTTTTGCCGGTTTAGTTTTTGGTCTGTGATGACGGAAGCGAACCCGCCAAAGAGGGTTCGGAGCGGTTAGTTGGCAAGAACAAGCAAAGCGCAGTTCGCGCCTTACGACGCGAAAGGGGCCCATCTCGCCGTAGTGAAAACGCAGGCGGATGGGAATTTACATTCCCTTCGCCCGCACCACCAAATTTTGTTAGCCCACGCACCAAAGCGTGGGCTTAAAAAATTTGAGTGCCGCGGCGGAGTGCGCAAAGCGCACGAAGACGGGCAAAATTCCAGATATACAAATGTCCCACCGTAGCACTGGTTGCAATCAGAAACAACTTGCGGCGAAGACGGGCAAAATTCCAAATTAACCCTTTGGGATTACCAGAAACACTTGTCTCACAACCCCAATTTCGCCATTGCTTTTTTCATCGCATCACCAATCAGCCATGAACTCTGTTCTGTCAATTCTTTTCTGTAATCGGCGTATGAATGACCTGCGTAACCTTGGATATATCCTTCTTTGCTTCCCAAATCTGCGAGTTGCGACCCTAGTATTCCCTTGTTTGGATTTAAGCGATCAACCTTGTGTGCTTGTTCGTGAGCAATTGTATCCATTACATCACTAAAACTCATGTTGGGGAAATGTCTGCTGCTTAGATACACATTGCCACCAGTTTGGAGACCAGTGACTGTTGCTGGTTCACCCATTGCAACCAGATCTTTAACAGCAAATTCTGTGTGTTCTACACCCAATTTAGTATCGGCAATTTCAAATATTTCTTTGCAAAGTTTTTCCCGGTCTTCGATTGATAATTGCTTCCATCGTTTTGCACGATTGTAAATACTGGGGTTTTTCGTAATAATATCTTCATACATCGATACGCGTTTAGAAACAAAATTTTGCACAAATTCATTTTTAGCAACTTGTCGACCCAGTAAATTTTTCTTACTAATTCCAGCCACTTCGTCTATTTTGTTGACGTTTTTAGATTTTTGGGTTAATAACAATTCTTGATATTTATTTTTTGCTTGTTCGGTCATAGTATTCAATCCAGAATCTTTGCTAAATGCGCTGGATAATATACTTGTATCGTATTTTTTTCCTTGTATATAGGCTCCAATATTATCTGCTTCTTCTCGTGTCAGATTTATATTTTGTTTATTAATGTAATCATTAAGTTCTTTTGTGTATCCGGACACATTATTTCCTTGTAATTCTCGTCTTAATTTAGTTATATTTGGATCCCATGTTGAATAATATGCGTCCTTCGGCGCTTTTGTGGCAATTTTTGCATCTGTTTGCGCATTATAAAGTTCTCTTGCATCTTCAAATTGTTCAGGTGTCCAAGATTCTAAACCGGGTGTTTTTGAATCGGGCAATTTCATTATCCCTGTTTTTTTCGCTTCAGCTTTTGCTTCATCCATACGATCTACATAAGTGCCAAATGAATACGAATTGGCGTCATCGTATTTCTGATGAAAATCGTCCCATAATGTATTAGCCTTGTTTATAGCTTCATCGTAACTTAACATTTCGTCCCAATTTTTTGCATACTCTTCTGCTTCATCCAAATTGTTTCCAAAAGATTTTTTGAACGTTTCAAAAGTTTGGTTTTCTGGTGCATATTTTTCATACAATGTGCGCCACTGTGCTTCCTCTTGTGCAGGTGTTCTTTTGGGTGTAGCGGGAGTTGAGACAGGCTTGGTCTCTGCCGGTTTCGGGGTGGTTTTCGGTTTAGTCTCTACGGGTTTAGTTGTTGAGGCAGGTGCGCCTGTTGATTTTGGCGTTGGCTTTGGTGTTGTTTTTGGAACATTTGGTTCAACAATCTTCACTTTTCCTTGACGAACCAAATCATCAATATTAAATGCTTTTTTGTCCAATATTTCAACAGCGTTCGGCATTTGTGCAGCTTCAAAACCTTTTGCGTAATCTGCTGCATAACCATTCCGTAATACTTCCCACGCCATATCGGAATCTTTCGCCGTTGTATAAACATAGCCTGTTTTTTTGGATAAATTCAACGGAGTGGTAGAATTATTCGTTATAATCAACGTATTGGTTTTTGTGTCTAATACAAAATCTAAATCTTTACCGACATTTTGCCGTTCAACGACACGTCGTACAGCATATCTTTCGGCAGCATCATAATCTTTGGCTATACCATATCCGTATTGCACTTTGCCTTGAAGATTGGCAGTGTTCGATGATGGGCGTATCATATCATCCATCGCAATGTCAGCATCGGTACCGTGATAACCCAAATCACCACGTTTGCGTGCTTCGGCTATTTTTTGTGATTTAGATTTCACTGGGTTGCCAACAGGTGAATTTTTTGGTGTTTCCGGTTCTTTCGGTTTGGTCTCTGGTTTTGTCTCAACGGGTTTTGGTGTTGTATTTGGTGTAGCATTAGTGGCCTTTTTAATAATGCGATATGAAGGATCTTCGCTTATTTCCAGACCATCTTTTGCCAAATCTTCTTTCAATATTTTCCATTCTTCATCGGTTAACTGATTTTTTGGAATATATAATTCTTTGGATTTACCGGATTTGATATTCGCAATATCCGTTTTGATTTTATCACCAAGTTTTTCGTATACACGACTTTGTGGTGTAACCGGTGTTGTAACAGGCTTTATCTCTTCCGGTTTTGGTGACGGACTTGTCTCAACTGGTTTTGGCGTTGTGTTTTTCCCAGGCATATTATCTATGCGTTTTAAGACTTCATCTTGAGATATGTATCTGCCATTTTTTGTGTCTTTATATCTTACAGCACCACTTGCTGTTTTTTCCTCTTTAACGCCTATCTCAGCAAGTTCTTCTTCCCAGGTTTTACTTGTGCCTGATGCAACATCGTCAATTTTACCTGCGGCAGGTGCTGCTTTCTCAGTCTTGGAAGTCAACCCCGCCACATCATCAGGTTTAAGGATTTTATATTTCAACCATTTTGCTTGACGTTCCGGGGATATATGTATCCAATTGCGTTTAAATGCCTGACGCAGACCGGCAGTCACCCCAGCGCCAATAACCGTTGCAAAAGTAAAAAATGTGGAAATTTGTTTTGCACCTAATAACGCACGTTCACTGTTGGTCAATTTTTTATCATAATATTTGCACAAAGCTTTTTCTAAATCCGGTTCGCGATTCTGATCAATAATCCCAAAATTAATTCCGGCATCCAACATTTTGTCCAAAATATCTTTATCCAGTAATGTTGCCAATCGGGACATATGGTTTGCAATTTCTTTATTTTGTTTCTCGCTAAACTGGCGTGAACCATAAATAATACGCGCAATATGGTCTTTAAACACAACGTCGGCACAATTTGAATTATTGCATTTTACCGCATCAACCAAAAATCTCTCTGCCCAATCGGATAATTTACCCGCAGTGACAGCTTCTGTCACAAGTGCAGTTCCTTCAAGCGCGGTTAGTGCCCATACCACAGGTCCGCCCGCCACAGCAGACACAAGTGTAAGCGCCACAAACCCTGTGGTTTCGGCAAGTCTTTGGACTTGTTTCACCATCACAACATCTTTTAATACGCAGGTTTTTCCATCCCATTCCATACCCTTGGAGTTCGGATATTGCTGTTTAAATTTAACGTTAAAGTCATCACATGCTTTTTTATCGGCCAATACACAACTTTTATCAGTAAAATACCCGCCTTCACTGGCACAAAGCATTGCTTGATAACCCGCGGTTGACTTATGATCCCATATCGCATCTAATTTTTTGAACAGGAAATCAACGGATTGTCCACCGTATGTGCAACTCAATAAATCACCAGAGATAGTTTCAATTTTATGCTTTGCATAACACATTGAAATTTCGGAATCAGCATTTTCTAAATCAACATTCCTTATGCAATCTTGTTGCGCTTTTTGAATGGCGGAAAGTTCCTGCCTTGTTCCTTTAAAATATTTTATATTATCCGTAAAACCCGTATCGCACGAAAATTCCTTGACCGGCAAACGTAAGTCATTAAACAAATAATTTCTTATTATTCGATAAACATCTTGATTGACACTTACTTGTTGTGCTTTGTCATAAAATTGCAACAAATCAACATTTGAAATTGTGTGCAAATCGTCCGATGCAGTAATTTTAGTCTGGAATCCGGACGAAACACTGCTTGATACATTTGAATTTGAAGATTGATTAATTACGCATTCTGTGCCTTGTAATACCGCATTACCATCATGGAAAAATGTACGACTTACGGCGGCAGATATTTTATCGCATATCACTTTGTTCGCCTTTTTACAGGCAGATTTATCTCCAGCCTGTTTTAATCCATATATAGAACACAAAGATTCGTAAAAACCTAAATTACCATTAGTTAATGATTTAAACACAAATTCATAATATTTTTCTTTTAGACCTGTACTTACACAATTACGCCACTTGTCGTCATATGTATCTATTTCTGCTTGCGTTCTATGTGATTTTTCGTCACAAGTAATAGTATCTTTGCGGTTTTCTAACGCCCACTCTTTCATAAGCCCTTCTGCTTCAGCTGGGGTAACATTGTGCCGATTGAACACGTTATTGATATATTCACACTCAACTCCGGGGTTTGCTTTTTTTGTATCCATATCCCAATTGTCTTTACCCTTGTTTGTATTTCCGCAATTGTAATATTTGTATTCCTTTTTCGGTTCGAGTTCCACGGATTGTTGTGTTGGTTCGGTTGTTTCCACTGTCCCTGTTTTACTTTCGTCTGTAGATTTTACACATTTACCATTTTCGTCTTTATAACCTTTTTCTTTATCGCATACACATACACCACCAACGGCGTCAGGGGCACGGCCGTTTCTCGTTTCGCATTGCCGGGCACTGCAACCACATGTCCCATTTTTACGTTTGAACACCGTACCATCCAAAACCAAGGCCGAAGTACACCGGTCACCAACGCGTGTTTGGCCTGCAACAATGCCAAACCCGGCCGTATGTTTTAAACCCACCGCGCAGATGTTCGGATCATCCGATACGACGGGCGTTTCTTTTTCAACTTCCTCTGATCCGGATTCTATGGTTTCAATAGATTGTTCTTCACCCCCTGGCACAACTTCGGTCAGTTCTTCGACACATTTTCCACCTTCTTCAACTGGTTTGTCGGCGGGACATTTGCATTCTTTGGTTACCGTATCAAAGAATGCACCTTTGTCGTTACATTGCGCACATTGCGTCAACAAATCCGAATCCACCTCTGGCATCACGGTATCCGACACAAAATCCGTTTCATTTTCAATCAATTCCAAATTTTCCACCGCCGCAACATATTCTTCAACCAATACCTGACAACTTTCGGGCATAGCCTTTATTGCAGGGAGCCCCTTTTTCAGTTGTGTTATTTTACCGTTATAATCCGCAACCAATTTAGCATTTTCTTCAATGGCGGCGGCAAGTTCGGTTTCAATATCTGTTTTTTCCTTGTTGACCTTGGAAACCTTATCATCATATTCCCGATTAATTTCAGTACTTGATTCCTTTGGTGCATCTTTATTTATTTCATAATTTCCAATAACGCCGGCGACAATACCACCACCCACCGCAATCAACCCAGCTTTTAACTTTTCAGAATTTTCTTGTTTTTGCGTATTCCATGCCGTGGCATCATCGCCATCCGGGTTCATCAACGCACGCGAAAGCGAAGTATATGCACCACTTTGTTGTTCCGCAGTTTGGTATTGGTAAATACCACTTTCGGCGCGATCATATAAAATCTGACTCTCTATCCCAGGACGCAAATTTAACGCCGCCTTGGTCGCCTTTAACCTTTCCGCCAATTGCTTATACTCAGTATAGTACCCAGATAATTCACCCCCGCCCGGCAATGTTTCTTCATCACCAATGTTCACCTGTTTTCCGCCGCCGTATTCGCATTTCATTGTCGTAATATAAGCGGACATCTCTTCCGCGGCATCTGCATCCGCCAATTGTTTCGCGTATGCACTTGCCGCCTCCATTGCACCCAAACCTGTTGCCGCGGTTGTCGTCGCGGTAAGGGTCTTGTTTTCCAGACTTTGTTCTTTTTCGTACATTGCGGTCGCATTCTCTTCTAACGCGCCACGTCGTTCAGATTCTATTCCGGCAATTTCGGCATTTTTATCTTGTAATTTTTGATACAATTCTACAATTTTTGGATTTGTTTTGTCGGTAATAGTAATCGCAGGAATATCATCCGCACGCACCAACATCGGCGTGAATATAATGAACACAATCGCAAAAAATCTTAAAATCCTACATAACATTGCTATTCTAACTATTCAAAAAACCAACAATTAAATCAAGCTATATTTTCCAACTTTGAAATTTTTTTATTATAAATTTTTAATAAACAAAAAATCCTAAAAATCCAATATGTTCATGATTTTCATAATGTTTTTATATCGGCTGTTCCTGATTTATTCAACAAAGGTTCTATTAAATTGGAGTAATTTATCAACCAAAGGATTATAAAAATGGCTATTTATGGATATATACGCGTGTCGTCAAATAAACAAACATGTGAACATCAGCATTTTGAAATTCAACAATTTGCACATCTGAATAATATCGTAGTGGATAAGTGGGTCGAAGAAACTATTTCTTCACGTAAAGCATTAAATAAAAGACAGTTGGGACAATTATTGGATGAATTACAAGATGGAGATATTTTAATTTCTGCTGAAATTTCGCGCCTTGGTCGTTCATTGTTGGAAGTTATGCGAATACTTGAAACCTGTTTGAATAAAAAATGCCAGGTCTGGACCATCAAAGAAAATTACAGATTGGGAAATGATATTCAAAGTAAAGTTATGGCATTTGCATTCGGCTTATCTGCTGAAATCGAACGAAATTTAATATCACAACGAACAAAAGCATCGTTGGATAACATCAGAGCAACCGGTAAAAGACTAGGCCGCCCCTTTTCCGCACAATCAAAAAAATTAAAATTGTCCAATAATACCAAAAAAGTCAAACAATTTCTTGAAATGGGTTTAACACATTATCGGATAGGCAAGATATTAGGTGTCAAACCATCAACTGTATCAAATTTTGTAAATCGTATGGGATGGTGAAAGCAACATATGCGCCTTCAATCCTGGCCTGACCTTTTGCAGCAATATAAATTTGCAATTTGGTTATTTATATCGTTTACATCAAATCCTTGGCGAAATTATAACCCAAAACACCAGGTTATGAAACAAAAAAATTGTTTACATTTGATAAAAAACGCGATAGATTAGGCGAACGCAGAAAAAAAACAATTATGACAAACAAAGTTTCTATTTCCAAAACATTCGATTGGTATTTAACCGAAATAATGCCAATCGTTGAAAAATACGCCGTTCAATCCAAAAAAGGATATCATGGACTTTACACGCATACCGCGGCGGTTGTTTTCCGTGGCATCGATTATGCACTTAGCCTTGGCGAAAAAACGGATGCTATTGTATTGGCGTGCGCATTTCATGACATGGCACGAATACACGATGGAAATGATACCATACATGGTCCAAATGCGATTCCCTTGGCCCACCAGGCGATGGATCAAATTGGCAATATTGGTTATGATACGCGTGAATCTATTATATACGCAATCAAGAACCATTCGTTGAACCTAAAGGCGCCCGATTATATTTCGGCATGTCTTTGGGATGCCGACAGAACACGTTTAGCATGGGAATGCGGATATCAACAAAAATTTTTCACCACAAGGCGTGCGCAAAAAATTGCCTCTGGATCGGCGACTGACTATCTGGAATTTATGAAAAAAAACATATCGACACACGCCCGACAAATAATAGAACTTGGTGAATCTTATTGATTTTTTACATATTTTACGGTATAACAAACCCAAAATTATAACCAGGAGTAAATAATGGCAAATGAAAACCTTAATCCACTCGTTGCGGCCCAGGCACGCGTAAAATCCGCATGTGACAAACTTGGGCTTGATAAAAACATATATGAAATTCTTAAAAATCCGGCACGTATTATCGAAGTACAAATTCCGGTTAAAATGGACGATGGCACAATAAAAACGTTTACGGGTTTCCGCGCACAACACAATACCGCACTGGGACCATCCAAGGGCGGAATCCGTTTTCATCCCGCTGTATCACGTGACGAAGTATCCGCACTTTCAATATGGATGACATTCAAATGCGCGGTGACGGGACTGCCATACGGGGGCGGCAAGGGCGGAATTATCGTTGACCCAAAGGAATTATCAAACGCCGAATTGGAACGGCTTTGCCGCGGATACGTCGATGCTATTTATCCAATTTTGGGCGAAAAGTCCGATGTTCCCGCGCCCGATGTCAATACCAACGGGCAAATTATGTCATGGATGATTGATGAATACATCAAACTGTCGGGTAACAATTCATTTGGCACATTTACCGGGAAACCGGTTGAGTTAAACGGTTCACTTGGGCGGACGCGTGCGACTGGACTTGGTATATCAATCACAATCGCATCGGCATTAAAAACTTTGGCCAAGGATATAAACGGCGCAACGATCGCGATCCAGGGCTTTGGCAACGTGGGCAGTTTTACCGCCAAATGTTCGCATGACATGGGCGCAAAAATTGTTGCAATTGCCGAATGGAATACAATTATTTATAATGCGAACGGTATCGATATCGATGCGTTGATGCAATATAAAGATAAAAACCACGGCAGCATCGCCGATTTCCCTGACGCGACCGTAATAACCGCGGACGAATTTTGGGGATTGCCTGTGGACGTCCTGGCGCCATGCGCAATGGAAAACACAATTAATAAAGATACCGCGCCACTTATTAAAACAAATTTGATAGTAGAGGGTGCAAACGGTCCAACAACTCTTGATGCCGAAGAAATGTTGCTGGCGCGCGGTGTTATGATTGTACCGGACATTTTGGCGAACGCCGGTGGCGTGACGGTTTCATACTTTGAATGGGTCCAAAATCGATATGGATATTATTGGCCGGAAACAGAGGTCGAAGACAAAGAACGTAACGCCATGATTTCGGCATTTGATGCAATCTATAAAATCAAATGCGAATATAATGTCAGCATGCGCGAAGCCGCATATATGTATTCAATAAAACGCATAGCCGCGGCAATGAAATTGCGCGGACGGTGCTAAAATAGTAGTCAGTGTAAGTGATTAGTGTTAGTGGAAAATGGGCGCATCCGCACCCATTTTTTTTAATGTTTTTAAGTTCATGATTAATTTCAATTAAATTACTATCATCTGGGTTTTGAACCATTTAAGAGATTTGACAATAGTGCTCGTTTTTCCTTTGACCAATCACGTAACACTTTTTCCTGAAAAGCTCTTTGCGCATCTTGCTCAAGTGTTACATTGCAAACAAAGTTATACTTATACATATTTTGCAATTGCCCTTGTGCCCTTGTTATAATTATTTCATCCAGTAATCTAAGCGCAACATGGCCAACAACATCAAATTCAAGCTTCCCACAAGCACCGAAACACTCTATGAATGTTCTACAATTATCTTGCGAATACCAAAAATTCGTAACTATCACATGTTGTTTCGAGTCTTCAACAAAAGATTTAACATCCCTTTCATCTTGGGTTTTATTACGTAAAATCATCAAGCTATCGCCAGACTCTGAGTATTCTATTTCATCACCAATACAAACAGACTCATATAAACGCTTCGTCTGATCTGATGGTCTCAACTTATGTTTTTCAGCATAAGATTGAAAAAAATCTCCATCTTGCGTTTTAATAATAACCTTACCAGCCGCAGTTTTCCCAATCTCAGTTACTTTGGTCGTATAAACAACATTCATTTTTTACTCCTTAGAATCATTAGTCATAAGGCTAACATAACAAAACACAAAATCAAGTTTTTTGCCATAAAACCCGCCCAAATGGGCGGGTTCACTAACACTTGCACTAACCACTAATTACTTCTTTTCCGAAAAGTCCGCATCACGCGCGCCATCGGATTTATTGTCATCCGACGCATTTGCACCGGCGGCATTTTGTGCCTCTTGTTGTGCCTTGTAAACCGCTTCGCCAAGTTTCATAGCCTTTTCGGTAAGCACTTCGGTTTTTTGTTTTAGTGATTCCGCGGTCGCATCATTCTTTGCCAATTCATCGGCCAATTCTTTCTTGGCCGATTCGATCGCGCCCCTTTCGTCCGCACTTATCTTATCACCATGTTCTTTTAGTGACTTTTCAATCGCGTTGATTGCGGCCTCTGCATTATTTTTTGCCTCCGCTAATTCGCGTTTTTTCTTGTCCGCGTCGGCATTTGCGGCGGCTTCGTCAACCATGCGTTTGATTTCTTCTTCGGAAAGTCCGCCATCCGATTTAATCGAAATCGCCTGTTCCTTGCCGGTGCCTTTATCGCGCGCCGACACATGAACAATACCGTTCGCGTCGATATCAAATGACACTTCAATCTGTGGCATACCACGCGGTGCGGGCGCAATACCTTCCAAATTAAATTGCCCCAGTAATTTGTTATCCGCCGCCATGTCGCGTTCGCCTTGGAATACACGAATCGTCACAGCCGATTGGTTATCTTCGGCGGTACTAAACACCTGGGATTTCTTGGTTGGAATTGTTGTGTTACGGTCAATAAGGCGCGTAAACACACCGCCCAGCGTTTCAATCCCGAGCGACAACGGCGTCACATCAAGAAGCAAAACATCCTTTACATCGCCCTTTAACACACCGCCCTGAATCGCGGCACCCATCGCGACAACTTCGTCCGGATTTACACCCTTGTGTGGTTCACGACCAAAGAATTCTTTGACGGTTTCAACAACCTTTGGCATACGGGTTTGTCCGCCAACCAAAATAACTTCGTTAATCTGCGATTTTTCAATACCCGCATCTTTCAGCGCCTTTTTGCAAGGTTCAATTGTTTTCTGAATCAAATCATCAACCAAAGATTCCAATTTTGCCCGTGTTAGCGTTATATTGAAATGCTTCGGCCCCGACGCATCTGCGGTAAGGAAGGGCAGGTTGATATCGGTCGACATCTTGGACGACAATTCAATCTTTGCCTTTTCGGCGGCTTCTTTAAGACGCTGTAACGCCAATTTATCATTCGACAAATCGATACCGGTTTGTGATTTAAATTCTTCAATCAAATACTTCAACACACGCGCATCAAAGTCCGATCCACCAAGTGCCGTATCGCCATTTGTGGATTTAACCTCAAACACGCCGTCAACGATTTCCAAAACGGACACATCAAACGTTCCGCCCCCAAGGTCATAGACAACAATCGTTCCATCTTTACTTTTATCCAAACCATACGCCAATGCGGCCGCGGTTGGTTCATTCACAATACGCAACACGTTCAGACCCGCAATACGACCGGCGTCCTTGGTCGCCTGACGCTGGGAATCATTGAAATACGCCGGCACAGTAATAACCGCATCGGTCACCGTTTCGCCCAAATAACTTTCCGCATCTTTCTTAAGTTTGCTTAAGATCATCGCCGAAATCTGTGACGGGGCATATTTTTTACCATCAATTTCAACCCATGCATCCCCATTGTCACCCGCAACAATTTTATAAGGCACGCGTTTCATAATTTCCTTTACCTCTGGGCTATCATAACGCAACCCCATAAGGCGTTTGATTTCATAAATTGTATTTTCCGGATTTGTCACGGCCTGGTTCTTGGCGGTAATACCGACCAACTGTTCGCCATTTGCCGTAATCGCAACAACCGACGGCGTTGTCCGGCCACCTTCTGCATTTTCAATAATTTTTGGATCGTTCCCGTCCATGAACGCCATGGCGGAATTCGTGGTTCCCAAATCGATACCCAATACTTTTCCCATTTTTTGACTCCTATTTTTCTTGTATGCCACAAATATAGTTATCACGAAACCCATTTCAAGACCATAGGAATAAAAATTATCCGTCACCGCGAAGCGTTGCCGTGACCGCGCCAGGGCTTTGCGCCGCCTTGGTGTAAGTCTCGCTTTATGCCAAAACTATACCCCCCTTTTTTTGAAAAGAAAGGGGGGGGCGTAAAACCATCAGTGTTGCCATTAATACGGCTCATATGGGGTCGCGGTTGGACCTTGTTCAACCTGGAAACCGTCTAAGAATGTTTGCCAATCATTCCCAACTTGTCCTGAATTTCTTACTTGAACACCCAAATAAGTAGTATCATTTAATGTGGTCACAGTCATTGATTTAGTTGTTATATCGCCGTGATTTTCCAAAACAACGCCCCTAGAACCAACACCAGGATAGGAGTTTGTTGCGAATGAAATGGCTTTAAATCTGTTATAAACGCCTGACGGTATATTGTTTCTTGTTATTGTGTATGTGGTATTAGGTTCAACTGGTACAAACAACGTCTTATCCCCACCGTCATACACATTTAGAATTCCTGTGTCGCCAACAGTACTTGTGTTTAAATACCCATCAAATTGTTCGCTTGGATTGTTTTTATTAAACAAATTCCTCGACTTGCGATACGCCGTTTGGTCGACAATGGTCCAAAGGGTACAACCGTCCGCTTGGTTCGCACATTCAAGTTTTGTTGTTGGGGTTGTTGGTAAATTCGTAAATGTTGCATTTAACGCCGACGCGGTAATAAGTTTATCACCGTCGGTGCTTGCATCATAACTGCTGATATCCGAATACAGGCCACGTTCACCAATTTCACCATTACCGGTCGATGTATACGTCATTACCGTTTCACCCGCACCAACATTTGGTTGGCCCGCCGCGGGGATTTTTAACTGTTTTGTTTCTATCATCGTATCAACATACGCCTTGGATGCAACGGTTTTCATATCATCTTCGGCATGCGTAACATTGGTTATCGCAGTAATCACAAACATCAATGCCAATAATATCTTTTTTAACATTTCCTTCCCCCCATTCGACCGTTATGTTTCTTATCCGTTATTATTGTTGTTATTACTACCGCTACTATTGCTGTTGTTATTATTCGTATCGCCATATACTTGCTGATCTTCGATGGTCCATAAACTGCATGTACCCGGATTCGCACAGGTCAATTTTGATGTTTCCATTGTGGGTAAATTTGTAACGCTTCCTTTTAGTGCCGATGCCGTCACCAATTTATTTGCGTCTGTGCCCGCGGTATAATTTGTTGGGTCATTGTATATTCCGCGTTCACCAATCGTTCCGTTCCCGGTTGTTGTATACATTACAACCGCCGTTCCGGCATTTGCACTGTTTGTTCCCGCGGCCGGGATTTTTTCTTGTCGTGTTTCAACCGATGTATCAACATACGCCTTGGACGATACAGTCTTACGGTCGGCCGGTGTCGTTTCGGCATACGCGGTGCCAATCATAAAAACACATAATCCAAATGCACAGAAATTTCCGATTCGCATGATTTTCTCCCTTTTTTCCTTTGATTTTCTGCATACAAATTCGCTGATAAAAGTGTAACAAAAACCAAGGTTTTTTGACACCTTGTTCGGCCAAAATTCGAAAAATCGTAAGTCATTGATTTTACAGGAAATAAAATTTTTGGATTTTTGGAAAAAAGTGTTGACTAAAAACCTTGGTTTTTTTCAACACTTTTCCCCACCAAAAACCCACGAATTCCGCGGGTTTGCAGAGAGCAAACAAATGGGCACATCCACGCCCGCACCCGTCGCGGCACGCCGCGCCGCGGTCGTGACGGACTAACACCAAGCCAGGGCAAAGCCCTGGCGCAGTCTCGGCGTAGTCACGGCGCCGCTTTTATCACACGAGGTTTTAACGAAGTGTGATTGCGGTGACGGACGAAGACGGATAATCACTATTTCGAAAACGAATAATCCATTTTCAGGTGATCCGGATTATACGTGCCGTTCATGATGCCGATAGTATCTTCAACAATAACGATTTCTTCATTTGTCGGAATCATGAACACTTTGATTTTGCTGTCGTCCGCGCTGATTACGGATTCGCCGGCATCTAGCCGCGCCAAAGCCCGCGCATTTTTGTCCGCGTCGATTTTAATTCCCAATTCTTCCAAACCCTCACAGAATTTCCCACGCAGGTAATCGTCATTTTCGCCCACGCCCGCGGTAAAGACCAACGCATCCACGTGCCCCAGTTCCGCCATAAACGCGCCGATATATTTCTTTACGCTGTGCACTTCCATTTCCAACGACAACTTGCAATCAGGATTGGTTTCGCGGTTGCTTTCGACATCGCGCCGGTCGGCAAAGCACTTTGTAATTCCGACATGCCCAGAATCTTTGTTCATGTGCTTTGTCATCTGTTCTGGCGACAGTTTCAATTTTTCCATGACATAGAGCAATGCGCCCGCATCCACATCGCCCGGTCGCGTTCCCATCATAAGGCCCGCCGTCGGCGTCATCCCCAATGTCGTATCAACCGCGCGCCCGTTCTGTATCGCAACACCCGACGCGCCCGAACCGATATGCATAGTAATCAAATTGCAATCCGCCGCATTTCGCCCCAACATAACCGCCGCGCGCTTTGACACATACAAATGGCTTGTTCCATGGAAACCATAGCGACGCACACCCAATTCGCGATACCACGCGTCCGGCACCGCATAGCGATACGCGTATTCCGGCATAGTTTGCAAAAACGCGGTGTCAAAGACGGCAACCTGGGTCGCGTTCGGCAACATTTGGCGCGCGCTTTCAATGCCCATGAGTGACGCCGGAATATGCAACGGCATCAAATCGCGCCAGTTCTGAATTTCGCGCATAACTTCGTCATTAATTTCCACCGAAGAAGCATATTTCGAACCGCCCATAACCACGCGGTGTCCAACACCACGAATTTCGTTCATATCGACCGAAGCCGCGCGCAGCATACCCATAACGACATTTAACGCATCGTTATGATTTTGCATTGGGGTTTCTTTCTTTTCTTTCTTTCCATCGGGATATTTTTGCGTGATGAAAGAATCCGGTGACCCGATTTTTTCAACATTACCACCAACAATTTGCTTTTTTGAATCGGCATCAAAGATTTGATATTTCAAACTGGACGACCCACAGTTCAGCGCCATAATATACATATTCTTTCCTTTTGGTTAAAATTATTCCGCCGGAAACAATAGCAAACAAATTTGATTGTTTCAATAAAAAACGCCCACAACCGTGGGCGCGGATTTATGCGGCATGCTTATACTTTTGCAACGCTTCCCAAGCCATCCATTGAGCATTGGTCATCGTTATTTCTTTGCCTAACGGACTCTTTTTTTGGCGTTCCGTCATTTTATCTCTAATTTTGTTAGTGGCGATACGAAAACTGTGCACTTTGGACGGGGATTCCAAAGTATCCCAATAACTCATTAATTCCGCATATTTGTCTACATGGTCACGATCCCAATTATTGATAATATCTTGTTGTGAATCAATCGCAGTTTGCAAATCTCCATTTTGATTAACCATATCGTTATATTCATTTATGTCTGCTTCAAGATTCGTATATTTGGTTTGGGCATCGTCATATTTTTTCTGTGCGTCAGATAAGTCTTTGCTTGCATCATTGAACTTTTGTTCAAGTTGAATATCAAGATCATATTGAGAATACCCCGTTGAACCTTTCTTTACATACACGTTATGCGTATTCTCTAAATTGGCAATTTCTTTATCTTTTTCATCTTTTTCTTTATGTAAGTCCTGTAATTGTGAATAAATGAAATTTGCTTCTGCAAAATCTTTCGGGCTACCGCCAAGACTGCTAAGTTTAGATTCTAATTTGGCAATATCCATGTCTAGTTGCTTTACTGCATTCTTCAGCGTATTATAATGACCCGACGGCTCATTATAATCTTTTTCAGCGGCCACCGCGTTACGTTTTTCTTCGGTATATTTCTCCTTTGCAATATTATAGTAGTTCACTTTTGTATCCAAATCATCCTTTGCATCTTTACGGTTTTTTTCGAGGGCTGGAAGATCCACGGTCGTTAAGTTATCAATATTTGCACTGGTTATATCCAAACCAGATTTTGTTTCTGGATTTTTTGTGCCGACGGGATGTGAACGACCCTTTGTTTTCGGATTTATTCCACCCATAATATCTAACATATCGGTATTCTTTTTTATATCGATATTTGCCGAATCAATCGTATCCTGTGCAATCTGAATTCCGCGAGATTTAGCATCTTGCATTTTTGCTGTATTTGTGTCTATATCGGCTCCCAAACTCCATTTGCCTTTTATCTTAACACCTTTATGACCGTTAAACTTTGTTCGACTCTTTTGAATCATGTGGTTCAACGTTGCAACGCTTTGCACGGTGGCTTTTAATCCGAAACGCACCGTCTTGTCCAAGGCCCCCGTGACAAATTTCACACCCTCACTTTTATTCCAAGATAATTCCTTGTTTGAAAAAATCCCCTCTTTGTTCTCTTTGAAATATGCGTTAAGATCTTCCACCGCTTTGCTGGTCATAAAACCATATTTGCATACAGATAGAATTTCAAGTGCTGTTTTAGCTTCATCGACTTTGGAATCACGAATCGCGATACGGATTACCTCTGAAACCACCGCGCGCAATGAACGACCATTCCGTAAACCCTTTTCATACGCTTTCGGCATAGTTTTCTTTATATTTTCCATGGTGCTTGCAAACCACCCAAAATGTTTCTTTGCTGTTGGTGATTTTGTCGCCAGTTTGTCCTCTATTTCAGTATGTTTAGATATTAAACCATCAATGCCATCGGTTGGTTTAATTCCGGCTTTATCAATAGCTTTAATAATTTCGCGTGAATACTCGGTAAAATATATACGGCTACCACGTGCGGTTTGAAATTTTCTAAATATATTTTCATACGTATCATCTTTCCAATCTGACAGACGTTGCGCAATATTCTTTGCATCTGGAATTTTGGCACGAACAAAATCGTCACTGTTTTCATCTTCGTAATTTGTTTGCTCGATAGCTTTGGTAAGTTGATTCGAGATGGTTCTGTGTGTCCCATACTGCGCAAACCGATCGCGCAATTTTTTGCTTGTCAAAAGCGCATCAAGCATTTTTGGATACGCATTTTTGAAACGTTTGGCATCAAATAAATCTGATTTAAACCACTTTTCTGTATCTGGATTTGAAAAAATTATTCGGGCTTCTTGTGGCCAATATTCATTACCATACTCCTGATAAGCCTGTATGTACTTTATAACATTCAACATACGTTCCCGGAATTTTGGATCACTATTGTATTGTTTTTCTTTCGGATCTGTGCCAGATATTAAATCGTCAATAGTAAAATCATCAGTGAAGTAATTTCTCAAAAAAACACTCACTTGATTTTTATATTTCGGGTTCGAAAGGACAGCCCGTACTTTGGCAATATCTTGTTCTGCTTCTTTTGTTGCCTTACTATAATCAAATAATGCTTTGGTACCCCCAAACCAAGCCGAAAGGAAATCAGTAGATGCCGTTTCGTACTTAAAGTCATCCCTGTTAGCCGCCATGCTCTGTAGCACATCTTGAAACAAATTATATAATTTTTCCAAATCTGCGTCTTCAGTAAGTTCTGGGACAGGGTTGTTTTTACCAGTATCATCAAGCAATTCCTTATTCCAATGTTTCATATTGCCGGTAAAATCGTTGCGGTCTCTGTAAACATTAAACTGGGCACGCACCTCCGGTGACATTAAATCGAAATGACGTTGTTTGTAATATTTTAATAAAAAATCTTCCATATCCTGTGCCATCGCCGACTCCTTTGGTTCTGCCTTGCCCTGGACTCTGTTATTATAGTGCAAATTTGACGAATTTTCAAGGGGGAAAGGAAGTTCTCCTCCTGCGGAGGAGTACGGCGTGGAACGCCGGGAGGTGGTCTTTCAGATTCCAGACAATCCGTAAAAGACCACCCCGTCCGCATTCGCGGCCACCCCTCCACAGGATGGGAACTTTACCCACACCCAGTCCGCATTCGTGGCCACCCCTCTCTTCGTCGCGCCAATGGCGCGACAGAGGGGAACTTTACCCCCCGGAATCCATTCACAATGACAGTGGGGGGCGGCTGCGGTATAATATAACGCATGTGGGAAAAAGTTCGGGATTTTGTGTTGCGCGCGTTGCCCTATGTCGCGTCCATTTTGGGCGGCGTGCTGTTGTTTACGATATCACTCGACAACGTCAGTGACCCAAATGTCGCCGATTTAATTACGAACATATCGGCATCTTTGCTGGCGATACCGCTGGTGTTTTTGCTTTACGACTATACGAATTCGCGCGTGTCGCGGCGACTAATGGAAACAATGACGGTCAATGTCGATGAAAAAATAAACACACTGGTCCTGCATGTAATTTTGGTGTTGCGAAAAATGCTTGGGATGCGCGGGCGCACGACCCTCGCCAACATAAACAAGATGCAAACACTAAGTGAATCGCACATAATCAAAAAATTGCGCATGGATGCCCGGTGCATAAATTTGCTGCACGGATATTACGACGAATTGGAAAATATCATCTATCGATACGGGCGCGAAAGTGTGCTGTCAACCGACAATTTGCGGCTGCTGACGGAACTGGGGCGGCACATATCGCACGTGGTAAACGAACATCACCTGCGCGGGAATCGGCGAATTTTGGCGCGGCACGTCAAAAACACCATAGAAAAAGTCATAGATTGGCTGGATTCTGGGGCGGCAATCGCGATGAAGTTCGAACAATTGCTGGCGGAGGCGGAACTGGCCGGACCCGCGGGCGATGCACAAAAAGACGCGCCGGCGGAATAATTTTTTGCACGCACCACAATTTTCTTGCTTTTTGTGAAAAATGTGTCATAATTTGCGCCGAACTGCTGGAAAAAAAGTTCTGGGGCTATAGCTCAGTTGGTAGAGCAAATGACTTTTAATCATTGGGTCCAGGGTTCGAGTCCCTGTGGCCCCACCACAAATTTTCGTTAATAAAAAAATCGCCATTTGGCGATTTTTTTATTTAAGAAAATTTAGTGCCTCGCCGTAGCCAGCACGTTTATCGAAAATAATTAATCAAACACAAAAAAATCGTTATCCAAAATTAAGCACCAGCGTAGGCGGGCAATTTCTTTGTGTCGGTTTTAATTTTGGTCCGGAAAAACAAGACGAGAACCCGTGGGTTCGATAAAAATTTGACTTTCGATTTTTCTGTGTTAGAATGAAAACATAAATAAAATAAAAAAAGGATAAAAACCGATGCGTATGTAATATTGTAATTCTTATCTAAACAAATTGTGCATAGAAATATGCGCCCACTGGTTACAATATTAAAGGGTTTTTATCATGTTCGTAATTTCTTTATCAAACGTATCTTTTTCTTATGATTCATTAAATCCAATTTTGGATGGTGTGTCTGTTGCATTTTCTGATTCAGACCGGGTCGCGATTGTTGGCGACAATGGTTCAGGCAAAACAACACTGTTGAAATTGTTGGCCGGTGATATTGTGCCTGATTCTGGTAATGTCGCACGAAATGCGTCCGTCTACATGCTGAATCAAATAAACGCACCGGATTCCAAAAGTGGCGGTGAACGCCAAAGTGCCGAGTTGCGCCGTGCATTTGACAGCGGTGCGGCGATACTCTTGCTGGACGAGCCGACGAATAACCTGGACGCGGATGCCAAACAACGATTTTTCAATGATTTGATGTCTTACCCTTTCGGGGCGGTAATTGTATCCCATGACCGGGAATTATTGCAGAAAATGGATAAAATTATCGAAATAGCGAACGGCAAAATCAGGGTCTATGGCGGAAACTATGATTTCTATGTTGCACAAAAACGTGCCGAGCAAGAAAACATATATTCCAAATATGTGAATACCAAAAAAGAAATCGGCCGTTTGGTTGAGACCATAAACATAGCCCAGAATACGCGGCAACATCACGAGGCAAAGCAGAAAAAAGAAATTGCCAGTGCGCGCCGCAGCCGTATCGATGCAAATGCCCTGAAAGGGAAAAGCCAAGAAACCGAGGCGAAAAAGCGTGCAATAATTCAAAAGAAACTGGACGCGCAGATGAATTTACAGGCGGAATTGTCGGCACAAATGGTGGATGATAAAATCAAAATTCCGTTGCCCAGCAAGCCGTTTTACAGCAAAGAACTGATTCAAATATCGAACTTGTGTTTTGGATATGGCGACCGGCGTATTTTTGACGGGTTTGATTTTTCTATGTACGGCGGGCAACGCATTCGTATAACCGGCAAAAATGGTTCGGGCAAATCCACTTTACTTAAAATCATTTGTGGTGATTTGAAACCAGAATCCGGCACAGTTAAAACATTTGGTAAAATTGCGTATTTGAATCAAGATTTATCGGTGCTGGACAGGGATAAAACCATTGTTGAAAATATAATGGATATCTCTGGCGTTTTGAAACACGATGCACATGCGATTGCGGCGAACTTTGGTTTCCGCGGGGACGCGTCAAATAAACGCGCATGTGTGCTGTCGGGTGGTGAATTATTAAAGGCGACATTGGCGGCAATACTGGGTGGCGAAAATCAACCGGATTTGCTGATTCTGGACGAACCGACAAACAACCTTGAAATCAAAAGTATTGCGATACTGGAAGACGCATTGAATCAGTATCGCGGTGCCATATTGTTAGTATCACACGATGAGATGTTCGCAAAAAATATCAAAATAGACCAACAAATTGAAATCAAATCATAATTTGTGATATAATAACCTTTGAATAATGAAAGGATTATATGATGAACATTGTTTTCTGTCATGGTTGTATGGGGCCAAAATATGATTGGAATAAACGGACTTATGATGCATCTGCTTGGTGGGCGGATTGGTTGCAATTTATGGTTGAGCTTAGACACGATGTCATTATGCAAAGGCCGTATTTTCCGCACGCACATCAATTGTTAATGAAATATGACGAATGGGAAAAAATAATGGACCACCAAGATATAACCCCGGATACAATTTTGATAGGGCATTCTGCGGGTGGTGGTTTTGTACTGAAATATTTATCAAAACATCCAAAATTAAAAGTTCGTCAGGTTGTATTGGTTGCGCCATACATAGATGTAGAAGACACTCAACCATTTGGGTTTTATAAAGATTTAAAATTGGACAATATTGTGACCCAGACGAAACTTGGGGTTGATATTATGATTTCTGATGACGATTTTCCGTATATCAAAAGTAGTGTAGATAAAATATCAAAAAGTATTCCAGAGGCCAGAATTCACAGATTTTCCGGTCGCGGGCATTTCACGGGACCGGAATTACCGGAAATCATGTCGATAATAAAATTTTAATTATTTAAATAAATGAAAAGTCAAAAAGGCAAAACAATGGAAAAATTTTTTGAATTATTTAGACAGAATTTGAAAACACCGCGCTTGGAATTGCGCATTTTGGAACCTACATCCGAAAATGCACGGGTGGTATGGAACGCGATAAAAGATGAAAATCCCGCGGATTTTAAACATATAAACTGGTCGCCGGGGTACAAAAAATCATTGCCGGAATCATTGGAAGAGACATTAGAAACAATGAAACAAGACGCCCGTGATACAGGGCAACATGGGGTTGTGTGGTATGTTTTCTACAATGATAAAATGATTGGGCATCACGGTATGTTTTTCTTTGATTCAAATGACAGTGCCCAGGCGGGAAATATTTGGTTTATAAGGTCTGCACAGGGTCGGGGTTTTAATAAAGAAATTTGGGAGGTTTTAGAAAAGATAGCATTCGAACAACTTGGGGCGAACAGGGTTGCACGTGCCTGTGATGAACATAATATCAATTCAAAAAAATGTATATTGTCCGGTGGTTATCATATGGATGGTCAAATTCGTTGTTCGAACAAACACCCAGATGGAACATATTCGGATCAATTGTTTTTTACAAAACTTGCACAGGAATATAAAAAAAATAAATAAAAGAGGGTTTACATGAATAAAATTTTTTACATATTTAGACATGGACAAACTGATTACAATGTGGAAAAACGAGTTCAAAGTTTTTTGGATATACCACTAAATTCCCAAGGTATTGCCCAAGCAAAAGAATTGGCAAAAAATTTGGCAGATATTCAATTTGACTGCATTTATAGTTCCCCATTATCAAGGTCTTTGCAAACGGCCGAAATTGTTGTTAGTAATAGACCGATAAAAATAATAACCAACCCGGGATTACAAGAAAGAAATTTTGGCGTGCTTTGTGGTAAAATAATGAACATAACGGATGCGCCGGCGTATACCCCAGTTGATTTAACCAAAGACAAAGTGGATATACCGGCGGCTCTTTTGTTTAGCGACGATTACACCCCAGAAAACGGTGAAAGTGATAAAATGTTCATCAAACGTACTTGTGATACAATGCGGGAAATTGCTAAAAGTACAAATGCAAAGACGATTGGAATTTCCACACACGGTGGTGTAATTGGTGCCCTGGTGCGCGCATTTACGAACTTTGATTTTAGCGGTGTGCCTAATGCAGAATACCTTAAAATACAGTGGAACGGTAAAAAATTCAGTTTGCCTGAACAACCGCATTGGTTAACAAAAATGAAAACTAATCAAATGACATTGTAAAAATGATGCGACCGTTATCAAATTTTCCACAAACGATAAAAACACAACGCCTGGTATTGCGGATGGTTGCGCCGACGGGGGAGAATGCGCAAAAGATTTTCAATCTGATTGAACAAAATCGCGAATACCTTGAAGCATGGCAGGGACATTTTGGTGCAATAAAAAATGTCGCCGATGTGGTTGCATATTTGACCAAACGTACAAATCAAATAAATGCAAACGAAGGTGTATGCTTTTACATTTTTCGCGGTGATGCCATAATTGGTCGGATTCGTTTTTTTGATATCAAGGATAATACTTGTGAAATTGGTTTTTGGCTGATTGAATCTGCAAATGGACATGGTTATATGACCGAGGCATTGTCTGCATTGGAAATCGAATTATTCAAATTTGGGTTTGATAAAATAATATTGGACGTAGACGCGGGAAACACGCCGTCCGAAAATGTTGCAAAACGCAACGGATACAAATTGGAAAAGCGATTACTAATGGCATCTTGGGCAAAATGTGTCGGTAAATGCGATTCTTTGATTTATGTAAAGTTCAAATGACCTATTTCTTATTCTTAAATTGAATGTCACGCAGTTTTTTATATTCACCACCAAGTTTAACCAATTCTTCATCGGTTCCTTGTTCGATAATTTCGCCGTTTTTGATAACGCAAATTATATCCGCATCCAAAATCGTGGAAAGTCGGTGCGCAATGACAAATGTTGTGCGACCTTGCATCAAATCACGCAGTGCGGATTGAATCAGTTTTTCGCTTTCGGTGTCCAGTGCGGACGTCGCTTCGTCCAGTAACAGTATTGGCGCATCCTTTAATATTGCGCGCGCAATCGCGATGCGTTGCTTTTGACCACCCGACAACAATGCGCCACCTTCGCCCACGTTTGTTTCGTAACCGTGTGGAAACGCCGTGATAAAATCATGTGCATTCGCCGCGCGCGCCGCCGCCACAACCGCATCGTGCGACGCATTCGGCGCACCGTATTTAATGTTTGCCTCTACGGTATCATTGAACAAAAATACATCTTGTGATACTTCGGATATATTTTTTCGCAAAGAATTTAGAGTATACTTTTTTATGTCTGTCCCGTTTATTGCAATAAATCCATCGTCCGGGTCATAGAATCGTTCAATCAAATTAAACATTGTCGTTTTCCCACCACCACTTGGCCCCACAAGTGCGCAGACCTTGCCCGCCGGCACATGCAGGTTGATGTTGCGTAACACTGGTTCTTCGGGAACATACGAAAACCGAACATCTTTGAACTCAATCGACGGTCGCACCGCACGCAATGTCCCGGCATTTTTTGTGTCGCGAATTGTCGGTTTTGTATCCAAGAAATCAAACAAAATTTCCGCGGCAAGCAAACCATGCTGCACCGTGTCACCGGTATTCGTAATGGACTTTGCCGGTTTGTATGCGGCGGTAAGCGCCAACAAGAACGCCGTGAAATCACCGGTTGTAATCGCACCACTTACAATAAAATGCCCGCCCAAAATCATCGCCAAACACAGGCCGATTGAAATCATAACCTCTAACAATGGCGATTGCAGTCCGTTCGCCTGTGCGCTTTTATACGAATTTATCATTGAATTATTTAGCACATTTGCAAAACGTTTTGATTCCGCATCTTCGGTGGCGAACGACTGAATAGTTTTAATTCCGCGCAGTGTTTGATTCAAATGCTGGGACACATCGTTTGCAATACCGAACGATTGCCGCGACAATTTCCGCCGACGCCGCATAATCGCAATCATTGGCAAAATAATTGCCGGCACCAAGAACAACAACACCACGCACATCTGCGGCGCATAGTAAATCATAAGACCCACCGTGATAACCAGTGTCGCAACCTCTTGTACGATTTTGACCACTGTGCCGGTGACCAGGTTCAATACCGCGCCAGCCTGGACCCAGAAATAGTTAAGGTGTTTTCCAATCCCTTCGCCAAAAAATCCGGATATATCCATGCGAATCATATGATTGTAAATGCGCTTTTGCAACATCGCACTGGCGTTAAGTCCCGCCTTGGACATAAGCAGCGTTTGCGCATAACGAAATGCACCCTTGGCCGCAAAGGCCCCTATGATAAGCAAGCCAACAATATAGGTCGAATCCATATTTTTTTCGATAAACGCTTGGTCCACAACACGTTGTACCAGTGTAATAGTGTACCCTTCGGCCGCGGCGGCACCAACAGTTGCGATGACGCCGGCAATAATCCATTTCAGTTGCGGTATGCCGATTTCGCGCCAAATGCGCACATAAAGCGACCATTTAATGCGTCCGTTTTCTGGATCGCCGTGAATAAATTTTTTAATAGAATTTATAATTTTTCTCATAGCGGTTTGATTATAGATACTTATCCTCGCGGTGTCCAGACATTTATTTCCAGCGTTTTTTTCGAAAAAAAGATATTTATTTGCGTTTTTTAAAAAAATGCTATAATATACCGTCGTAAAGCACGGTTTCGGATGGTTGGCAGAGCGGTTGAATGCATCCGACTTGAAATCGGACAAGGTATGAAATAAGACCTTCGGGGGTTCAAATCCCTCACCATCCGCCACTATTATGGGATATACAGTATTCCTGTCGAAAAGCCCGCAGTTCTGCGGGATTTTTCATGCATTGACTCTGGTATAGCCACCCAAAACCCCATTTTTAGGCCCAAAAACACCCGTTTCTATACACTGCCCATTTTTCGATAGTCAATTATTATTTGTTGTGGTACAATAAAGACAAGAACATCAGGTGGAAAATATGCAAGGAAAAACTATTAAAATTTTTGGAAAAACTTATCCTTTATACAGAAATACAGATGGAACATATGATGAAAATTGTGTGGCTTTCAAGGATTGGTTACCGTCTTTTTTTATCAACCGAGAACATTTTAGTCCGGAGGCATATTATTCGGCTTTGGTGAAGAAATTCCCTCAGTTTAAGAAAAAATGGTATGATATAAAAAAATTACCTTCGGAACGTGATATTGAAAATTATTTTATTGAGCATTTAGGTTATGCTGCTATGGACGGTGCAAATAGTGTACCTTTGGTTGAAAAGAAATACGGCATAAAAATTGGTGGTAATTATAAATATCCAAAAGGTATGAGCGATATAGAATATCATGCTTATGAGTTTAATATTTTGGGGTTCAGTACTGTGTGGTACCAAAACATCAATACAAAACAGAGGGCGTATATGCGTATATGGCAAGATATGCATTATTCACAAGAATCTGAAATATCTGATTTACAAGCATTGGTGCAAGAGCTTATAGATTTAAATCCTGAATTAAAAAAGTTGAAATTTGATAAAAATAAAAGATATGATTTAATTAGAATTAAAGCTGGGGTCACGTATAACTTCCCAGTGGCAGACATCCAATTGGTTTTAAATGGGGTAGATAAAGAATATAACGAAAAAATGAAAACCAAGATGAAATCACTTGGATTGGATCCGCAAGATTTTCAGTGGATTTTATCATTTGAGACAATAGAAAATGTTGCACAAAAGATAAAAGCTGCAAAAACGATCGCGCCTTTGGAACAAAACAATACAAATACAACAGATCAACAATCCGATACAACAAAAGAAAGAAAAACTTCTGTTTTTTTGAACGGTATTAACAACGTAAAAAAGAAAATTGCGCAGAAATTTATTAATAGAAATACTGTTCACAGAGATGACAGGTAATATCACACATTATTGAGTTACGCATTTAGGTATGGGAAATTGTGCAACAAAATACCGGCCCGCCACGAAATTTTATTAGCCCGCACAAAAAGTGCGGGCTTAAAAAAAATTCAGTGCCACGCCGTAGCATTGTGCGTCATTACAGCGCGGTTTTTGCAATTTTCGGCGAACTATCATGGAAATTCCGGGCTTGCGACGCAACCGTTAAAACACATACTTAAATTCTGCGCCGCCATTCCATCCGTTTCGCGCGCCATCATGACGACCAAAGTTTATGCCCAAACTAAATCCATCGAAGTCCTGGGACAAAACGATGCCGTATTCAAAGTAATTGTTTATATCTAATTTTGGAACACCGACATAGTTAACCTGTGTGCCACCGCCGGTTCTAAAATTCATAACATAACCGACGTGCCCACCAATTGAAAACCCGTCACCAATATAATGGTAAATATCAAACATTGGTGTCAATTCAAAGAATCCGAAATCTTTGTTATTTATATTTTTCCCATCTTTTGAAATATAATTTGCAGAATTTATCCATGTGTAACCCGCGCGCAATGCCGGTCGCAGGAATATTACATCTTCAAAATCGTATGTATATGCAGCGTTTGCCATAATACCAGCATAGAAATTATTAAAGTCATCACCATAAATTGTCAAATTCATATCATTTACGGCCAAACCCAAATCCACCATTGCCGAAAGTTCCAAATTACCGAACTTTTTGCCAAACGATGCACCAATAAATGCGCCGTCGGTATCAATGTCCATCACATCATTTTTCGTGTGTGCGCCGGAATATCCGCCAAAGAATTCTATTCTTGTGGCATCAAATTCATTGCCATATGCGACAAACGCCAAATCAGATGTGCTTTTCAAATGCGGATTTGATTTGAATTTTACATTGTCGGAAAAATGTTGCCAACCGATGCGGAAATGCTCGTCCACGGCGTCACCACCGTTACGCCCCGTGACAAGTGGTAAAACCCCCGTATCATCGCCAAATTCACCATAATAGATCATTTCTCCGTATGCATCTGGGTTTTGTGATTCAACGGCCTCTTTTTGGGGAGCTTGCACACGTGGTTGAACCGATTTTTTACTCATTGGCATAAACACACGGCTTGCAATTTCATGCTGTGCCGCGGCAATATTGTGTGCCGATACGGAATTCGCATACAATCCAAAATCTGCAGAATGCGCGACCGATGTTACCAAAATACCTATCAATGCATATTGTGCTTTCATAATCTCTCTCCCATTTTAATACAAATACATTATACCACCAAATTCACCATAAAAAAGTTTTTATTGTGACGTGCAAAAAAATTTTTTATCATGGGCTCTATGAAAAACGAATTAAAAATTGATAAACCGATAGTGATGGTCGGCCTGATGGGTGCGGGCAAGACCAGTGTTGGACGCGCATTGGCGCACCATTTGGGTGTACCGTTCGTCGATTCGGACAAAGAAATTGAACGCGCCGCCGGGTGCAGTGTTGTCGACATATTTGCAATGTACGGCGAAAAAGAATTTCGTCGGGTCGAAGAACGCGTAGTGCGACGATTACTTGATTCTGAACCGCGGGTAAAGGTTTTGTCCACCGGCGAAGGTGCATTTATAACACCCGAAATTCGCGAAAAAGTTTTGAATGACGCGATCAGTATCTGGTTAAAGGCGGACCTTGATTTACTGGTCAAACGGACACAATTTCGTAATACGCGGCCACAACTTTTGCACACGGATAGTAAAAAAATCCTTGCCCAATTGATTGCAGAGCGGTATAACACATATGCAATGGCGGATATAACCGTGGAGACGTTCGACGAAAATTTGCACAAGACGCTTGGCGCGGTGATTGATGCTTTACACGAACATATCAACCCAAAAGGAAAAAAACATGAGTAAATTTTTAAAGGAATTCCGTGAATTTGCAGAACGCGGTAATGCAATCGATATGGCCATCGGTATCATCGTTGGTTCTGTATTGACCAGTGTTGTGAACTCTCTTGTCGCCGATGTTATCATGCCACCGATTGGGCTTTTGATTGGCGGTATCGATTTTTCACAGTTCTTTATTGTGCTGTCGGGTGGCGCGGGTCAGAGTTTTAATACTTTGGCGGAGGCCCAGGCCGCCGGCGCCAAGACAATGAACATCGGATTATTTTTGAACACTTTGGTAAGTTTTGTAATCACGATGTTTGCGGCATTCCTTATTGTGCGGACAGTGAACAAAATGAAAAGCAAAAAGGCCGTCACAACACGCGCGTGTCCGTATTGCAAACAAACGGTTGATATAACCGCGACAAAATGCCCACATTGCTGTTCGGAACTGGTGGCCGGGGAAGTCAAACCCGCCGAAGAAAGCGACATGGCCAAGGGATTAAAGAAATTAAAGAAAATCGTAAGATTAAAGAAATAATAAAAAACCGTCGCGATTGCGACGGTTTTTGTTTGTAATATAGTGTTTTTTTGTGGTATAATGTCAGGCGTGATAAAGGAAGGAGCAAAATATGCCAGATAAAAATATAATGATCAATCCTGCATTTGAAGCAATTCAAGAATTACAGGAGTACTTACCAATTGTACGCGGTTGTTTCGGGGATAATTTGACCACAATAAAAATTTTGGATGATTTAACAAAAATATTGGAAGCACCTGATTCGCACGAATTGTCCCATGTGTTACATGCCGGTATTTGCCAGGAAACGGAACGTCTAATTGGTTTTGCACGCGGCTATACCCCGACCGTTTCAATTGATAAATTGACGAAGCTGCTTGATCAAGTGGCTGCATTGTATAACAGACAATCTGAAATGAATAAGACCGAACTTATAAAGCTTTTGAAGCAGCATGAACAGCTTATTTTGAACCAGGAAGAACAAAAAAGTGAATTGCAAGACAATATTAACGATATTTTGGAATTTACAGAAAGGGTGGCTGTGGATGCCAAGCAAAAGGCACGTTTAACGGCACGCGCAAGCAAACAAAGGTTTGATGCCGCAAGCGACACTATTGAGACACTTTTAAAACGGCGGCGTAGTGATAAAGAAAACCCAGAAAAAGTTGATACCAATAAATTAAAACGTGTTTATCGGCGCCAACCTGAAGAATATTTCAAATGATAATAAACGCCCCGTTTGGGGCGTGTTTTATTTCGATTTTTCCGAATAATTTATATTTTGGGTTAGTAACAAACGCTTTTTGATATCGTCCAATTGGGCAATTGTTCCTTGGATTTCATCATCGTTCATCAATGCGCCATTTGTATGGGTCAAATTCATAGATAGTCACAAAATCATGGTCGTATCCATCCGCACGATTAAAATCGCCAGAGCTTATTTGCCCATCGGGATATGACACAGCAACGGGATATTTTTGCAACGCGGCATACATATTAATAAGTTGTTCCATAATGTGTCCTTTTTTCGATTTAGTGGCATTATGTACCGTTTTGGCGAATGTAAAGAAAAATCTTGAAAACCGGTTTTTTTAATGATAGAGTGCTTTTCGCACATGGCGGATGTAGCTCAGCTGGTTAGAGCGTCGGTTTGTGGTACCGAATGTCGCCGGTTCGAATCCGGTCATCCGCCCCAGAATTCAAAAATGCCCCAAATGGGGCATTTTTAAATTCTCTGGACGGATCGGATGAGAACCGGAGGTTCGGCACGATAGTTGACGAGAACGAATGAAATGAAGTTCGAGTCTTACGAGTGGAAGGGCCCCAACACGAAGTGTTGGGATGTGCAATCCGGTCATCCGCACTTTATGTGCCGTGTGCATCGTAAAAAAAATCAGACCGCCAATTTGGCGGTCCGTTTTTTACATTTGTTCGTCAGCCCAGGTTTTTAATTCCGACACGGAAACATCAACCGGGAATCTTTCGCCACCGCGTACATGTGCGTTCGGCACAAGTGATTGTATATTTGCACCTGAATCGCCGATGCCACTGGTGCCGGATGTTGCAAATGGAACGATTATTTTGCCGGCAAAATCATAACTTTCCACAAAAGTATCAATTATCGATGGTTCGCGCCCCCACCAAATTGGAAAACCAACAAACACCACATTATATTGTGCGATATTTTCAATTTTTGATGCGATTGTCGGGCGTGAATACTTGTTCGCCATTTCAATCGAAGAACGGCTTTGGTCATTTTGCCAATTCAAATCTTCGTCTGTATATAATTGTTCGGGGGTTATTTCAAATAAATCGGCCCCGGTTGCATCGGCCAATTTTTCCGCCACCCCCTTGGTATTTCCGGTTGCACTAAAATACGCAACCAAAATTTTGCCACCGTCCGTTGCACCTTCTGTTGCGGAAACGCGCGGGCGCAGGACCAAAAAGATTCCAACAATCACGATGATTATTGCCAAAATAAATAATACTTTTTTCATTTTTTTCTCCTTTATTTGTTATCCAAATCGACCAGTTTATATTTGCGGGAACCAACACCGATTTTTTCGGCGGATTCCAATGTATGTAATCCATGTCTATCGGCGATACGTTCCATCAGTTTTTTATTGCCGTCGGCGACCGACACCATGTCAATGCCGGCCTGGTCAATGGCGACCGGGTCACGCGACACCAAAATTCCGATATCGTGAATATCCGGTTCCGCGGGATTCGCGTTGCAATCACAATCGATACTTATGCGGTTCAGCACATTGATATAGACCATATTGTCACGCCCGACATAGTCCGTCACCGCACGCGCCGCATCCGCCATGGATTCCAAAAATGCGTCTTGTTCACCACCCCACGGATTATCTTTGGATGTGCCGCCACTGTGAATCCATGCCTTGCCCATGGATGATGCAAAACCAATAGAAATGTTTTTCAATGCGCCACCAAAGCCCGCCATTTGATGTCCCTTGAAATGCGACAGGACAATATACGACGGATAATTCGCAAAATGCGTTCCGACATAGTTTTCGGTCAATCTGTTCCCGTCCGTAACCGGCAAAGTCATAGAACCTTCTTCGTCCATAATATCAACCGGCGCGACGTCCAAGAATCCACGTTCGCGTATTGCCGTCCAATGTGATTCCGTATCATTACGATTGCCGGCGTACGCGGTGTTGCATTCAACGATTGTGCCGTCAACCTTTTTAACCAATTCCTTTATCAATTCCGGCCGCAGATAATTTGTTTTGGCGGATTCGCCGGTACTCATTTTTATCCCGACCTTGCCGGACGGTTTCCAATTCAATGCATCATATGCACGAACCAATCCCGCGGGCGAAATATCACGCGTAAAATATACAACCGGCACATCGTTCGATGCGGTGACGGCATGAATTCCAATTGCCCCGGCGACCACACCGGCGGTTGCGATTGTTGCGATGGTTTGCTTTTTCATTATTACCCCCTTTCGCACCCCAGGATACAAATTGCGCAAATTTTTTGCAAGTCTTTTTCCCCTTGCCTTTGGGTTGGTAAATTTTGTATTTTTACAATATATGAAGAAAGAATTGTTTGACTTTTTTAATCATTTCAAAACACGATTATAAACATCCATCAATTTTTCAAGGGATGTTAGTTTTTCGTGCTCTTCTTGTGTCATAATAGCGGCAATTTTGTATTCTTTTTTGCCGTCTGATGTTGCATCTATTATTTCATTTACTTTACAATTTCCATCCACCTTTGCACGATTGAAATTATAGGCACCGTTTGCAGGGTCCAGCAATTGCAAGCCATGTGACATCTTTACTGCAACAATTTGATGACCGTTCATTTGCTGTTTGCCAATATCAGGAATATAGACACTAACAACAATATAAACATCTTTTATACCCGCCTCTTTGGCATATTTGGCGAATAAATTGGCACGTCCCGAACATCCGACCACATATGATGGAATTTTATATTTATCTATTTCATCAGCGGAAAAAGAAAACATATTCTGATTTGGTTTTATTTGATGTTCTGCATCATGCAACCATAAATTACGATAAAAGAACTCGTCATCACTATTTGCTTGTGTTTTCATTTGTTTGTAATTTTCGGGCACAACATCAGCAAAAATGAAAAAATCATCCACACGTCTCAGCACTGTGTCTAACTTTTCAATAATTTGTTGGTCCGTCATATTTTGTTTATGCCTGGTTGACGATACAAGGAAATATCCAACTATTCCTAAAATCGCTAAGATTGCTATTATAATTACTCTTTTCATAACCACCCCTTTCGCCCCCCAGGATACAAATTGCGTAAATTTTTTGCAAGTCTTTTTCTGCTTGCCATAATGGCATGGTTTTTTGTATTTTTGCAATATATGAAAAAAGAATTGTTTGATTTTTTGACGACAGACCTGCAATTTATTCGCGGGGTTGGGCCGGTGTTGGCGGCGCGGTTCTTTGATTTATTGGGCAATCGGCGGATTTTGGATTTTTTACTGCATATACCCGTTTATGTCAAGGAACGCGGTATTATCGACAGTGTTGCAACCGCGATGCCGGGCGAAATCGTTACGACCATGGTGCGGGTAAAGTCGCATAAAATCGGGCGTGCCTTTGGGCGCCGGCGCAGTCCAACACGCATAACCTGTGTAGACAAGGTTGGTCAAACGGTTATTATTCAATTTTTTAATTCGAATTTTCTTGATTATTGGCTGAAAAAATTACCGATTGGTGAATGGCGCATGATAAGCGGCAAATTGGAACAATCCACCACGCCGACAATCAATCACCCCGAATTTATCGAAGAAGTTCAAAATGCCGATAAAATCCCAAAGATTCAGGCAATTTATCGCGCGGGCGAAGGTATCACGCAAAAAACATTTGCAAACATTCGTGACCAAATTTTTGCCGTGTTACCCGATAAACTTGATGGTGCAGATGAACACTTGGTGGAATTTTTTGATGCACTGCGCGGCGCACACTATGCGCAAAGTAACGACGAACTAAAATCTATGTCGGATATAATCGTAAAGTTGGCGTATTTTGAATTATTGGCGCACCAGGTTGCAATTGCCGCAAATCGTCGCACGCGCAAGGATGAACGGCACCGGCGAACGCCACGCGCAAAAAAATATGATTTGTTGCCGCGGTTCTATGAATCACTGCCATTCGATTTGACGGGCGCACAAAAACGCGCAATCGATGAAATCGCGCATGATATGTCCGGCGATTTTCCGATGATGCGCCTTGTCCAGGGGGATGTTGGTTGTGGTAAAACAATGGTTGCGATGGCGGGGGTGGTTATGATGGCAGAGTTCGGCGCACAGACGGCGTTGCTTGCCCCGACGGATACATTGGCCGGGCAACACTATGCAAAACTAAAACCATTGTGTGATAAATTGGGTTTGGTGTGTGATATATTGACCGGCCGTGACAAGGGTGCCGCGCGTCGCGAAAAATTGGTTTCTTTGCGTTCTGGACGTACGCGTTTGGTTGTTGGAACACATGCACTTTTTTCCGATGATGTGGAATATAAAGATTTGGGATTGGTCATAATCGATGAACAACACCGCTTTGGTGTGGCCCAGCGTGAGGCACTGCGCGCAAAGGGTAAAAATCCTGATGTATTGGCGTTATCCGCGACACCGATACCACGAACACTGTCCATGACGATTTATGGCGATATGGATGTTTCGATTATAAATGAAAAGCCCGCCGGCCGCGTGCCGATAAAGACGACCAAGTTGCCAATTTCGCGTATTGATGCGTTAATTGATCGCTTGCGCGTTCAGGTGGTTGGCGGTGCAAAGGTTTTTTGGATTTGCCCGTTGGTTGTAGAATCCGAGGATTCAGATGCAACCGCCGCAGAGCATCGTTATGATGAATTGCAAAAGGTTTTTACATGTGTCGGATTGGTGCACGGTCAAATGGCAAAAGATGAACGTGACAAGGTTATGGCGGAATTTGCGCGTCCCGGATCCGACATAAAAATTCTTGTTGCAACAACGGTCATAGAGGTTGGAATCGATGTTCCCGATGCAACAATAATTGTAATTGAAAATGCGGAACGGTTTGGATTGGCGGCATTGCATCAATTGCGTGGTCGTGTTGGACGCGGGTCGGAACAATCGTTCTGTATTTTACTTTATAGTGATAATGTTTCACCCGATGGAATTCGGCGACTTGATGTTTTAACAGAAACGGATGATGGATTTGTAATTGCGGAACAAGATTTGATGATGCGTGGTGTTGGCGAATTACTTGGTACGCGGCAATCGGGATGGATAAATTATCATTTTGTTGATTATCGTGATCACAGGGATTTGTTCAAATTGGCGGCACGCGCAACATCTGATATGGTTAAGGTTGAACCGTGGGTAAATGATTTAATGTTTATATTTGATCGAACATTAAAGATAGGTGTATGATGAAAAAAATTTTTGCGATAATTTTTGCAATTTTATTTGCGGTGCCCGCACGTGCGGAATCACTTATAAATGATACCGAGGTTGAATCAGTATTAACCGAACTTGTTACGCCACTTGCCGTGGCGGCAAAACTTTCACCAAACCGTATGCATATTTACCTTGTTGATGATGACAGTTTCAATGCATTTGTGATTGGTGGCGAAGACATTTATATTTACACCGGACTTCTTAAACGCGTAACAACACCAAATGCGTTGCGTGCGGTTGTTGCACACGAATTGGGGCACACACTGGGTGGGCATATGGCACAACTTTCGGCACAGATGGAAACGGAAATGCGGCGCGCCATGATTATTCAGGCGTTGGGTGTTGGACTTATGGTGCTTGGTGGGTCCCCATCGCTTGGTGCGGGTGTGATGGCGGGTGCAACTGGAATTGCACGACAATCGTTAATGTCTTTTTCGCGTGACGAGGAACGCATTGCCGATGATTTGGGGTTCAACCTTATGGTGGACGCGGGATATAATCCAAATGGGTTTGTTGAAATTTTTACCCAGATGAATGAAATGACATCGCCAATTGAATCGCGTGTGAATAAAAATTCTATCAATCATCCCGTTACCGCAGAAAGGTTAAAAAACGTCCGTGAAAAATTGGGTGATAAAAAAATTAAAGATAAAAAATTCAAAGACGATGATGTGACGGTAATTGAAAAATATAATTTGGTACGCGCAAAGTTGGTTGGATATCTTGATGATTCTGCGCGTATTAAAACACTATATCCATATTCGGACAAATCAGATGCGGCAATTTATGCACGCGCGATTGCAAACATGCGTGGTGGAAACTTGGCGGGCGCGGCCACAGGCACACGAACACTGATTGCACGGCAACCAAAAAATCCATATTTTTATGAATTGCTTGGCGATATTGAATATCAATTTGGTCATTATGATGACAGCATTGATGCATACGAACATGCAATAAGTTTACGAAAGAATTCGCCACAAATTGAAACCGCGCTTGCGTTGGTATTGTCGGAACGTGGAACGGATGATGACCGCGCACATGCGATTGAACTTTGTCGGCATACTATTTTGGTGGAACCTAAACCACTTGCATACTGGGTTTTGGCGCGTGCATTTGGTGACGAGGATGGTCGTGCCGACTGGGCAATGGCGGAATTTTATACAATGCAAAAACAACCGGCCAAGGCAAAAGAATACGCGCGTCGCGCAAAAACGAAACTTCCACATGATACGCCGGAATATATAAAGTCTGATGATATTTTGAACCAGCAAAAATAATTTTTTATTCCAGAACTTTCTTTTGTAATTCGATAAGTTTTTTTGCACCTTCGGTCGCCATATCCATTATTTCACCAAGTTGTGATTTATCAAACGGATGTTGTTCTCCGGTGGATTGAACCTCTATGAACCGCCCGTCTTCGGCAACAACAAAATTCGCATCCATTTCGGCATTGCAATCTTCGGCGTAATCCAAATCCAAAATCAGTTCATTGTTCCAAAGGCCCGCACTGACCGCCGCAACATGTTCACGAATTGGATTTTCAGACAAACGTTCATTTTCCATCATCCACCGTACCGCCAAACTCATCGCGACAAAGGCGCCGGTTATCGCGGCACAGCGCGTTCCACCGTCCGCCTGAATCACATCACAATCAATATAGATTGTGTTTTTCCCAAGTGTTTCCATATCAACGACACTACGCAGGGCACGACCAATCATGCGCGAAATTTCCATGCTGCGTTTATCATTCATCAATGATTCACGCGATTTGCGCACATCCGTTGCGCGCGGCAACATTGAATAGTCCGCCGTTACCCACCCACCGGTTTTATGTTGCATACGTTTCCATGTCGGCTGGTTAAAATCAACCGACGCGGTGCAAACAACATGTGTCCCGCCAATTTTTATCAAACATGAACCTTCGGCCCATTTATTTATTGCGGTTTCCATTGAAACTGGGCGCATTTGATTTGGTTTTCGCAAAGATGGACGTAACATTTTAACACCTTTTCAAAAGTTTTTCACTTCATGCCTATTAACATGATCCGTATTTATTATTTTAACTTATTCTGATATTTTACCATTTCCCGTTTTAACTGATTTTGAATTGTATCAAATTGTGCCAAATTACCACGCGCAATGGAATCATCATATTGGACAATTCCATCAAGACGTGAAACCAATTTTTTGTTTTTTACATACATACCCTGTATTTCTTTCAATTCCGGAATTTCAAAATTCGGCCCGTCACCATTAACTCTGATATGTTCGCATTCATCAAGGTATCTTAAAAAATTAGCCTGGGGTCTACTAAGTGTGAACATAAATATATATCCATTATCAAATATCACACCGGTATTTTCAAAATCAGTAGACGAAAAACCAAGTATACGCACAATTGTTTCAAATACCGCAAGTGGCGTTTTTTCGTTCAACGGCATATTCCCCATAACATATTGATAAATTTCGGTGCCTTCTATATCAAGTTCAATAATACGTTTATCAATAATCTGATTCAATTCCTTGATTTGTTCTTTGTAAAAAAAATTTCGCAAAATATGCTGGCTATCAATACGATCATAGTATCGTGCCATGGCATTATCCAACATAGTGTCATTTACAAAATTCAAAGAATCGATAACTTTATGTAAACGGGCCCGCTGGGTAAATTCAGATGCCGTTGCCATATAAGTGCGCCGCGCGTCGGCGTTTTTACGTAATTTGAATTTGCAATCAGAAATTTTACGAACCGCTTTTTTACGATTATTATAGTGATTTGTAATAAAAATCATAGACAACACAATTGAAACAATAGCGGCGCTTACCATTACACTATGCCAACCTTGACGTTTAAAAAAATCTTTTTTCATGTTTATCCTTTTTATGGACCCAGGTATACCATAAAAAATTAGATTTTCAATAAAAATCGCCGCAATTGCGGCGATTTTCTAAGCATTTAAAGCAATTTGCCCATCGCAACGGCGGTATCACTCATGCGATTTGAAAATCCCCACTCATTATCATACCACGCGGTGACATGAACCAATTTGCCGTCCACAACATGCGTTTGTGTTGAATCAAACACAGAACTGTGTGCATCATGCGTAAAATCGATTGAAACCAACGGCAATTCATTATATCCAAACGTTTTTGATTCCGCCGCACGCATCGCATTGTTTACTTCATCGACCGTCACATTTTTCGATGTGTTCACAACCAATTCGACAACCGAAACATCGGGCGTCGGAACGCGAATGGCAATCCCATCCAATTTCCCCGCCAATTCTGGTAATACCAATCCAATCGCTTTGGCGGCGCCGGTACTGGTCGGAATCATAGACATGGCCGCCGCACGTGCACGCCGAAAATCTTTGTGATTTTTATCCAATAATTGTTGATCGCCAGTATATGCATGAACGGTCGTCATCCACCCGGATACAATACCAAATTTTTCATTTAAAACCTTTGCCACAGGCGCAAGGCAGTTCGTTGTACAAGATGCGTTTGATACAATGATGTCATCCTTGGTCAATGTATCTTGGTTTACGCCGAACACAATCGTTTTATCCGCACCTGCGGACGGTGCCGAAACCAAAACACGCCGGGCACCACAATCGATATGAACACGTGCCTTGTCCGCCGCGGTGAACAACCCCGTGCATTCCATAACAATATCAACCCCCATTTTGCCCCACGGCAATTTTGTTGGATCTTTTTCGGCAAGACACTTGATATGTTGGCCACCAACGATTATTGTGTCGCCATCCAATTTAACATCCATCGGCAATTTGCCATGCACAGAATCATGCTGTAACAAATACGCGTTTTGTTCCGCAGGGGCCAAATCATTCACCGCGACAAATTCAATGTCATCGCGCCCTGATTCCAACGCCGCACGCAAAACCAAACGCCCAATGCGACCAAAGCCATTTATCGCAACTTTTACTTTTTTTGACATAATATACCTTCCTTTATTTTGTTTAATGCCGACCTATCATAGCACCATTTGCCAAAAAATCCAATCTGAATTTTTGCAGGCCTTGAATTTACAAAATCGTGCGGTATAATCGGGCCGATGAATACGAAAAACGCATATATTATCGCCGGCCCGACCGCATCGGGCAAATCTGACTTTGCACACAAATTGGCAAAGCGTGTTCATGGCGCAATAATAAATTGTGACAGTGTACAAATCTATCGCGGCATTGAAAACATATCGGCAAGTCCATTTGCCGGTCGACCGCTTGCGGACGAGATTGATGGCGTTCCGTATCGGCTTTTTTCGATTTTACCGCTTTCCGAACAAATAAGTGTTGCGGATTATATCGAACTTGCGCGGCGCGAATATGACGCGGTGCAGGTGGATGGCTATGTCCCAATTTTCGTTGGTGGAACGGGATATTATATAAATGGATTGGTAAACGGAATCGCCGAAATTCCGGAAATATCACCGGAAAATCGTGCGCGTGCGCGTGCAATGGTCACGAAAGATTTGAATGCAGCACGTGTGATGGTCGCGACCACGGGTGTAACGGATTCGCAACGCGTGGCAAGGGCACTAGAAGTTTTTTTGCAAACCGGTCATCAAATAACCGAATGGTGGAATGAACCGCGCACGGGCGCGATTACGCCAACCCCGTTTAAAATTCTTATAAATCCGCCATTAAATATTCTGCATGAACGCATTAGGGGGCGCATTCCAATGATGTTGTCGGGTGGCGCAATTGATGAGGCCAAATACATCGTTGAAAATAATTTCAATCCAAACCGTGCTATTGGTGCGGTGCAATTGTGCAATTATATAACCGGAGAAATAACGCGCGATGCGGCAATCGAAAATTGGATAACGAAAACAAACCAATATGCAAAACGGCAAAGAACGTGGTTCAAAACACAATTTACGCCCGATATTACAATAGATCATATACCAAACGATAACGATTTTGATTTAGTGTGAACCTTTGCCACGTTGATAAAGTCGTGTTAAATCCGCGCGTACAGTTGCCACATCATCAGGAACAATAGTTTTTTTGCCTTTTTGGGTTGTATGCGGAACAAAACCTTCGCCATTTGCGGTCGCCCTAAAAACAAATCCATCACCAAGTCCTTCGGCAATTCTACGCCGGCGATGATAATTTTCCTTGGTGCGTTTATTTTTTTCTACATTAGCTTGTTTTTTAATCGCAAGTTTTTGAATGTAATCGAAATCATCGAACAAAATTGCCTGTAAATCGGCACGTGCCGCTTGCCACGCGTCATTTGTATTTGGATTATAAATCGCGCTATATTTAGGACTGTGTTGTGTATATTGTGCAATATATTTCGCAATCCAATTTGCAAGTCCACGCAAAAATTCCAAATCGGTATTTGAACACATACGAATAAACATTTTGGATTTATATATTACCAAATTATTCAATTCTTGTGTAAAAGGTGCCGAATCTCTCCATGTTTCGCGGACCACACTAACCGGTGGAACAAGTTTTATATAGTGAGCATCATGTAAAACTTCAGCCATGAAAAGCGTAAAAGCATCTTTTTCTTTTTCAAGACATTCTTTGGCATTTGAATCAAAACCCATTTTTTACCTCCGTGGTTTTCACAGAGTGATTATAATACTATTAATTTGTTTTGTCAAGCCGCTTTGCTTTTTCAACCAACTTTGCGTATTCTTCGCGAATAATTTTATCCAAACCAGATTCGCGCATTTTGTGTGAAGATACTGTTGTGTTTGCCAATTCTGTTTCTAATTTTCCCCATCCGGCACGTCCCCAATCAATGATTCCAACAATATCCATGGTTGCGGGGTCAACAATTATGTTATTGCAAAGGTCGTTATGATTCCATCCATCGCCATCACCGGTTTTTAAATCATCAATACCAACGGGCCGGGAATTGTGAATTTTGTATATAAAATTTGCGATTTGTTTGGCCAGCTTTTCGCGATTTTTCGTTATCTTTTTTACATCAATTAAATTCAATTTTTCCCCGGGAATAAATGAGTATTTATAAAAAATATATTCACCTGCCTGAACAATTCGGATGGATAAAACGCGTATCGGTGAAAACGGCGCAATTGCATCAGTAATACGCTTTTTTCGAATAATTTTATCTTGGGGAACCGCAATGTCATTATGCTTTCTAACTTTAAACACATATTTATTTTCAACAATAAACCCGATGTTCCAATCGCCCTTTATCATTTTAACATCGTAAAAGTCCAACTTTGGGAAAGCGCGTTTTAGTGCATTATATTTCCGATACCAATCAAATAACTTTACGCGTCGCATATACACACGCCAACGACGAACCGGGATGAACCGGCACAGGAAATCACAAACCGCAAACACATACATCAACATAATTTTTCCTTTTGAAAATGTTTTGTTAAATACTATTGAAACCAAGGAAAAAAACAAGTATTTTATTCATATGTTTAATAAAGGCACGATTGTAAAAGTTCTTGTTCCGAATGTGGTAAATCATGGGTACGATTACCGCCTGACGGCTGATGCGGAAATAGGGACATTTGTCCGGTGCAGTGTTATGAACCACCCGTACATTGGTATTGTTTACGGTATCGGTGATAGTGATTTGTCCCAAGAAAAAATAAAAAATGTTAGTGCAGTTTTGCCATATAAATTGCCGGTCGCGGCATTACAGTGGATTCAAAAAATGTCCGAATGGACGCTGATGGCGCCGGGTGCGGTGCTGCGATTGATTTTGAATGTGCCGGACGCATTTAATGAACCAAAGACCGAACAACTTTATGCGTATAATTTTGAATTCAAAAATGCCAAAATGACCGAAAGTCGTCAAATGGTTCTGGACGCGTTTCAGATAAACAACAATGAACCAATGTCGGTAACCGATATTCAAAATATTGCGCGTGTTGGGCCGTCGGTTGTCAAAACTATGATCGCGCGCGAAATGCTGGTTCCCATATCAACGCGACACCGCACCAAAAGTTTTAACTATGAATACACCGACAAAGGCAACATAGAACTAAACCCTGAACAACGTGCCGCCGCCGATAGCATAGGCCATGATATTGTACGTGGCGGCTTTTCAGTAAATTTGATAGATGGTATTACGGGCAGTGGTAAAACCCAGGTATATTTTGATTCTGTATGGCGCGCATATAGTGCAGGGCGTTCGGTATTGCTAATGATGCCGGAAATCGCACTTACCACACAATTTATAAAAAGGTTTGAATCGCGCTTTGGCGCACCGCCCATTGTATGGCACAGTAATTTAACCGCGGCGCGTCGGCGTGATATTTGGCGTGGGGTGTTAACTGGTGAAATTAAAATAGTTATCGGCACGCGCAGTGCGCTGTTTTTGCCATGGCAAGACTTGGGCCTGATTATAATTGATGAAGAACATGATTCTTCATATAAACAGGAAGATATGGGAAATTATCACGGTCGCGATATGGCTATCTTGCGCGCAAAACTTGAAAAAATTCCGGTTGTGCTGGCCAGTGCGACACCGTCCGAAGAAACGATGAATAATGTTGAAATTGGGCGTTACGGTCATCATATCTTAAAATCGCGCTATGGCGGTGCGGAACTGCCAAAGATTGAAACAATCGATTTGCGTGAACATCGACCAGAAGAATACAAGATAAATGATGAAACACGCACCGGTGCATTATCACCAATTCTGTGTGATGCAATCCGCGAAACAATCGCAAATCACAGGCAGGTTATGTTGTTTATAAATCGGCGCGGCTTTGCCCCGATTACCCAGTGTAAAAAATGCGGCTGGGTCGCGACATGCCCCGAATGTTCGGTTGGTATGACATACCACAAAAAGTTGGGAAAATTGCTGTGCCATATTTGCGGACGAACAAAAACATTGCCCGATAAATGCCCCGAATGCGGTGACGCGGTTTCCATGCGTGGCGCGGGCCTTGAAAAGATAGAAGAGGAGGTCGCCGCCCGATTCCCCGGCGCGAAAACCGCATTGGTGTCCAGTGATACAATGATGTCGCGTGGGGCTCTGGAAAGACTCGTTGAAAAAATGGAATCGGGTGAATTGGACATTATTATCGGAACACAAATTTTGGCCAAGGGACATCATTTCCCGAACCTAACACTGGTCGGTGTGGTCGATAGCGATATGGGCCTGTTTGGAACGGATTTTCGCGCGGCGGAACACACATTTCAACAGTTATTCCAAGTCGCGGGTCGCGCCGGTCGTGGCAAAGTTCCGGGGCGTGTTTTATTACAAACATATCAACCGACAAATTCTGTTCTGACCGCGATTTGCGCCGGCAATCGTGATGAATTTTTGCACGGCGATATGGCCGTGCGCCGTGCGGCAAAAATGCCCCCGTTTGGGCAACTGATTGCGATAATCGTCGAATCAAAAAATGAATCGTTACTCAAAAAATTCTGCGAAAAACTTGCGGCGCAAAGGCCGAACGTGAACGGCGCGCGCATAATGGGTCCGATTGTCGCACAAATGTATCAGGTTCGCGGGTTTTACCGCATGCGCTTTTTAATTGCGGGCGACGCGCGCGCATACCTGCAACCGATTGTGAAAAAATGGTTGTCGCACATGAATATCCCGGCAAACATCCGAATCAAAATCGACGTAAATCCAATGAATTTTATGTAAAGAAAAACCGCGCGTTCTGCGCGGTAAATTATTTTTCGTATCCCAACTTTTGTGGTGTGCGGCGTTGAAAACCGAATATGCGTATAACATTTTTTACGCCATTGTTAAAATTCTCAATCGAACGCTTGGTGTTATTTTGTATTTTACTTTTGAATGCATCAATCTTGTTTGCTAATTCAGCTTTTTTTGCGGCTCTTTCTGCTTGCTGTGCCTCGATTTTCGCAACAAGTCTTTCTTCGTGATCGGGCATATCGGGGGTGTATTGCGACCTGCGCCCCCCGTTTGATTCTGCTATCATTTCATAGATAATATCCCGTTCCTTATAAAGCAAATTTAATTCGTATCTATATCTTGGGTCGGCCTCTGGGATTTCATTGATTCGTTTTTCAATTTCTGCAAGTCGTTGCCCCAAAGATCCTTTTTGTTCAAGTTGACTTCGTATTTCTTGTAAAATATCAGACATTTTTTCTTCCTTTTGTTTGTTATCTAAACTACCTCGGTCACGGCGCGTAGTGATCCGTCGCGCGACAGTTGCACAACGCGGATTTTCTTTTTCATTTCCGCAATCAAATCCGTGCGATTATATGCGGGTTGTGTGTGCAAAATTCTATCGGCGAACGCGGCATAGGCGGCTTCGGCACTTTCCGCGTGAATCGTCGTATAGAAATGTTCATGCCCGGTCCCAAGCATTTCCCAAAGAACCGATGCGTTGTCCGTTGATATTTCGCCACCAATAATAACGTCTGGTGTCATACGCACAACCAAGTCGAGTAAGCGTGCATAATTAAAATCGTTTGTTTGTTCTGTTCGCGAAAGGACAAAGTGCACGTGATTTTTCTGTGGAACGCGAACTTCGCGTGCATCTTCGACAGTAATCACACGGCTGTTTTGGTCAATCAGTGTCAGCATGTGATTAAGGAAAGTCGTCTTTCCGGTCGCGGTCGCGCCACTTATCAGAATCGGACTGCCGTCATTTATTGCAGACATCAATCGGTCGTATGGGTCATCAGGCCGATTCGTTTGACGCGGTTTCACCTTCATCAATTTCTTGCCACGTTCCAGGTGATATTCGCCAAACGATGTCTCCGCAACGCCTTCGCCGCGAATATTCAGTGCCACACCACCGGTTATATCGCGTTCATCATATTGTACATTTGGACCTGCAATCGCACTAAAACGATGATTTCCGGGCAAAGTCGCATAAACAACAGGGATTCCATGAATCGGGTCAAACGGCCGTTCATAAATATTCGCAATTGTATGAATAAGGTCAACCAGGTATTGCTTGCTAAGCACCGGGGCATCATACGCAACCCATGGTACGCGCGCGCCATGCAGGCGCATCCACACTTCGCCGGCGTGGTTTATCGCAATTTCTTCGACAAAGGACGGTCGATAAAATTCCGATATAGGTTTTAATAAAGATTCTAATACAACATTCGTCATCAAATTCATTTTATCATAAATCGCCACTTGAATCAAAAAAGTTTATTTGCTAGAATTAAAAAAAAGAGAGAAGGAAATGAAAAAAATATTTTTTGCTATTTTGGCCGGAACCCTTGGATTGGCGGGGTGCTCCGGTGATTATAACCGTCGTGACTTTGCAAATGGTGGTGAAGATGCGCCGTACTATAACGAACGCACAAGCACTTTTATGCAGTCAGATAATGAATATGCCGGAATTGATTCTTACCGTCCAAAGACCGATAGGGAACTTGATGAAATGGAAACACGGTGGAATACTTCCCGCATGGAAACACGGTGGCAAGAATATCGTGGTGCGATGGTTCGGGTTCAAATCTTGCTTGGGAATACTGATATGCGCGAAATGCGTTTGCGTCTGATACAGAATGCGGATGGCATGGATATCGATGGTGATATTCGCAGTGTCCTGTCGCGTGTTGCCGATTATGAAATGAAACGTGTTTGTGGACGTAATGCCGATAGCATAGTTTTGGTTTATGATCGGCCTTCGTTCGAATCGATGCGTCCGACGCCTTTCTTTGACTATAGGGTCGAAGCCGAAGGCGCAACAATGCGTGAATACGGGTTCAGATGTGTTTACAACAACTAAAACAAACAAAACAAACAAAACAAACATAAAAACAAAAAGGAAAAAAAATGAAAAAAATGCTTGGTGTATTCGGCCTTTGTGGTGCTTTGGTTTGTGCGGGATGTGATGCGGGTGATGTAACCGCACAAAATGGTGATACGGTTATCATTGATTTTGCGGGTTACCTTGACGGTGTCGCATTCGAAGGTGGAACCGCGGAATCATATCCGTTGGTTTTGGGCAGTGGCCAATTTGTTCCGGGTTTTGAAGAACAGTTGATTGGCGCGAAAAAGGGTGAAGAACGTGACTTGAATATCACTTTCCCTGAAGCATATGTTCCAAGTCTTGCCGGCAAAGACGTCGTCTTTAAGGTAAAGGTTGTTGATATTCAGAAAAAATAATCTTGAATTTATATCCAAAAAACACCGGAATATTCCGGTGTTTTTTAAATCTGTTTTTCGGTTAATTCGATTTTGTGTTTTGCTTTTTTTGCATACGCATCCGCAATCAAATCCGCCAAATCTGCGGGTGATCGCATCGCTTTTTTTAATTCGCACACTTTTAAACGAACATCGTATACATTATGGATGTTGGTTTTTAGTTTGTACACGCTACCGTCCGAACTTTCAATAATCCGTGGTAACAAATTTGGATATTCGTAGAATATATTACTAATTTGATTATATCTTGTTAAGTTAAACATATTTTTCCTTTTTATTTGCTCTTTTGTTTTTTGGGGGCCGCAATGATTAACTGTTTGTATTCGTCATATGTTCGACAGTTTGATAAATGATAAACAGAAACTTTGACGCCACATTCGTTTTCCAAAACACTTCTAAGGTATACAAAATAAGATATTGCCTTGTTAATGGCGCCCCACAAAGGGTTCATTTCGGCAATTGTGATACGCGAATCTTCGGCCAATCCTTTTCCTGTCAATGATTTGTATGCCGAAGAACAAATGTTATAAACAGTAAGTTTTTCACTGCTTAACCTTATTTTGATATCAAAACGTCTTTCCAAATCTCTAAATTTCCTTTTTAGATTTTCGGGATTTTCTGCGGTGGCAAGCAAATCGTGAACTCTCTCATACGTTTGAACGCTGGCTTCACGATTTAGTGCAGAATTTATTGCATTAATAACCTGGGTAAAAACTTCATTACGTGTCAATAATTGCTTGTCACAGGCCGTTGGTTTCTCTTTAACTTCGGACATAGGTTGCGATACAATATGAACATTTTCAAAAAGCCTATTCCGCAATTCTTGTGAATCCTTGACGTTTTTGTAAACATGTTCATAAAGTTTACTTAACCGGGTGCCGGTGATATCGTAATCCACAACTATATTAAAATCTCTTTGCACTTTATCTTTTATTTCGTAAGCGTTTTTAGGAGAGATTATAAAATCGGCCATGTTCGGACGCTTTTTAAATTCGCCATAGTTGCCGGTATAGGTGGTTATAATTTTGTCGACTTTGGACTTTACGCGTTCAGCGGTGACAAATTCTTCTAATTCGTCATAAGATTTAAACTCAGATAATTTTTGTGCCAATTCCTTAGATGCTTTTTGTGTTGGTGCCCAAATTTCAAATTCATTTTTTAAAATTGCCGTTAAACAACCAAAAGATAAAACAATCCAAACAGGTTCCCAAAAAGGGTCCATTCCGGCACATTCAACCTTTGGATCTATGGCTTTACCTTGTGCAACCAAATCATATGTCAACCGATTTGCAATATTATAAACCCGAAAACTTTGATACACTTCGGGGCTTACCTTTTCACCAAAAGCACCCCACAAGCGATTTAATGTTTCGCCGAAATCGTTTCCTGTTTTTTCCAAGCTTAATCTTAAAGAATCAAGTGATTCGTCGGCTGTAACGCGACGGCCAACTTTACGCCTAAGATTGGCAAGGACATAGGAAAAGATTTCGCGTCTGGTCCATTTATGTGAAGGTTTCGAATTTTTATCCAAATGCTTATAAACAGCCTCGCAAATATCGTCTACGCTAACATTAGGAATGTCACAATCCAATGTAAAACCGAACTGTTTTTGTAAACTTTGTTTGATAAAGCACACATCCATTGGTGTTATTGGTGCCACATCACATATTTTTCTGTGCGCATCATCCACGTCCGCAAAATACGGCTGAAACACAATATTGGTTATGTTGTCTTTTAATTTATCGTATTGCATATGTTTTACCATTGCGTTGCACCGACACAAAGGACGGCCTGTGTACCACAAGTGTGTATTATTACGCCAAATAATGGTATTGTCAACTAATTATTCGTCTACGGCCATGATGAAAATTCCGCGTTCATTTGCGCGCTTTAGAACTTCATCACGATGTACAACAAAGCAAGTCTTGGTGTTTACTATAATGCCGTGTAATTTTGCGTCCGCCACCGCATTCACCGTGTCAACACCAATCGCCGGGATATCAATGTGCAGATCTTGCCCAGGCTTGGTCATTTTTGCAAAAACGCCGCCACTTTTTTTACGGTCCTTTCGCATTTCAACAACACGTTGCAACATTTTTGCTGTTCCTTCGGCGGCCTCGACCGCGATAACCTGCTTGTCAACAACAACCGACGCGCCGATATCCGCGGTTCCAATGGTATGTGAAACATCAATTGCCCGTTCAATATTCGCCATGTCTGTGCGTCCCGGCTTCTTTTTTGTAAGCACCCCCGCATGTTCAAAAGTTAGTTCCGGGGCCACATCTTGGGCCGCAATAACTTCAAATCCCGCATCCGTCATAATTTTATTTAACGCAACTGCCATAGAATCATACCCCCTTTGATGTTTTAACATTTTGAAAAGTGCGAAAAATGTCCACAAATCCGGCCGTAAATCCGAAAGATTTGGATGTCCAATTGCACCAACAAATATAACCCTTTTTATTCCTAATCTGCGTGCCGCATGTATTGCACGCCCCGCACCACCAAGTCGGATAACCAAATCAGGACATAACCGCGGATCATAAAAGTTTTTAAGTCCAATTACAAAAACATCCCACCCACGGCGCCGCAACGCATCGCGTGTTAAAATCGGCAAATCCAATGCCCCGGCAACAATTGCAATCTGTTTTTTCATGTGTCTAATTTTAGTCGTAAATCATACTGGAATCAAGTCGGATTTTATGATACAATATACACAGTTATAAAAATATGGAATTAACAAATGAAGAAAGTATCTTATTTATTGTTGGCAACGGTTGCTGGTTTTTTTAATACGAATGCCGATGCAAAAAAATTAACTGGCGAAATCCGCAACGGGCTTGATAAGTCAAGTGGATATAACACATTTATCCGAACCCAGGGGCCTGTTCGTATGCATAATAACGTTGGCGGATATAATATTGACACCACCGTATATCAAACTTCGTCGTCGGTTGATTTTTCGGGCACAGGTGAAATGGGACACGAAGTTTTTTATGATGATCGACCGGTGGAATATGATGAAGATAATGATTACCGTCTTTTTATTCCGACGTCAATGTATATGCGTATGGGTGGCGGAATGAACCTTGGATTTGCAACGAAAAAGGCGCGCGTTGGCGATGAAAAGTATGCGTCCAAAGATTCTTGGAATTTGCTGGTCGGATTGGGTTGGAACATGTCTTCGTATGTTCGTACCGAAATAGAATTTCAACGTTCCAGTTTCCGGTTTACCGATTTGCCGGGTGAAACCGCGTACTACAATATGTTTAATGGTATGCTTTACTTTGATTTGGCGCGTCGCTATGTTCAAAATGGTGATATTACATACCGGCGAACAATTGTTCCGTTTATGGGGTTCGGTGCCGGCGTGGGTATGTACGATTTTAATGGTGGCAATGGCGCAAGTGGTTTGACTGTGGCGGCCCCAAGGGCGGAATTTGGTGTAAATTTCATGATTACTGATATGATTGGAATCGATGTTTATTACCAATATCAAATGTTGATTGAACACGGGTTTGGTTGGAATACAACGCGTGCCGGTGTCGATGGCATTAGCAATATTATGGCAACATTTCGTGTGAACTTCTGATGGGGGTGGATTGATGAGAAAATTATTAGTTTGTCTTTTTTGTATGGCGCCGTTTATGGCAAATGCGGAAATTACATACCGGGTTCAGAAAACATGGCAGGGTGATGATGCCACACGTGAAGCGTACGCATCAAAACATCGTTTTTATGTTGGGGGTATGTATGATTTTTCAATGTGGCAAAATCACACTTCTGATGATAATGTTACCATCGATGGTAAAAACACATCGGGCTTCGACGTGATGGTTGGTATACGATTGCTTGATACTTTCCGGATAGAGGCAGATTATTTTAACACGCGCGCAAAATGGAATGAATTTTCCATAAACACAAATACGGCATTTTTGAATGCAATTGTTGATGCAAGAATCGATAGCCTTTATCGTATGTTTTATAAACAGAAACTTATTCCATATGTTGGTGCGGGTGTTGGGGCAACATGGACCAGTGGCGAAGACGTAACCGTTAACAACGATACGGTTGCATCATTTGCGGTAATGGCAGGTTTGGGAATTGAACTTGGTGAACGGTTCGCACTGGATATCGGATATCGTTATGTGTATATGTTAAAGCCGGGAATTGATGGGTTCCGCGACCTGGCGCCCAATGCGAATCAGATTCGTGCCGGCGCGCGTGTGAATTTCTGATGTGGGGTGGGGCGGATAAAGTGATAAAGACATGCCCATTATTTTCAATCTGTGGCGGGTGCGTATATGATTTTGCATCACCGAATTACCGTGCGGAAAAAATCAAAAAAATTGATGGTTGGAAATTATCAACCGAACCTTTTTGGACCACGCCGGGCACGCGGCGCCGTGCGGATTTCTGCTTTTCCTGTGGCAATTTCGGTTTTTATGAACGCGGAACAAAAAATATAATTCGCGTTGACCGATGCCCAAATTTATTGCCCGAAATAAACGCGGTTTTACCGAAATTGGCCGCGTTGCCGTGGGTGGGAACGGGTTCGGCGTTGGTGACGGTGTGCGATAATGGAATTGATTTGTCGATAAATTCCGATGTCCCATATTTCACACGCGAATTCAAAGATGCAATCGCGAAAATGCCCTTTGTCCGCGTGACATGGAACGGAAATGTCGTCACGCAAACCGCCACACCAAAAATAAGTTTTGCGGGGCGCACCGTTGAATATCCACCAAACGCTTTTTTGCAACCGACCGTACAAAGCGAATCCGCGATGCGCGAATTTGTGGCATCGCACATTGACCCAAACGCGCGCGTTGCGGATTTATTCTGTGGCCTTGGCAATTTTACATTTGTGGCGAACACAGACGGACAAAGTCGCGACGGAGTGAGCAAAGCGAACGCAGACGGATTTGATATTGTCGGCAATGGCGTAAAGCGCGATTTATTCAAAAACCCGTTGTCGGTAAAGATGCTAAACACATACGACGTAATAATCATGGACCCACCGCGCGCCGGCGCATTGGCGCAAACAAAACTTATCGCCGAATCAAATGTAAAGAAAGTAATTTATGTTTCTTGCAATCCAATAACTTTGCGCCGCGATACAAAAATATTGACCGATGCCGGATATAAAATCACCGCCACCGCCGCATTCGATCAATTCGTAGGCAGTGACCATTGGGAAATCGCCATTGTGTTTGAAAAATGACAAAAAAGAAACACCGCCGTTGCCGGCGGTATTCTTCGAACGGCTTTGAAAGGAAGGAAAGGAGAAAAAGAAATAAGCCGTTCTAAACTTTGCTGGGGTCCAGAGTCCAGAGGAGAGAGAATGTAGGAGGGAGTCTGGAATCTCTGGGCCCCACGAACATTTTCATGCTCGGTCAGGGATTGTTGCCTCTCTGACAAACGAAAATATAATACAACGAAAACCATTTGTCAATACCTTTTGTCAAAAAATTTTTTTGGGTATCTAAAATTGGGTTAAAAATCCGCTGAAAGCCCCGGAAACCTTAGGAAATTGTGCTTGTTGCGACCCGGTGCCGAACGGGGTAAAATATAACCAGATTTAATGAAAAAAGGGAAAAAATTATGACACATGATGATGTTTGGCGCGCGATAGAGCGATTCGCAATGGAACACGGAATGTCTTGTTCGGGCCTTGCGCGGTGCAGTGGTTTAGACCCGACAACATTTAACAAAAGCAAGCGTTGGACCAAGGAAGGTCAACCCCGCTGGCCGTCCACCAACAGCATATCAAAGATTTTGTCGTCAACCGGTGCATCAATCCAGGAATTTACCAAATTTATTGATAATCCTGGGCCTGAACGTATTGGATGACGGCAAAATGTGGGCCTCTCGACAGCCAAAACCGATACGCGTTCGCGCGTGTCGGTTCCCTTTTTTATAGACAGTCGAATTTTCGTATATTATCATAAACCTATGTTATCTGGTATCAAAATTTTTTCATCTGACCCCGTGTGGCAACAGATTGTCACAGAACTTGGGGCGACGGTTACGGCCGATTCGGTGTTGTGCGATGCAAACCTGGACGCACTGAATCTGCGGTTGCCGATTTCGCCGGTTGGATTAAAGGCCGCAATCATCGCGGAAATGGATAGCACGAAAATTATCGATTCGATTTTTGGTCGCCATGTTTCGCTTTCGCCAATTCAAACGCGGATTGTGATGTTGCTTTATAAAAGTGGTGGCATGTCCGCGGGTAATTTAAAGGTTGCGCTTGGCTATGCCACGGACGCAACAACACACAGTGTGGAAACCGCAATATACGGTCTGCGCAAACTGTATGGTCATGATTTTATAAAAAATACAAACGGAATATTTAAACTTGGGCGGATATAAAGTTTTTTCTTTTGATAAAATCCCAAGCACGCAAGATTATGCGTATGATATGATTGCAAATGGTACCGCGCGCGACCATTGCGTTATCGTGGCATTGGCACAATCGGCGGGGCGCGGGCGTTATCGGCGCAAATGGGTGTCGCACCATGGAAATTTGTATGCAAGTTTTATTTTCAATTCGCCGGAACGTGACCCGCGCCTTTCGTATGCTGTGGCGGTGGCAATTGCGGAAACACTTGTCGCGTTTGGAATACAGCCGACAATAAAATGGCCGAATGATATTTTGATTTCAGGGAAAAAAATTTCTGGCGTTCTAATTGAATACGCAGGGCGATTCGTTATCGTTGGCATTGGCATAAATGTCCATACCAACCCAACGGTTGCGGAATATGAAACAACGCGCACCGATAAGTATACCCGCGCAGATGTTGCTGAAATTTTTTCCACACTCACAAAAAATTTAGATAAATGGATGAATGCAAAATTTGATTCTGTGCGCAATGTGTGGATGAAATTTGCCACCGGAATAAACGGGCCGGTGAAATATCGTGGTGAAACGGTTGAACTGATCGGAATAAACGACTCTGGTGCGCTGGTTGTGCGACGTGGTTCGGAATACCTGTGGATTCATGGTGATGAAATAATGCTGTGAAATATGCAGAAAACCGGCGTTGTGCAGAAATTGCTTGACTTTTGCACTGCTTTATGATATACTAGCACTATCAATAGGGAAAGTTATACAGTTCGTACCTCAGGTACGGATTTTTTTATGCCACGCATCCGCGTGGCTTTTTACATGGGGAAAAATCATGCAAATGGAAATAATCGAAGCGCACGATGAAACTATGACTCTGGCATACGCGGTCGCGCGAATCGTTTATGCGGAAACATTGGCAAAATCTTTGCGTGTTGTCGAAGCATTAACATCGATGATTTATAACGCCGCGGCACATGATATAAAAAATATTAGACACGTTATATCAAATTCTAAAATTTTCGAATCGCGGCAACCCGAATCAACACGTCATGAATTTTTATCTGTGGATGCATCGCGACGTGATTTTCAAATGTGTCTGCGCGTCGCAAAAACTATGTTGCATGGAAATTTACCGGATACGTGTTGTCGTGCAACAATGTTCCATCGCAGTGAATTTTTACCGTCTTGGGCGGTTGCGCGTGGATACATTTGCGACATTGATGGAATTCTTTTTTACACATAATTTTTATGCGGGGGCAACATGAGCAAATTTTTTCGTGGCGGTTTTTTTGCGAATCGCCGAACACAAATAATGACCGCTTGCGGAATTATGTCTGCGGTGTGTGCATATCTTGTTGGCGATTCGGACCTGTTCGCTACGATTCAAGCATTGATTGCCGTTGGCGGTGTTTATATGTTGCATAAAACGAATCAACAAAAAGGAAAATGAAATGGAAAAAATACCAGAAAAATTTTTAAATGAAGACGGAACATTAAACAGTGATGCATTAATAAAATCATACAACGAACTTGAAAAGAAAATCGGTGGAATGATAAGTGTGCCTGACGAAAAATCTGACGAATCGGCCAAAACTCGCTTTTTGCGTGCTATCGGTGTTCCCGAAAGTCCGGACGAATACCCACATAATGAATTGTTTGATAATGAAAATGTGCGACAAGAATTTCATAAAATTGGTTTAACGAATTCACAAGTTGAAAAAATTTATGGCATTGCACAAGAATTTTTATCACCAATTATTTCTGAAATTTTTTCATTGCAACAAGAAGCAGATGCAATATCGAACCTAAGAAGTTTTTTTGGTGGCGAAGAAAAAATGCACGATGCTTTTGTTGCAATAAAATCATTTGGTGAACGATTTTTACCAACGGATGCATTTAATGAATTGTGCTCTACACCCCAAGGAATCCAAGGTGTGTATAAAATGATGCAATCAATGGAACCACATGTTGAAACCAATGGAGATTCGCCGGAAAAATTATCTGATTCTGATTTACGAAATATGATGCGTGATCCAAAATATTGGCGTGATCATGATGCAGAATATATTCGTAAAATTGAAAACGGTTTTAAAAAATTATATTCATGATGTAATTTTTTTTATAAAAATTCACTTTTCTTCTTTACTAATTTTTTTGTTTAATATAAAATATAATTAAGAACAAAAGAAATTTGTTCTATCCAAAAAAAATAGAAAGGAGAGAAGAATGGCATTCACATTCTTGAAAACTGCGGCAAAGAAACCTGCTGCGAAAAAAACAGTCGCTGCTAAAAAGCCGGCGGCAAAGAAACCAGCTGCTAAAAAGCCGGCTGCTAAGAAACCAGCTGTAAAGAAAGTTGCAGCGAAAAAACCGGTTGCAAAGAAAACTGTTGCAAAGAAACCAGCGGCAAAAAAAGTTGCTGTGAAAAAAGTCGCGGCAAAAAAGCCGGTTGCAAAGAAAGTTGCAGCGAAAAAACCTTGCGCAAAAAAATGTGCCAAGAGAAAATAATATTTCGCTAAACTTATAAAATGCCCGCGTGTTGCGGGCATTTTTCATATGTAAAAAAATTCAGTCAGATGTGATCAGTCCGACTGAATTTTTTATATGGATAATCCGTAACATGGACCCGTTTAATTTTGTTCTTTGGCGCATACGTGCATAACCAAAAAACAATTTTTGGTTCGGTGAATTTTTTCACCATATATAACGCTTAACAAAAGGAAAAATAATGTCTGTTTCTATAGATCAAGTATTTGTGAAACAATTTGAAGCTGATGTCCATTTGGCGTATCAACAGATGGGCACTAAATTGCGTTCGACTGTTCGCAGCAAATCTGATGTTGTTGGAAAATCGACAACATTTCAAAAAATTGGTAAAGGCACCGCAAGCACGAAATCGCGTCATGGTATTGTGCCAGTGATGAACCTTAACCATGAACCGGTGGAATGCAATTTGCAAGATTACTATGCGGGTGATTGGGTTGATGCATTGGATGAATTGAAAGTCAACATCGATGAACGTCGTGTCGTTGCGTCTGCAGGTGCGTACGCATTGGGTCGTAAAACCGATGAATTAATTATCACGGCCATGGCAACAACTACACAAAATTCCGGCGATTATTCAACCGGCCTTACCAAGACGCTCATTCTGGATGCGTTGGAAACGTTAAATGAAAATGATGTGCCGGATGATGGGCGCAGGTTTGCGGTTGTTGGTGTGAAACAGTGGAACGAATTGCTTGGCATCGATGAATTTTCATCTGCTGATTATGTTGGTTCTGATTTGCCATTCATCAACGGTGGCGAAGTTAAAAGATGGCTTGGCATCACATGGTTGATGCACAACGGATTACCGTTGTCTTCGTCGACGCATCGCGATTGCTTTATCTATCATGCATCAAGCATTGGTCATGCATGTGGACAAGAAGTTAAAACTGATATTTCGTGGCATGGTGAACGTGCAGCGCACTTTATCAGCAACAGTATGTCCCAAGGTGCGGTACTGATTGATAATAGTGGAATTGTCCGTCTTAAATGCGGTGAATAACATCAATAATCAAGGGGAAAACAATGGCTTTTCAAAATAAAAATTTATCGGTAATTGCATACGCAAATGGATTCACATTGTGGCACTATGTTGAAAGTGCAACATTAGCGACAATCACGGCAAGCGGTTATTTTAATGCGGTCGGAACTTTGATGAACACTGGCGACATTGTTATCATCAACGCGTCCGATAAAACATCAATAAAGAAAATCGCGGTTAGTGATGGTGCGGTAACGACCGGTGCATTGGACTAAGGTTGATTATTGTTTACGAAAAAACAGGGCTGATTTGTTTCAGCCCTTTTGAATTTTTTAGGAATGGGGGAAAATAATGCTAACAAAAATAGATTTGTGTTCAATGGCATTGTTGAAATTGGGTGAAAAACCGATTCAATCTTTGTCTGACGATACGGCGGCGGCGAAACTTGGTCGAACACTTGTTGATTTTGTCATAGATACTTTATTAGCAATGCATCCGTGGCATTTCGCATGTCGTACATATAACATAATTCGCGACGGAAACGGCGATTTTGTAATACCTTCGGACGTGCTAAGAATTATAAAAACTAATGGCAGGGTTATGGAAAATAAAATCGTATCAAACGCGGATACATTGAATATAACGGCCATAGTTCGTATAACACCGGACAATTTTCCAAGTTATTTTGCATCGTTGGTCGCAACGAAACTTGCGGTGGAATTTTGTATGCCACTCATTTCCGACCAAACAGTGTTTCGAACATTGGTCGCACTTTATGAAAATGAATTGCAAACTGCGAAATTCATAGACAGCACAACATCAGTGAATACAGGAATAGAAAATTTTTCATTGATAGATAGTCGTTTTTAATAAACCAAAGGGAATTTTAATATGGGAAATTTTGTTCGAACTCAGAAATCTTTTGCCAATGGTGAAGTTTCAAGAAACTTTTTTGAAAACGATGATATCCAAGGTCTTGCATACATGGAAAATTTTGATGTGTGTGCGGGCGGCGGTCTTAGTCGACGGCCGGGATTAAAGAAAAGTGCGAAACTAATTGCGGATGCAAGGATCGTTTCTTTTTCTGTATCGGAAACCGAAGAATATGTATTGGCCATAATGAACGGACGTATAAGGATTTATGCAAATGACGCATTTGTGCAAGATGTTTTGACACCATGGACAAGTACGGATATACCGAATTTGCAATATGCGCAACGCTTTGGTACGATGATATTCGTGCATCCGGATTATGCACCAAGGGTTCTTTATTGTGAAAACGGAACTTTTAAAATTAAAAATTTCGCATTTTCTAAATCATCGGATACTGAAAATTTTCAAATGCCGTTCATGCGTTTCGAAGATAGCGAAGGTATAACCATTACAGTTACAAATTCTGGTGGTGCCATACATTTTACAACCAGTGAAGATTTCTGGACCGCACAAAACGTCAATGGACACATATTTGCGATAGGAAAAAGTTGGTTGATAACTTCTTACATAAGCGCCACAGACGTAATTGTCACATGTAACGGCACATACACATTACCAAATGATCCTGTGACTGATTGGCAAGAGGCATCGTTCAGTCCGCGTCGTGGTTGGCCATCATCAATAACTTTTCACCAAGATAGACTAGTTTTCGGCGGGGCTAAGTCATGGCCGGGTGGTGTATGGATGTCACATGTCGGCGATCATGGAAATTTTGATCCTGGGACTGGATTAGATGACGAAGCGATATTCTTTACATTAATGTCCGATCGCAGACAACATGTATGTACCCTAATTAGCAGTGACAATTTACAAATACTAACATCCGAAGGAGAGTGGGCTGTATCCAACAAACCACTTACCCCGGAATCAGTAAATATAAAAATGCATACGTCAATCGGCAGTCCTACGGATATATATTTGCCACCACAACAGATGGATGGTAAAACGGTATTTGTATCAAAGAATAAACATGATATACGGCAACTTAATATCGATGATTTGGGTGAAAATTATAGTGCAAATAATTTGTGCGCAATCGCGGAACATTTGATAACAAATCCAATTGATATTTCTTATAACAAAAATAACAAAAAACTTTTTGTTGTTATGTCGGATGGAAACATGGCGGTATTAAATTACGATCCGTCCATCGGAATTTCTGCTTGGGGACGTTATACAACAGATGGAAAATTTACATCAACCACGACATGTGATGACAAAACGTTTGTCGTTGTGAAACGTGGCGATGATTTCTTTCTTGAACGGTTTGATGACACAGAATTCGTCGATGCAACAAATCATGAATATACCGCAACGGCGTACGGATTACCACTTTTGACATCAGGACATAATGCGAAATACACAAGAATTAAAAAAATAACTGTCCGTGTCTATGACACCAAGACATTACTTATTAATGATGAACGTGTTGTTTTGCCAAATGAAATTTATGATGCGGATTGTCCGGGATTTAGTGGTGATGCATCAATAAATGTGTTGGGAACAAGTGTCGATTTAATAGACAAACCTTGGAAAATTTCTACAAATGATAGTTTGCCGTTAAAGATATTGTCGGTGACTATATACGGAAGGTACCAAATATAAATAAACAAGAGGTAAAAAAATGGGACAAATTATTTCAGATGTAACAGATATTTTAAACTATAAAGAAAATAAAAATACCGCGGAAAAAGATAAAGAGAAAATTTTGGCCGATATCGCATCGGACGAAACAGAAAAACAAAATATTGTAAAGAAAGTTCTTGGAACACAACGTGCAAAATATGGGGCGTCCGGGATGTCAAAAAATGGGGTTACGGAAAAAAGTGTGCTTGCCAGAATCCAACAAGAAGCCGAAACACCATATGAAAACAAAAAGAAAGCAAATATAAACAAACTTCGCAATATCAACGTAAAGAAAAAAAATATGCTGACATCAATTTTGGAACACCTTGATAAATTGATTTAAAAAATATGAATCAATACAACGAATTTTTGGATTCTTGGAATCATGTTCTGGGATACGAAACACCGAGGCATCATCAAGAAATGACAAATTTTCTTGCCAATGTCACCGAAGGCGATTCGCATCGTGGGTTACTTATGGCGTTCAGGCATTCCGGAAAATCAACAATTGTTGGAATTTTTGCCGCATGTGTGTTATATATGCGTCCTGAAACACGAATTTTAATTTTATCTGCGGAAACACATTTGGCAACACGAATGGTTATGCATATACGGCATATATTGGAAAATCATCCATGGTGCGTCGATATGATCCCCAAAAATAAACGTGAATGGGCAGAAAACAAAATAACAATCAACAGACCGATCGGCATACGTGAACCTTCGGTTGTTTGCCAAGGTATCCACGGAAATATAACGGGTATGCGTGCAGATTTAATAATATGTGACGATGTCGAGGTACCAAATACATGCAACACAATAAAAAAACGTGGTGCGCTGCGTGAAAGATTAAGGGAACTGGATTTCATCCTTTCACCACACGGCACCATGATTTATATTGGAACGCCACATACACTGGATACGATATATCGCACAAATTAATCCTTGCCATGTGATGGCATAGAACTTGTCAAACCATGTAAACGATGTAACAGTTCTTTACCTTCGTTCCCAAACATAGGAAGATAAGTTTCATATTCCGGCATATCAACCTGAAGATTTGCGCGAACACGATCAGTTACCGGTTGTGCAAGGATTTCATTCGCAATATTCCAAATTTGATACGCTTTGGATACACGAACAATGTCATCAAATTTTTTCAATTCTTCGTGATTGTTGGCCAATACGTTTCGTGACATCGTAACCCAATCAGTCCCAAATTTTTTTATGATTGGGTTATTCATAAATTCATCCATACCTTCTGGGGTTGGATTAAACGAATCAACCGCCGAAATAACTTGCTGTAATTCTTCGGGCACTATATTGGTGACGACCGTTGATTCGGCCATCATACCACCATATGGCAATAATTCTTGCGCAATAGAATCCATCGATGTGACACCATCACGCAGGTTTTTGATATGTTGAACCAACATTTTCCCCGTCGGCAAATCTTGCAATTCACGCAGAATCTCATCGTTTGCCTCGTTAACAAAAACCTGATTTACCGCGCTCCACCCGCCAACAATAACATGCGCCTGGCGGTACAGATTCAAAAGTTTCTGTGCGGTAACACTTGTCTTTGCCTTCATCTCGATTACTCCCCCGGGTTATTCACTGATGAACATTATGACCTTATGCATCGTTGGCGCCGAAATCTTTTCGTCGGGTGAAACCATTTGACCATAGACCTTACCCTTTGAATCTTTGCGTACAATCGCGATATTCGCAGACACAACCTCTTCAGATTTAAGGGTGCTGAAATCTTTATTGATAAAAACAGCCAAATCGCCAACATTAACATCGGCCTTGGTATCGGCAAAAATATAAGATTTTTCAGGTACAAATCCACCCAAACGCTTGGAATTTGGTATAACCGCGTAAACACCGCGACGACCTTCAAGATTTGCCGGGGCCGCGATCATATTTGAATCCGACCTTTTGAACGATAGGTTCTTGCCATCTGGTTTGCCAAATACGGGAATCAATTTGCGACGCGCATTATCATAAAGCTTTGCACCATACAAATGCCCGTGCATTTCATCAAAATCACCCGCCGAATCCCCAGGCACCAAAACGGCCTTTACACGTTCTTGGACCTTGTTCATTTGTTTCGCTAATTCGCCAGATTTGTAAAGTTCCGCAATTTTATCAAACAGGCTTTCGACAGAATGTGCAAAAGATTTCGCCAACGGTTCAATTTCGTTTTTATAAACCTCGCGTTGTCCGACCTCTATCTTGTGATAAACCGAAAGTGTCATACCGGCGTCCTTGGCCGCTTGGGCAATTGTTTTGCCGGATTGTTGACGTATTTTGCGTAATCCACTGCCAAATACTTTAAGTCCACCATCTTCGTTGTCGTTCATACGACGTGTGATTTCGGTTTGCCACTTGGATGCAACTTCATCAGTATCCTTGATAAAAATGTCGGACAATTTGCACCCCAATATATTGCATATATTCAATAATTGTTTCTGATTAAGGCGCCGCACACCCTTTTCAATCTTGGAAACGGCGGACAAAGACAAATTTGAACGACGTGCAAGTTCGGTCATTTTCATGCCCGTCGCAAGCCTTATATTACGAATATTGTTTGGAAAAATGATTTCTTCTTGGGCCATTTAAAGTCTCCTTGGATAAATCTTGACAAAATAATAAGGGATTTTTTAAACCATGGCAAGGAAAAAGTTTTGGGGTGGTTAGTGTTAGTGGCTAGTGGTTAGTAAACTCTGGAACTTATCCATAATTGTGAACAAAATCCAAAGGTTACTAACCACTACTCAAATTCATCGGGAATTTCATCGATGTCAATCGGCGTTGGGGCGTCAGTTGGCCCAGGAACCGGCGATACATCGGGTGCAAATTCAACCGTGCGACCCGCCATTTCATTAAGGTTATCGAACAAACTATATTCAGCCAAGAACGCAACCGTAACCGTATCTGTTCGACCGTGACGATTTTTACCAATGATAATATCAGCCTTGCCCTTGGCCTTTTCAAGTCGGTTTTGCCATGAATCAACAGACTTTTCACTTGGTGTATTTGAAAGTCGCCGCGATGGATCACGGTTTTGCAGATAATATTCTTCGCGATATGTGAACATAACAATGTCTGCATCTTGTTCAATAGAGCCCGATTCACGCAAATCGGCAAGTTGTGGCCGTTTATCATCGCGATTTTCCACACTGCGCGACAATTGTGAAAGTGCGATAACCGGAACACTAAATTCCTTGGCCATCATTTTAAGACCACGCGTGATTTCGGATAATTCCTGAACACGATTATCACTGCGTTTACCCCCCGGCAAAGTTAGTAACTGCAAGTAATCAATAACGATAAGCGCAATTCCGTTATATTTCCGGGCAAGCCGTCGCACGCGTGTGCGAATCATCGGCAAAGACATCCCTGGGGTATCATCAATAAACAATGGAATTCGTCCGATTGCATCGGAAAATTGCGCCATTTTAAGGAAATCTTCATCAGTTAAAGAACCTTCACGCATCGCGGACGATGGAATTCGTGCCTGGGATGACAAAACACGTGCCGCCAATTCGGATGCACCCATCTCTAAGCTGAAAAACGCAACGGCACCTTTATACTGTTCATTCGCGCGACCAGAAAAAATCGCATTTGCCGCATTAAACGCAATATTCATGGCAAGTGTGGTTTTACCCATACCCGGGCGTCCCGCGATGATAAGTAAATTTGATTTATGCAATCCACTTATTGCACGGTCCAAATCGGTAAGCCCAGTGGTCAGCCCAGAAAGTTTCCCATCGGCTTTGTACGCGATTTCTGCTTCGGCCAGTGCATCCTTTAACGCATTTGCAATTGGTACGACATCACGCGACGCATCCCCGGTCATTGCAAGATTGAATAACTTTTGTTCGGCGGATTCGATTTGTGATGATACCGGGTTATCAAGGTCTTCAACAAATGCCGCATCGGTAACGGATTGCCCAAAATCAATAAGTTCGCGCCGCACCGCATTTTCGTGAACAATTCGCCCATACTGTTCAACATTCACGACCGTTGCGCCGGCGCCAGCCAATTGAGTCAGGTATTCAACCCCACCAACCGATTCCAATGTTCCCTGTTGATCAAGGTAATTTTTTGCCGTGATTATATCAAAAGGAATTCCGGCGGCAAATTGGCGCAGGGCAAGTTTATATATTTCCTGGTGCGCGGGATGTGAAAAATCTTCGGGTCGCAGAAATTCGGAAATTTTTTCCAATGCGCGATTTTTCATCAAAACCGCGGCAAGGACGGCCTGTTCGGCCTCTAAATTAGTCGGTAAAGTTTTGGGAGTAAAGTCCATGCCAAACATAGTATACGAAAAAAATGTTTTTTCAACGCCTTTTTTATCGGGATATGCGGAACTTAAAATTCCAATAGTCGACAAAGATGGAACCGCGGCATGGCCGGCGGTTTTTCCCATAGACAAAATAGAAAAAATTCGTAAAACGGTCGGAGAAAGGTATTTTTCAGCACAAATGATGTTGCAATTTGTTGCGCCTGATAAAATACGCCTCGATCCGGGTGGTATAAAGTTTTATGATACTGACTTTGATCCGCACAGTTGCCGAATTGGTGATACACCAATAACTGGGGCAACAATTTATTGGGACCCATCGGGCGGTCGACGAAATTCTGATAACAGTGTTTGTGTCATTATTTATCGCGATGACCGAACGCACCGGGTTTTTATCCACGATATAATTTATATCGTTGTCCCAGACGCAATTCAATATCCGCTTGCCTATCAATGTGAAAAAGTTCTTGGGTTTGTGCGTGCGCATCGGCAAAGGGCGCTCTGTCTTGAAACAAATGGAATCGGTGCGGCATTGCCGGAAATAATGCGCGAAACAATTTCACGCGCTGGTTACGAAATACAAATACGTCCAATAACCAACAGCCGTCGCAAAGAAGACAGAATTTTGGACGCGATTGAACCATTGCTTACGACCGGACGTTTTTACGCAAATCGACGTATAACCCAGACACCATTTATATCAGAAATGTTGGCATGGACCCCGATTGGCAGTTCCGAACATGATGACGGATTGGACGCAGTCGCGGGTGCAATTTTATGTTCGGCCACACCGATGCGGCCGATTGGAACAAATGTTCACAATTACATTGCGAACACAGATTTTAAACTTTAACCAAAAGGAAAGAAAATGAAATATGACTTACAAAAAATGTATTCACGTGCATTAAACCTGCGCGAACCATGGCTGAAACGCTGGTCGGATGCGCGCCGTTATACAATGCCAACAACCGATGAAGAAATCGCGACATTGTTTGATGGAACGGCGGCGGATGCGGCGGACAATCTTTCGGCATGTATGTATTCATTGCTAACGCCACCGGAATCATTGTGGTTGAACCTTGTCCCTGAATCCGAAGAATCACCGGACCCGGTTGCGGCAACTATGGCATTACGTTCGAATCTTAATGAATCTAACTTTTATACAACTGTTCATCAATGTTATATGGATTTGGTAACAATGGGAACGGCGTGTTTGTTTATGTCTGAATCACCAATTGGTGCGGCAAGTGCATTTAACTTTACGGCAATCCCGATGACGGACATCGCGATTTTGCCGAATGCGGTATTTCATACTGCAACCGTTACCGCCCAAGATGTCGCGCGCCGTTATCCTGAATGGACGCCACCACGTGCAATCGTTGACGCAATAAAGCAAAATCCTGAATATCAATTACGCCTGGTCCAGGCATTAATTGATACCGAATTCACTGCATGGATAGATGCGGGTGGCAATATTGAAAACAATATTGTTGCGACCGGCACATTCGAAACAAACCCATACATCATATTCCGTTGGGCGTTGGCGAGTGGCGAACTTTACGGTCGCGGTCCAATTCTGCGTGCATTACCCGATATCAAAACTGCAAATAAAGTTGTAGAATTGGTCCTTAAAAATGCGACAATCGCGGTCAGTGGTATATGGCAAGCCGATGATGACGGGGTCATAAACCTTAGTAACATCAATTTAACACCTGGTGCAATAATTCCCAAAGCGGTGGGCAGCACCGGCCTAACGCCACTTGCGACGGGCGCGAACTTTGATGTGTCACAGATAATTTTGAAAGACCTGCGTGAACGCATCCGCCACACAATGCTTGCGGACAGAATCGGCACGCTTTCGGACAAAGAAATGACCGCAACGGAAATACTTGCGCGGAACGCGGACATGCTGCGCATATTGGGCGCGACATATGGACGATTGCTGCACGAATTTATCCGCCCGCTTTGCGACCGCGGACTTCAAATTTTGGCGCGGCGCGGCGTAATCGACAAAATATCACTGCACAGTGATGCGGAATTAAAATACATCGCACCGATTGCACAAATGGTCGCGGAAAACGGCACATTGATATAGGGGGCGCGCATGGAAAAAATCGCACACGAATACGCCCGCACTTTTGCAGGGCCGTCCGGTCGGGCGGTCATTGACCACCTGCGCCGGATAACAATCGAAAGGGTGTTGGGGCCGCACGCAACGGACGCAGAATTGCGAACGCTGGAGGGTGCGCGCGCAATCGTGCATCAAATTGAAACACTAATTGAACGGGGACGGAACAATGCCAAAATCTAATGGATTCGCAAACATCATCGACACATTGCGCAGTGGTTGGTTCCTTATCGCGTTTATTGCCGGCATGATATATTGGGTCGCGCGCCAAGATAACGCCCTGGTCGAACTTGACCGATTGACGACACGCATAACGACACTTGAAAACCGGACAACGATTTTGGAAACCGGAATAGGGCAATTACAACTAAAAATCGACGGCATCAAAGAAGACCTGACCATCATCAAAACAGCGGTGATAAAGTAGTGTTAGTGGTAAGTGTAAGTGGTTAGTATACTCTGGAATAATTTCGCAATTACGGATTGATTCCAGAAGACGACTAACCACTAGAAAGCGTTTTTTGAATTTAATTTGAAAAATTTAACAACATATTGACAATGTGTGTTTTCTGTGCTATTATATGGTCGTACAACAAAATAAAAAGAGTAAAACATGACAGAATTAAATAAAAAATTCGGCTTTACAGAAGAACAGTTAGAACAGTTTGATGACGATCTTAGAAATGGCGGAAGAGACGGTAGAAGAGCACAAATACCCAAAGAGGTTTTGGCGATACTGGGTGATTATTACGTGCAATTGATTGAAAAATCCGTTCAGGCGACCGAAAAAGGTATGTCACACGAGGATGACATAGCTTCAGTAAGTCACCCTTTGTGCCATATTTACGAAGATGGTTTGATGGCCAATGAATTATATCGCCCGATTGGTGATATTTTGTTAGATAAATTGATTGAAAAGGCCGAACAGGGGTATTACAGCCATGCAAATCGTTCAATAGATGGTTATTGGCGCAGTGTGAAAGATAATAAAGATGCCCAGAAAGGATTGAAAACGATATTAGAAAAACATCCTAACTATGCATTTGGGCAGAAATATTTATCATACATGAATGGTGCCAGTCCCGAAGACGAAATGGCGATGATACAAAGTTATATTGAAAACCCAGATATGTATTTTGTTACCACAATTATGGTCGATATTGATGGCACACTTATTCGAAACGGTAAAGCCAATGATAATTTGATAGATTCAATTATTGGTCGTAAAAATATCGCCATTTATACGGGTGGGGACCCCGTGAGCCAAAAGAAAGTTCTTGTAAAGGCAATCGCAGAAAAAATTTTGGAAAAATTCCCTTTGATAAAGGAAGATTTTTCTGTGGATACTATTGTAAATATTTATTCCCAAGATAATGAACAGAATATAGCATTGCGTGAGAAGTTATCACGCACACTAAGAGACAAAATCTGGGGTTTGTTTTTCAACCAAGAACCTGGCAATAAAGTTGATGCCCATATGATAGATGATATGGCGAACCGGGCTAAACGTATTTTGGAATTTCTAAATCGTTTAACGGCAACAGGTGGTGATCAGATTAAAATTTATCCAAAACAGGCATTCGCGCAGGAAAATATTTGTTTGGCCGACACTGTGATTGATGATACCCAACCAGCCGCCCAGGGAATGAAAAGTCTTTATTCAGCGTGTCTGACCCCAGGTGAATCCCCGTTTTGGGTGAAAGAGATCAGGGGTGTCGAAAGGGGAATATCCAAAGAACGCGAAATAACGGCAGAGCAAGCTTTTGCTATGTATCAGCAAAAATGTAAAGAAAACATGATTGCGGGCGCTAAACAAGTTGATAAGCTAAGTGCTACCGAACAGAAAGCAACGGCTTTTTCTGATTCGTGTAAAACCGATGTTAAAAAAACTACTAGATAGTACGAAACCAGAATAGTGGGTAGTGTAAGTGATTAGTGTTAGTGCGGGCGCGTTTGCGCCCGTTTTTGCGACACCCCGGCCTGCGGCCACCCCTCTAGCCAGATGGGAACTTTGCTTTCTGGAATAATTTCACAATCACGGATTGATTCCAGAAACTACTAACCACTTCCCACTAACACTAACCACTAAAACGCATTTTTCGTCCAATCTATGTGCCATCCGTGGACGATAATAACATCAAACCGCGCGTCACCACACCAACGCCGCTGCAGCAAAAATGTTTCCGCCGCCAATCGCAGCCGCCTTTGTTGCGCGGACGTAATCGCACCCCACGCCGCCATCACATTTTTGCGCTTTTTTACTTCGACAAAGATAATAAGTTTTCCGCGTTTTGCAATTATATCAATCTCTGCGCGCCCCGTATTTCGCCCGGTCGTATAACGCCGATGCAAAATCCGAAATCCATGCAATACCAAAAAAGCGCATGCAAAAAATTCTGAAAAAATTCCGGTCTTGTATGAATCCATATCTAAAACGCATAGGGTTCGGCGGCAAAATTATCCTGTGATTGCTGGACATTAAGGGCGCTATCCTCCGCATGCTTGCCACAGTCAATCAATTCCAATTCCCCCGAATACGCCGTCATCATTGGGTCGAACGAATTATCTGAACTTGCCCACCGCGTTGCGCCCGCATTCGGCACGCCATATTTATCAACAACATTTTGCCACCAATACATAGTTTTTTTGTCGCGTTGATTTTCAAACTTTTCCGCATCGCCTTCCATTTCATCGGTGTCGTTATGATAGACGATTTTCCACACGACATTATCGGTTGCGTTGCTTGTAAAGAACACATCAATTGTTTCGCCCGTGACACCGCGCACCAGGTGCAATTCCGCCGCATACAATACGCCACGATTCCGCGCAAGTGAATTTATACATTTTTCCAATGCCGCCGGCGCATAAATTTTCATCCGTCGACATTCGTAATCAAGGTTATATTTCCAATCGGGGTGCATCGAATACACAACACTATTTTTTGGTCGTTCGGCATAAAGGCCATCGGCGGCCACAATAAATTTAACCGCATCAAAATCCATCCCCAGCATGATACCCGCAATATCAAAATCCGCAACCGGCGATACCGCCGCACCGGCGTTTAGTGACACGGTATCCAAACTGCACTCAATATCACCCGTGTCCGGCGTTTCGATATAGTAATCATCAAAATTGATATTATCGTCTGCCAAAACATCATCAAACTCGTCCGCGCGCGCGCCGACCGATAACAAACAAACAAAAATTCCAACAATAATTTTTTTCATCACTATTTTTCTTCCACCAAGATCCGTTGTACATTGAACACAAATACCAACGCCGGATCAACACCGCGTTTCAATGCACCATGAATATCCCCATCTTTGACATCGCCGATTGCCCCAACCCAATTGTCACCACCCAAGTCAAGGTACATCGTTCCGCGCGTTATCTTTGGGCTTTCCGTCATGTCATTTGGTTTATACCATGTTTTCAGTTCATAATCAACCCGCCAATAATTACTTGCCGCCGGGCGATAGATTCCATTAAACACGGTCACCGTCCGTCGCGCCCCGGCTGTAACCAAACTTTCAATTTCCGGCAATTCGTTTTGCCGCCAATATTCCAACGCCGCCGCGCCCGACATTATGCGCAGTGCCGAATTTCGCGCGGTGCGCCGTTCAATATCCGCATCATCCGGCACAACATAAAAATATTCCGTCACATATTTTTGAATCAACCAATCGCGCAATTTGCGTTTTCCAACCTCCGCCCAAGAATGCGGCATTCCGGGCAAATCATTTGATTGAATACTGGTGCGCAAGAATCGCGGTTCCACGGCAAACTTTTCGGAAGTGTCATAGATGGACGCAGCAACATAAATCGCACCAAAGACCATAATCATGGTCGCAAGCCCGAATAAAAATCCGATCAGTTTCTTCATCACTGTTCCCTGTACGCGTTAAATTCCGCCACGTAAAACCCAAGTGTTTGCGGGTACCTTTCCGCATTACGTGCGATTTTCACATACGCAATCACATCAAAATCGCCGTTCAGGTTTGACCGCACCGATGTCCGAACAATCCAGGTGCCACCATCTTTGGTTATTTCGCCATTGGGCATAACGCTAATCTTTTTTGTGTCGACATTCCAACGTTGGCCCACACCCTCATACGAACGATACATCGGCAAAACTTTTTCGGCAAAGTAACGGAACATATTGTCACCCGCCATACAATACAAATCACAACCAACATCCGATTCAAAGGTATTACTTATCCGGTTGACACAATCAGCGTTACGATCACACTGTGCCCAATTCTTGGAATTTAACGCCGGATCATCGGAAATAGTGAACCATTTTTTTGTAAAAACCCCTGCCAATGCCCGCTGTGCCGAATCATAATACGGCACAATGATATTTTTGCGAACCTGGCCCACCAATTGCCAATTCCCGCGCATTCCGTCAACATAAATCACATACGGACTGACGGTGCGGCTGTTTTGCAACCACGGTATCGCGATGCAACATGCGATGGTCAAAAAGAACGCGACCATCACCCACACGCCAAAGGTGCGTGAAATCGCAATCCGTTTTCCTGCGGAAAATGCGGGCGTATCAAAATCTTCTGGGTAATCCAAAATTCCCCCCTACGCGGCGCCACGTCACTATGCGCGATATACCATGATGCATGCGCACGGACTAAGTTTCAATTCGTTTGTGTCATAACCGATTCCAACCGGTTCGCGGTCATAAATCTGGCCACAGCCGGCAAGTGTCAGTCCCAAAAACACGGCAACTAAAAACTTTTTCATTATCTTTCCCCCTTTGCTTTTTTTGATTATAAAAAATTTTCTCTGCACCGGTCAAGTGTAAATAAAGAGCAAATTTTTTAATGATTTTAAATTGAAATTTATTCGATTGATTGTATTATAATCGCAACAATATAAAAGGTTATACAATGATAAAAACTATTATTGCTGTGGGTGGTGGATCATATGGTCAAATCAAAATGTATCCTGATGGACGGCAAGTTCAAAAAAATAAAGATACAATAGAAATTGATAAGAAAATGGTAAAACTTGTCGGCAAAGAGCACCCAAAAATTGTGTTTATCGGTGCCGCACATGGCGATGATGAATCACGTTTTTTAGTAATCAAAAATTATTTTAATGGCGACTTTGGTTGCGATGTCGAAAATTTAAATTTGGTTGACGATTCAAAAAGACCAAGTGCCGATAAAATCAAAGAAATTATTTTGGGGGCCGATATCGTCTATGTTGGTGGCGGAAATGTCACTTTCTTGATGAAGGTTTTGCAAAAGACCGGTGTCGATAAATTGTTGGTTCAGGCGTATAACAAGGGTACCATTATGGCCGGGAACAGTGCGGGTGGCTGTGTTTGGTTTGAATATTATGGTAACGATGAAGATGATGATTTTGATGGAACTTTTAATACATTTAAACCTAAAAAAGCACTCGGGTTAGTTCGTGGATATTTTGAACCGCACTGGAACGAAAAGCCCGAAGAAGGAATTGATAAGGAATCTGTGTCTAAAAATGCTGTGCAACGGATGTTGGCGCACGAAGGAATATCGGGATATGGTGTTGACGAAGGTGCGGCGATTATGGTTCAAACTGATGGTGACAAGCAAACAATGACCGATATTGCATCAAACAAAGGTGCCAAAGTATATAAACTGGTGCCCACAAAACAACAGCACATAAATCCCGGGAAGGGCAGGGAATAAAAATCTATCGTTCTCAAAACACTTGAAATTTGGAAAAAATGTCCTACAATGAGAAATGAAAGCCGATAATCCACTAACAATGGGGAGGCGGAAGAAGAACGGCGGCAAAATACTTGCGCTTATTAGAACTTCCCGGGATTGCCCGTCACAGCAAACGACTCTTTAATGGTATGGCGAATCCAGCGAGAGTTAAAAAGGCAACATTGGCGACAGTGTTGTAAAACAAGGTGGCACCGCGTTGGTGTTGTGTATTCTGAAATACGATATGCACGATATTTAACGTCCTTGTGTTCTTATTATAAACAGTAATAACGAAACATAAAGGAGGTTAAAATGTCAATGATAAGAACGCATATCGCCGAAATTCCACAAAAGATTGGCGAAACAATAACTGTCAAAGGTCACGCGCAAACAATTCGCGAACAATCAAGTGTTGCGTTTATTGTTCTGCGTGAAATAACTGGAACTGTTCAATGTGTTGTTGAACGGGGAACACCGGCCTTTGAAGTTGCAAAACAAATCACAACGGAATCTGTCATTTCCGTGACGGGAACCGTTGTAAAAACGTCCAGTACGGAATCTGGATTCGAAATCCATGTTTCCGAATTGGAAATAATATCGCTAGCGGAGGCAACGCCGATACCGGTGACCCCAAAAGGCACTGCCGAAGTCACACCGGAAAAATCGCAAGATTGGCGTTTTCTATCGCTGCGCGCGCCGCGCAGTGCGACAATCATGCGCGCATTTTCTGCGATGACGGCGGGATACCACGAATATTTGGAAAAGCAAGGATTCATAGAAATCCAAACACCAAAGATTATGGCAACACCGTCTGAATCACGTGCCGAATTATTCAAACTTGAATACTTTGGGCAAACGGCATACCTTGCGCAATCGCCCCAGTTGTTCAAACAAATGGCAATTGCAAGTGGTCTGGAACGCGTGTTCGAAGTCGCACCGGCATTCCGTGCGGATCATTCTTTTACAACGCGTCATGCAACCGAATTCACATGTTACGATGTTGAAATGGGTTACATTGAAAGTTTTGAAGAAGTGATGACGGAATTGGAACAAACGATACGCTATATGCTTACCTCAATAAAGAAAAAGTGTGGGCGGGAAATCGAAAAGTATTTCGGTATCACAGAGTTCCAGTTAAAAAAACCGATTCCACGCATAACCATGGCGCGTGCCAAGGAAATCTTGCGCGAAATGGGCGCGGCATCGGATCAGCCGGACCTTACCACGGCGGAAGAAAAGGCATTGGGCGAATATGTGCGGGAACATTTTGGTTCTGAATTCGTCTATGTCACCGAATGGCCATGGGCGGCGCGCCCGTTCTATCACAAGAAAGGCATTGGTGAACACGGTGAACCGATATCTGTTTCGGCCGACTTGCTGTACAAAGGCGTTGAAATCGTGACATGCGCCCAACGTGAAGAATCCTATGGCAAATTGTGTGAACAATTGCGCGAAAAGGGTTTACACCAAGAAGGCCTGCAATGGTACCTGGAATGCTTTCGCTATGGCATGCCGCCACATGGTGGTTGGGGCTTTGGTGGTGCGCGGTTTATAAAACAGTTGTTGGAATTACCAACAATCCGCGAAGCGATGTTTTTATTCCGTGGTCCATCGCGCCTAATGCCGTAAAACAAAAGCCCGCATATGCGGGCTTTTTTGATGCGTTACTAAAACTGTGTTTCGAACGAAAGCAAGAATCGGCGTTCGCGGTCGTGTGGGCCGGTTTTCAGCGGCCAACCCCAACTGAAATTCATTGGCCCCATCGGTGTGTTCCAATATATACCAAACCCCGCGGACGTGCGTAGGCCCGTTTCAATATAATTCGGCTTCCCAAGGTAAGTATCTTCGCGGGCGGGCGGCTTGCCAAGTATACCATAGTCCATAAACACAAAACCCTTTATCTGATATTCGTCCGGAATAAATATCGGGAAATTGAGTTGCGTTGAACCGTTCGCCTTCCACATACCGCCAAGTGAATAGGACTGATACGCCCAATTACGGCTGCCCACGCCGGCGACATCAAACCCGCGCAGTGATTCGCCGCCCAAAAAGTACCGATACACACGCGGCACATAATCGCCACCAATCGTCTGAATATAACCAAATTCCAGTGAAGAACGCAATTGCCACCGGTCGTCCCAAAAATTCACCATGCCAATCACATCGGCATTATACCGGAAAAATTCTTCCGTTCCGCCAAAGCCGGTATATGCCACGCCGATATTTCCAACAACACCGGTGTGGGTGTTCTGTTCAAAATTAGTATTCAAATTATGATACTTGAAATACGTCCCCAATGTATATAATGTCGCATCGCGCCACCCACCTTCTTGCAAATCATAGTTTTGATCGAACGATGCAGATAAACGCAAAATTTGTGACCAATGGTCGGTCAGTTGCCACCCAAGCCGCCCCGCAATCGTAAGTGAATCGCGGTCATATCCAAAACCACCAAGTTTTTTATAGTTATACATTGTATACGACACATCAAACCCGGCGGACAACGCGCGCCCAAACAGGAACGGTTCGGTAAAACTAAACAAAGCTTGCTTTTGATACTGGGCGATTGACCCGCGCAACTGCACCGTTTGACCACGGCCCATAAAGTTATTTTCCGTAATCCCGGCATCAACCATAAATCCGTTTATATTCGACCAACCAAACCCGCCAGACAATTCACCCGTTGGTTGTTCTTCAACCTTGATATCCAAATTCATCATGTTTGCATCGGGAATACGGCTCGGTACCATTTGCACATCTTTGAAATAGCGCGTCCGCATTAAACGTTGACGACCTTGTTCAATCGTTTGTAATGAAAACGGATCGCCCGCACGCATAGGAATCAGTTGATTAATCACGGAATCAAATGTTCGCACATTCCCAAGGATATTGATAGAATTCAAATAAATTCGATTTGTTTTCTGTATCTTGAACTTCAAATCAATCGTGCGCGTATCGTCATTTTTCTGCGGAATCGGGTCAACACTGATGAACGCATAGCCATAATCAGCAACCGCGCCGCGAATGGCGGAAATTGTTGCCTCGACATCGTCAACATTATATGTGTCGCCGGTGGAAAGCTTCATAACATCAAACAATTCTTTGTCCGCAACATCCGAAAAAGGATTATCCAATTCAACCTTGCCAATCCTGTATTTTTCGCCTTCGTCCACATGGAAAACAACCGAATAAAATTGCCGATCGGGCGTAAATGTTCCCTTGGCACCCTTGACCTGAAAATCAACATAGCCGTTACGCAGGTAAAACTGGCGCAACATTTGTTGGTCATATTGAATGCGGTCTTCATCATATACATCAAATTGCGACATAAAACGCCACCACGCATGTTCGCGCGAAAGAATTTCCCCGCGCAGCGTCCTATCACTGAACCGTTCGTTGCCTTCAAATTCAATGGACTCAATGTATGTCGGGTGCCCTTCGGTAATTTCATAGACAACATTTACGCGGTTATCGTCCAACAGGATTTTTTTCGGTTCGATTTTTGTGCCAAAAAACCCCTTGCGCTGGTAAACCGTAAGCATACGCCCAACATCCGCGCCAATAACGGATTCATCAAACGCGGCGCGTTCCGCAAGTTTTATTTCTTTTTTCAAATCGTCGGTTGAAACATCATCGTTACCTTCGACCGTAACCATGTTTACAATTGGTGCCTCGGTCACGCGGATTTCCAACGTATCACCAACAGTTTTAACCGAAACCTTGGAAAAATATCCACTTCCCTGCAGCTTTTTTGCAATTTGGTTTGCGCGTTCCGTACCAACATTTTCGCCATATTTTACCTCTGCCAGAATACGGACCGATTCCGCGTCCATACGTTTATTACCAATAACATCAATGCGTGAAATACCCGCGTGCGCCGCACCTACCATAAACATAGTCAAACAAAAAGCGATCTTTTTCATCATAGCCCAAACACCCGCGCGATATCATTCCACATGGTCAGCATGAACACGAACCCAAGGAAAACCCAGCCACACACAATTACGATTTCCATACCCTTGCCACCAAGTTTTCTGCGTGTTGCCGCTTCTATAAGCAAAATAAGCAAATATCCCCCATCCAACACCGGCAACGGAAGTAAGTTTATCACACCCAAATTTACCGACAACAACGCGATAATAGATAGCAACGCAAAGAACCCTGCCGCCAACGCCTGGCCTGAAACTTGGGCTATCGTAATGAACGACCCAAGTTGCTTTGAAGACCTATCACCGGTTATAATCTGTTTTAACACAACGACCAACGTCCGCGATTGATAATAAGTTTCACGCGCACCGGCATATAACGCACCAAAGAACCCCTTTTTACGTAACTCTGTCTTACTGCCATCCGCAACAAGGCCCCATCGCGACGCGGGCGAAAGTTTAACATTAATGGTTTCGCCATCGCGCGCAATCACAACATCCGCATCATGTGTGCCCGCCAATTCTTTGGCAATAACCAATTCACCCCAGTTTGTAATATCCGCATCATCAATTTTGCGAATAACATCGCCCGGTTTAACGCCGGCATTAAATGCGACGGTTCCTTGAATAACCTGGCCCACGACGGGCAATTGCACATCGCGCGGTTTGAACATAAATATCGCAGAATAAATCGCCCATGCCAAAACAAAGTTCATAAACACACCCGCACCGATTATAATAAATTGCTTCCACGCCGGTGCAGAAAGATAATGGCCAACCTTTTTTACCTTTGGCAATTCATTATATTTTTTGCGATTGAACATATCTTCTTGGCCATAAATGGAAACATATCCACCCAGTGGCAAGCACGCAATTTTCCACACAGTTCCCTTTTTATCGTGCCATTTTATAATCGCGGGACCAAACCCAATGGAAAAAGCATCAACACGCACGCCAGCCCAGCGCGCGGCCAAAAAATGCCCCAGTTCGTGAATAAACACCACAACCCCAAGGACAATTAATAACGCAACAATTGTTGTTATCGTATGCATCTTCCTTTTCCCCCTTTATGCAAGTATCAACCAAATCAGTGGCAACACATAAATCCAACCGTCCATGCGGTCAATGATTCCGCCGTGCGCACCAAGCACATGACTAAAATCTTTGATTTTAAGTTTGCGTTTTACAAAACTTGCGGTTAAATCGCCATATTGCGATAGCAATGAAACACTTATTCCAATCCATAACAATTGTGGTGCAAACGCGCCAAGCGTCAAATATCCATACAAAACGGCGACCGTTGTTCCACCAATTACACCAAAAATCTGACCGGCCCAAGTTTTATGCTCGGAAATGCGCTCCCAAAGTTTGTCGCCACCGATTATCCTGCCAAAAAGCCACGCGCAAATATCCGCCGCGCATATCACGCACAACACGAACAGCAATAACATCGGCCGATGCCCAAGTGTCAAAAGCGAAACGAAATCAACCCCTAAAATACCAAGGAAAATTCCGAACAAAACAAAATTTTTTACATTAAACATAACCGCGCGTGGTGCATGCCAAAGGCAATATGCAAATTCGCCAATCATTGCAAGCCCAACAACGATACAAAGCCAATAAACACCGTGAATTCCCAAAAATTCCAACCACGCGGCAACACCGATGACGAACGCCAATCCGGCCGCAACCAAAATTCTGTTCATTGTATCTGACATATTTTTTACCTTTATTTCTTTCCGGAATAATTTGCTTTTTTCCCACCACCAAACCGGCGATTACGTTTCGCATATTCATCCAGCACAAATTGCCAAAGTTTTTCGGACTTTACCAAATCCGGCCAATGTTCCGGCACAAACAGCAATTCCGCATACGCCAATTTCCACAACAAGAAATTTGAAATTCTAAATTCATTACTTGTCCGCACCATTAAATCAATAGGTAACAAATCCCCCGTATCAAGGAAAGTTTCAAATGTTTCGCGTGTGACGGATGCGCCGGCGGCAACCGCGGCGTTCACGGCATTCACAATTTCATCTTGGCCACCATAGTTCAACGCAAATACAACCGTGCCACCCGTGTTTTCTGCGGACTGCGCTTCCAATTCATCACAAAGCTGTGCCAACTTTTTTGGTAACCTTTCGCGCGTTCCGATAACACGATAGCGCAGATTTTTTTCAATCGCATGTTTTAAATTCTTTTCCAATTCAGAATAAAATAAATCCATAAGGAAATCGACTTCTTCTTCGGATCGATTCCAATTTTCCGTTGAAAATATAAAGAACGTAACCGTCGTTACACCACGCGCGATAAACCAATCGACCAAGTTTTCAAAATTCGAAATCCCTGCACGATGCCCCATCAGCGGCGGCAAACCACGTGCCTCGGCCCAGCGGCGATTCCCGTCACAAATAAAAGCAACATGCTTTGGAACCTTCGCCGGTTGTACGTTTTTTTCTCTCTTTTTAAGTATTTTGAACATTTTTTTCGCTTTTGATTTTGTTACACCGACATAATATCCGCTTCTTTTTGCTTGGCAATTGCATCGACTTCGGCCGTGCGGGCATCAAACACCTTTTGCAGGTCGGATTCATACTGACGCTGGTCATCTTCGGAAATTTCTTTGTCGGTGACGGCGCGTTTAATTTTGCCCATCGCATCTTGGCGAATATTACGCATAGAAATTTTTGCCTCTTCGGCATATTTTCCCGCCACTTTGGTCAGTTCCCGCCGGCGTTCTTCGGTAAGCGGTGGCATGTTAATGCGAATAACCGCACCCGCACTCATCGGGTTCAGGCCCAAACCGGAATCACGAATCGCCTTTTCCACTGGGCCAACATTTGTAATATCCCAAACGGTAACCGAAAGTGTTTGATTATCGGGCGTTGACACAGTTGCCAATTGATTCAACGGCATATCGGAACCATAGGTCTGGACCCGCACGCCGTCAAGCAAATGCACCGATGCGCGCCCCGTACGCAAACCCGCATATTCACCCCGCAAAACATCCAACGTTTGCGCGGTTTTTTGTTCAACTTCTGATTTCAAAGATTGATAGTCCATGTATACATCTCCTTGCTTATCGCACACAGGTTAGCAAATCCATTTGACATTTGGCAAGAAGAAATATAGAATACGCGATTGATATGGGGTTGTAGCTCAGTTGGTAGAGCACTTGCATGGCATGCAAGGGGTCGTCGGTTCGAGTCCGATCAGCTCCACCAAAAATTCAAACCGCCGTTCGGCGGTTTTAATTTTTGCCGCGATCAGACGGATTTTTACAAACGCAGTGCAGTAAAAATAAATTGCGAACGCAATTTGTCGTCACCCCGGCGCAGGCCGAGGCCGATCAGCTCCACCATCCGTCTTCGCTTCGCTCCGTCGCGATTGGTACAATCGGGCGGGGCGATGTGATTTTAATCACGCGAAGCGGATGTCGCGACGGAGCATACAAAGTATGCGTAGACGGACAAAGTCGCGAAGTAGCGTAAGCGCAGACGGACGGACAATAAAATGTATTATGTATATATTTTGCAAAGTATAGATTCCCCAGATAAATTTTATATCGGATATACCGAAGATTTGAAACGTCGTATGAAACAACATAATTACGAACATTTCGGACATACAGAAAAATATCGTCCGTGGCGACTGAAAGATTATTTTGCTATTGATAATGAAAATAAAGCAAAAAAATTTGAACAATATCTAAAATCTCAATGTGGTCGAGAATTTATAAAAAAACATTTTTAATCGTACACGTCCAATGTCTTTTACAACAACCCTTCGAAAAATCTTAAGATTTCGCGATTGTTAAAATCCAGCGCGCGCAGGATCCGTACCAAATCTATAATATCCAACCGACGTTCGCATGTTTCCGCACGCCCGACAAAGCAATGCGCAACCCCCAACTTTTTCGCCAAATCGCGTTGGGTTAAACCCTGTTGCATACGCAAAGATTTTAACGAATCTATCATCGCGCGATATTTTGGGTCAAAAATTGTTTTCCTGGTCATGATATCATTTTGATATCAAAAAATACTTGAACTCAAATTGAGAACAAAGTAGAATGTTTTCCGGAAAAAGAGAGATAAAATTATGAAAAAATTTATTATATTTTGCACATTCTTGTTTTGCACCGCCGCAATTGCACATACAATAAATTGGTATGTTGATGGTTCGTTATATCACACAACAACTTGCAATTCCGGCGACAGCGTAACACCACCAACCCCACCGACAAAATATGGGTACACTTTCCGTGAGTGGGAAGGATATACGCAATTGGAATATATCGAAACTACTGGAACCCAGTATATTGATACTGGGATTTATCCAAACGGTTTAATAAGAATGACAGCTAAAATAGAAACTTTAAGAGCAGGAACAGAAATCTCCGCGTTTTCAGGTGTTATTCATAGCGGGTTTACAGGAGTATGGCAAGTTGTTTATTCTTATCAAGGAGGCGTAGATTTTAATGTTTCACAACAAGAAATAGTCTTTTCTCAATCATATGTAGGTATTCAGGATTTTGATATAGATCAAATAAACAAAACAATTATATGTAACGGTATCACTAAATATATGACAGAAACACCAGTTGCTGTGGAACCTGGCCATTCTAATATTCCCTTGGGCAGATACCAATATGAAATCGGTCCAGGACCGAGCAATTTTTGGTATGGAAAAATATATTTTACCAAATTATATGACAACAACATCCTTGTCAGAGATATGATTCCCGTTCTTGATAAAAATGGTACACCATGTATGTACGACAAAGTTAGTAACACTTTTTTTTATAATGCGGGAACTGGTGACTTTATTGCGGGGCCGGCGGTTAGTGAATAATGAAAAAAGTTTTTGCTTCTTTATTATTTGTTTTGACTGCAAATGCCACATTCGCGGCATTCATGTGCGACGATGCAACAAATTATAAGGCAATATATGATATAAATTCTTATACTTGTAATTCGGGTGATTTTTTACCGGCAAATTATGATAATGGGTGTGTTACCTGTCCGGCAAATGCAACATGTAATGGCGGAACATTTGTTTTTAATCCAAACAGTTTTCAAGGATTAAACATAGGTAATAGTATAACAGGTGCAACAATGAATAATGTATGCGCGGATAATTTACAACCTAGTTGGCGGGCAATTTATATCCCAAATCAACACACATGCGCACCCGGATATTATATGCCGGCGAATACAGACGGTTGTGTTGTGTGTCCCGAAAATTCATACTGCGCTGGTGGAACATATACATTTAATGAAACAACCGCCCAGGGCATAGTTGCGTGCGCATCGGGCCTGTTTGCGCCGACGGGAATGTGGGAACCCGAACAATGTGGCCGTGTATTGCACGTGGACAATGATGTTATTTACCTGCGTTCAACAAAAAAGACCACACATGCGATACACTTTGATATGAACCATGATGGAACCGCGGATTATTTTGCAAATATGACAACGGCGGCCGTTCCAATGCATGCTGGTTCAACGCGCAAACTAAAGGTGCAATTTGGCGGGCAAACATATTCCGTCCATGATGATACAGTGACGGTTCCGTAATATCTTTACTAACAACTTGCCTTTCGCTACTTTCTGTCCTATACTCAACCTATGCTCTATATCATGCGACATGGCGAAACCGATTGGAATCTTGAAAATAAAATTCAAGGTCAAAGCGATGTGCCACTAAATGATGCCGGACGAACCCAGGCATATGAAATGTCAAAAAAACTGTCGCGTTTTAATCCGGAATATATTATTTCATCTGATTTGTCGCGGGCGGCGGAAACCGCGCAAATCATCGGCGATAATTTGAATCTGCGGGTCAAATACGATACGCGATTGCGTGAATATAATTTCGGAATTTTGACCGGGCTAACCAGGGCTGAGCTGTCCCCACAAACGGTGGAATTATTCTTTATGAACCCAACAAAATTTGATGCCGAACCATTATGTGATGCCTTTGCGCGTGTTGGTGATTTTCTAAAAACTTATGACTATAACCCGCACAGCGCGGTTGTAACACACGGTGGTGTTATAAATTTTATGTTGTGTTATTTGGAAGACGACCATAACATCCATCCACATGCATATCTACAAAAATGCCTTTATACAAAAATCAATAATGCGGCGATATTGCGCATCAAAAATTTGGAATCGGGTATATCGATACTTAAAAACAAAAGATTTTTTAAATTGCAAAGTTCGAAGTGATTACATAACAAGCTGCATTGTATAAACCACATACGCAATCAGAAACAGAATCCCCCCCACGCGCGACAACCGTGAATTTTTTGCTACAAAAATCATCAGCATAATAACCGCCAATAACGCGACCAGCCCGTCAATCACAAACGCACGTTCAAAGGGCAGGGGGCTTATCGCCGCCGTCGCACCAAGGACAAACAAAATATTGAAAATATTTGACCCAACGATATTCCCGACCGCCATATCGTATTCGCGCTTTATCGCCGCGGCAACACAGACGACAAGTTCGGGCAAACTGGTCCCCAATGCCACCAGTGTGAGACCGATTACGCGTTCCGACACGCCCAATCGCGTTGCAACATCCGTCGCGGAATCAACCGTTAGGTTGCTGCCGATAATCAATGCGGCGATGCCTGCAACAATCATAACGATTGTTTCAATCATCGGGATTTTTTTATATTCCGCCACCGGTTCGTTTGATTTCTTGGCGATAATGATGGTGTAAATTATAAAACCAACAAACAATGTTAAAAACACCGCCGCCGCCCCGCGCGAAATTTCCCCGAACCAAAAACCAATCAAACACAGCAACAAAGTTATGATCCCAACAAACGGCAATTCATAAAACTTGGTATTTTTACGAATTGGTAATGCGGCGATAACCGCGGTAAGGCCAAGTATAAGGAAAATGTTTGTGATATTGCTGCCGATGATATTCCCAATGGACACACCGTCCGACCCGGCGATTGCGGCGGTAATACTGATTGCGGCCTCTGGCGCACTGGTGCCGATGGCGACAAGTGTTGTGCCAATAACAATCGGCGGAATATCAAAACGTCGTGCAATACTTACCGCGCCATCAACAAAAGTATCCGCACCGCGTACCAATAACACAAAACCGACAATTAATAAAACAAGTAATATCAACATATGAAATATATTATCACAAAAAGACTTTTCTTAGAACAACTTTTGTGATAAAATTGTAAAAAACTTAAATCAAAGGGAGATTTTTATTATGCCGACGAATGAAAAATTAAACGAAAATACCAAGATTTATGACAAAAATGTTGCCCGTTTTGCTAAGCGAATTGCCGCGGCTTATGGTGACGCCAAGGTTCGTCTTTTGGCTTCGCGCGATGTTCGTCGTGCGGTCCTTTTGCGCGATATTGATGCCATAAATAATGTTATTGCCAAGGTTCCACAAATGTCGGCGGGACTACGTTTGGATTTTTGCGATGCCTTTGTTGGTGAAGATATGTCGGGACTGGATTTAGCCACACCGGCAATTTTGGCGGATGCGTATCGCGCCATTTCCGCGCGTGTCAAAGAAGGGGATGCAAAACAGCAAGAACGTCTTGATAAAATTGCGGCGCGTATCGACGATTTATCCGCGGATTTTGCAAATTCTGGCGGCATGGTGGTAAGCCAAAATGAATGGCCATTGGTTGATATGTCGAATATTGCCAATATTTATGAAGGTTTCGGCAATATGCTTGATGCACGTATCGTGGATGTGGACGTGGATAAAAATCCAGAAAAAGTCGCAGAAATGCAGGCAAACAAAAAACAGATAGAAACGGTTGTTTCGGATTATGATGGGTCTTGGGGGCTTGGAAAGTTGCGCGCCGAAGATGCACCAAAATTGGCGGACCGTTGGGACGAAATTTATGCCATGTTGAACCGTGCAAAAATCTTTGATGAAACCAAGGAAAAAACCGCAAAATGTAAGTTTTTGGATGCCCGTGGTAATATTATTCCGCAGTTCAAGTCTAATAAACGTGGCGACACGAAAAGATATGAAGAATACGATGTTGGGTTCGATATTGCCAAAGATGGTCGACTTGCATCCATTGTTGAACTTGCGCGTCATAATGTCGCAAAAAGACACGTTGCAAATTTTGATGACAAAATCGATGAAGATACGCTTGAATCTGAATTAAACGAAGAAATTTTGAGTGTTTTATATGAGGTTTACGCCGCAGACCAAGTTGCCCAGGATGCAACCAAAACCCCAGAACAATTTTCTGACCCTGAATTTCGTGCGGAATTTATGACCGCCCTTAATGAAATGGGTAAAGAAATTTCAGATAATGGATATAACGTCGCAATTGAAACACAAACCGATGCAACCGTTGGGTGGGCAGCGCGTATTAAAAGCAAATTAGGTGCGGCGACCAAGAAACTCGATGGATTGTGGACGCGTGCTAATCGGCCACTTGATAGAATTGATGATATGGCGGATGTTCGTATGTCGCGCGGGGCGGTTGCGCGTCGTAAAAAACGTCGTGAATTTTGTTGGCGTATTTTAAAGGGTTTTAACAGTTCGTTTATCGTAAGTGCGCTTATTACGGTGATTGCAGCCGCGGCGGCGGCAAGGTTGGGCGTGTCACTTGCGTCGGGACTTGCCATGATTGGCGGCGGCCTTGCGCTTGGGATGATTGGTTTCCAAGTTGCGCGTTGGATTAAAAATCAAAAAAAGAATAATTTACCGGTCAGTTTAGAGGAGTTTTTCAAGGATAAACAGTTGGTACGTTCAATTGTGACCAGTGCGCTTGCAATTGCGGCCATGGGACTTGGTGCGGCTGGATTGGGTGCCGCCGCAATGACCGTTGGTGTTGGTGCGGCGTTACTTGGCGCATACAATAATGGACGCGGTGTATTCGAAGCGGCGCGTGATGTTAAAATGTCGCACCGTCAAAGAATCGCATGGGCGATTGCGAATGCCGGATCGGTCATTGCGGGTGCGCTTGGCGGCGGTTATGTTGGACGCGGATTGGTCAGTATGTTTAACCGTTTGTATCCGGGTAACACATTTTTCCAAAATAAAGAAACAGTTGAAGGACCAAAGCGCAAGGTTTCTGACGAAATCACGCACGAAAGGACAACCAGACATTATACAGATGATATGTTAAGAAGCGCCAAGGATGCCGTGGAAGATTGGTACGCGCACGATTATCCAAATCATCCGGAAATATTGCAACAGGATATTGATGCCGTAAATCAGTACAATGCGGACCATGATACCAACCTTGATCCATATCGTATATTGCGCGCAATGAAAACATCGCAACCATCACGTTTGGTATATACCGAGGGTTGGACCAATGCACATAACATTTCCCAAGAAACAATTGCTCAGGCCGCAAATGCGGTTGGTGGTGGAACCTATAATCCCGCGGGCATAGAATCCGCACGTTTGATAGATGCAAATATGGGTACCCAAGGCGAAGTGGGCCCGGTTGGGGATTTTACAAATAAAACCTATTCACCGATTACGGAATTACCAACCGACAAAATCGAAACCGTTGTTGATCAACCGGCGGTTTACGAGCAAACATATAACGATACATACAAACCTGTTGATGTAAAGCCTGGATATGGCGCATTCGGAAATTACACGCCACGTGAACGCATTAATGATCGTATTGCTTCTTTCCTTGATCGTGTGCGTCGTGGTCGGCGTGCGGAATCAAAACCGACGTTGGAACCAAAACCGACATATGTTCCGCCAATTACCAGCATAAAAGAACCCGCAGACAAAAAATTACAAGGTTTTGAATCGGATACAAAAGATAAAAAGCCGACATATGTTCCGCCAATTACCCACATAAAAGAACATGCAGACAAAAAATTACCGGATATATCACTTGATCGTGTGTTTCCGAAACCGGCTTTTGACGATACCGAAGGGCACCTGCGTCGCATACGTGATGCATACCGGGATTTAAAAACCCAAGATGTACCTGTGGCCCCCGAAAAAACGGACGTCGCACCAAAACGTACGTCTGTTTTGGCGGTGACATACGCGCGTGCAAAAAAATGGGACGAATTGCATGACAAATTGGACGAAGTCAGGAATAAAATAATGAATTCTGCGCTTGGTGCGGCAAAAAGTGCGGAACTTAGGGCCCAAGAAAAGAATATTATCCACAAAATAGAACATTTATATAATTATTTTGGACGGCCGTCTATGGATGAACTTGGCGCTGCACTTGCCAATGCGTATCGCCGTGAATATGTATATCATATGCGTGCAAAACCCGATGAAAAACATTCTTCGCACAAGACGGTTCGTGATTGGAATGAAAAACACGAACGTTTGTTGAAAAAAATGGAATTGTATGGTTGGGATGAACCTTTGGACGGCGAAAATCTTGATTTTGCCGCTCCAGTTATGGGCGTTCAGGCGCAAAAACAGGTTGTTCGTGGCCAAAAATATGAACAAGAACGTTTGCAACGTGAAGAGGCCGAACAACAGAAAGTAAAAAATTTACGTTTGCCGGTCTTGATGTACAGACCTGAAAAAAAGAAAAATAGAAGATTTCATAAACCCTTTGAACAGGAAAAACCCATAATTTTGGCGGACCTTGGGACGGCACTTGAAAATGTCCAGGCAAAGGATGGACAACAAGTTGGTGATAGAAAATATTTTGTTCCAGATGCCCTTAGAAATTTGGCCGGAAACAAAAATTTGTTCACAGAACCGCTGATTGAAATACGCGGTGTGCCGGTTAACCTTATCGATTTAACGGGGCAGAATAACCCAATTACACAAAGTGAAAATCGCGTAATGGTTATGGTAGATGTTGATGGATTGCGGATGCCGTTCTTCCTTGCCAATGGCGATGAAAAGTTTGAAAATATTAAACCCGGGAAATGGTATCCGGCATTCGATTTATCGCGTGACGGTTCGTGGCGTTTTTGGAAAACGGCGGAATACCTTGATTCGAAAAGAGGTGAAACATCCGAGAAAATTGATGAGATATCCAAAACATTGAACGAAGTTATTGGTGATATAAGGAATTACAGGGATACCAAGGCAACAACCGAAAATGAAATACGCGGATTTGATGGTTTTGTCGGCGGTGTGGACGCCTTTGACCGTGTTGATCCCGATATCATAGTAAATATGACCGAACATCAACCAAATGATTTGGGCAAATATATGTATTGGTTAAGTTTGGGGGACAAAATGACGGGTGCGTATGTGCCATATATAAAATGGTATTTTGAAAATATTAAATCACCCGATTATGCCCCAGAAGAAAAAAATTGGCTTGATGAAATAATTGAAAAACATCAGGACACCGTGCAAAACGTCAAGAGCACCGCCAAGAACGTCGTGCAAAACGTCAAGAGCACCGCCAAGAACGTTGTGCAAAACGTCAAGAACACTGTCCAGGAACGTCGTGAAAAACGTCAAGAACGCCGCCAAGAACGTCGCGAAAACCGTTCCGGCATTATATCAAATGCGGATGTCGAAAACGTGTTACCCGGGGACATGATGCTACCGGTTTCTGAACCTGTTCAAAAACCGATTGAAAAACACATTGATGAACCAAAGCCGGTTGAGCCGGTGGTTGCGCAAAACGGCCTTGGAACGGTGCTTGAAACCGCAATTTACAAAAATGAACACGACACTGGTGGTGAACACAAAGTGCCCGAATCTTTGATCGATTTGGCACGTCGGCCGGATATTTTTTCCACGCCAATTACGACCATACGTGGTGTACCGGTGAAATTGGTTGATATCACGGGACACAATAACCCATTCACCCAAAGTGAAAATCGCGCAATGGTTATTGTCGATGTTAATGGCCAACGTTTACCATTTTACCTTGCCAATGGGAACGAACGTGGTGTGACGGGGGTCGCGGGTGTTTGGCGACCGGTTTTGACCCTTGATCGTACCGGCCGGTGGTATATAAATTCAAATGATCATGTTGATTCCAAAGAGTTAAATACGATCATCAACGCGTTGAATGAACACATCGGCGACATACGGAATTACAGGGATAAAACGGCCACACATACACGAATGGAAATAACAGGGGACAAGGAAAATTTTGTTGGTGGTGTTGATGCCATTGACCAGGTTGATCCAAACAAAATCTTGGATATCATAAGGGCGGGCAACACAACCAATGATGATGACATTATATGGTGGCCTTATGGTGGGGGTGCATCGTGGCATGCAAAACCGGGTGCCGTTGCAAAGTTTTTACGTGGGGTAGAATCGCCCGATTATCGCCGATCAAGAGGTTTTCTGGAAAAGTTAGAGGAAGGATTAGGCCGGCGGTTTAAACGGTTTAATAGGGATAAAAAATACGAATAAAAATATGGGGCCCCGCCCCATATTTTTTGTTCGTGGTTACCCCACTAACCACTAACACTTGCACTAACCACTTTTTTATGTTTCTTATCGCAAAAATTTATGATATAATACGATTATCATGAGAAGTAGGATTTTATCTTTTTTTGCCGTTTTATGCGGTTTATCTGCGGGTTCGGCGTTTGCCAATTGGCAATATGCGGGCGGTTCGCTTTATGATACGGGGTACGGTGATAACGGTTCGCGCGTAACGGTATCGTTCCGTGGCGGGGCGTCGCTTGCTTTTTCCAAGATAAAAAATGATGTTGGGTCCGTTGTCTATTCCTATTGCGTTGACCCTGTGACCGGCGACATTTATCCGACCGATTCAGATGGCGGGTGCCCCAGCGGTGATGCTTTTGCCGGGACCGGATCCCTTGGGTCATTAGGCGCCGAAAACATGCACGAAATTGGTTTTTCGGCGGGTGCAAGTATTGGATGGGTTTTACCCCAAACACCACAATGGCGAATTGAACTGGGGTGGGATCATTTTAGCAAAGTTGATTACAATAAATCACCATTATTTTCCGGCAATATGCCACTTTCCGAAGGCTATTCTGTGCACATAGATAGCGGCAGTGTTCAATCCACAATGTCAACGGATATCATAAGTGTAATGGCGTATTACGATTTCTTTGATGGGTTGCAAAAACCGATTCGAAAAGCAATACCGTATATTGGTCTTGGGTTTGGTTATGCCGATACCCAAACGGTGATGAACCTTGCAGATCCCTGGGGTGACTTGTCCGGTGTCGAAGATTTGACCAATTTTGGAACGGTAAATTCGAATGGTGTTTTACAGTTTTATCGTTCAACCACAAATACAACAAATGTTGCGGGGATTGTGGCACTTGGCTTTTCGTTCGGCATAGATGAAAACTTGTTTGTTGACTTTGGTGCGCGCGCGGCGTATTTGCCACGTGTAAAGTATGCGCTTGTGAATTCTGATGATACGCGTCATTTGGATTGGTTCAGTGCGAAAAATCTGATATACGCGAATGTTATGCTTGGTCTGCGCATTGAATTTTAGTTTTTAAGTTTTACACCGTATTTACCACGATTGATCGGACGGTACGAAATCGCTTCGGCCAAATCATCCATCGTAATATCATCGCCCCCGCGCAGGTCGGCAATCGTTCGCGCAATTCGCTTTATACGATTATATCCGCGCGCCGACATTCCCATCTTTTCCGCCGCATTATTTAGGAATGTTGTAAGTTCATCGCTTAAAACAATATATTTTTCCAAATCCGCCCCGTCCAGCAACGCGTTCACATACCCTTGGCGGGCGATTTGGCGGGCGCGTGCGGCAACAACGCGTGCGCGGATTGTCGCACTGCCTTCGGCCGGAATATTGCTTTTCATTTCCCACGGATTTACCGGGTCAACATCAACATGCAAATCAATACGGTCAAGCAGTGGCCCCGAAATTTTATTCTGGTACGCTTCGGCACACCTGGGTGCGCGGGAACAGGACAGGGCGGCGTTGCCCAAATGTCCGCACGGACATGGATTCATTGCGGCGATAAGTTGAAACCGTGCGGGATATGTCGCGTTGCGCTTTGCACGCGAAATCATAATTTTCCCCGATTCCATCGGTTGCCGCAAAATTTCCAGTGTTGCCCGATTAAATTCCGGCAATTCGTCCAAAAACAAAACGCCATTGTGTGCCAATGATATTTCGCCCGGTCGCGCATCCGACCCGCCGCCGGCAAGTGAAACCGGACTTGAAGTATGATGTACACTGCGGAACGGGCGACGTGACATCAGGGTTTTATTATCCAACTTTCCCGCAATCGAATAAATTATCGATGTTTCCAAAACTTCATCCGCGGTCATTTCCGGCATAATCGTGGCCAATCGTGATGCAAGCATTGTTTTCCCCGACCCCGGTGGCCCAACCATCAACATTGCATGCCCGCCCGCCGCCGCAATTTCGATGGCGCGTTTTGCCGCCACCTGGCCATGCACTTCGGCCATATCGGCGGTCGTGTTTGCACTTTCCGTATGCGCCGCCGGCAAATCCGGCAACAACAGTGGATTTTTTCCATTAAAATGGTTGATAAGTTCCAAAACATGAAACGGCGCGAGGATATCCAAATCGCCGGCCCATCGCGCTTCGGCCCCTTGGTCGCCGGGACATACTATACCAAATCCGTTTTTCTTGGCCCATACGGCCGCCGCCAAAACACCATTTGTCTTTGCAACCGTACCGTTCAGGCCGACTTCGCCAATAATAATATATTTTGATAATTTATCTTGGGGCAAAATGTCGAACGCGCAAAGTATTCCACACAATATCGGCAAATCAAAATGTGCGCCGCTTTTTTCGACATCCGCCGGCGAAAGGTTTACGGTCAACCGCTTTGGTGGTAATTGCAGGCCCAACGCCGAAAGAACATTTACAATGCGTTCCGCAGATTCCTTGACCGCGCGGTCGGCAAGCCCGATAATTTTGAAATCAGGTTTCCCAAGGCCCGCGGAAATTTGCACCTGGACATCAATTTTTATCGCATCCATTCCGTTAAAGATAATAGAAGCCAAAGAAATCATGGTTTTTGTATTATATACTTGCCATAATTGAATTCAAGTCTTAAAATGCAAATCGCGAAATTGTCAAAGAAAGGAAAGAAGATGATAAAAAAGCCCAAAAATCGCCTGCGTGAATGGTTTGATACACTGTTTTACGGAATCCTTATTGCCATTATATTCCGCAGCTTATTCCTTGAACCATTTAATATTCCATCGGGTTCAATGATACCCACGTTGCATATCGGTGACCATATTTTCATAACCAAATGGTCATACGGTTATTCGCGGTATTCGTTTCCGTTTGGTTCGTGGCACCTGTGGAACGGGCGCATATTCAAAACTATGCCAAAGGTTGGCGATGTTATCGTATTCCGTAATCCAAAGAATGAATCACTGGATTATGTAAAGCGCCTAATTGGATTGCCGGGTGATACGATTCAGATGAAAGATGGGCGCCTGTATATAAACGGTGAAATGGTTGAACGCAAAGATCCGCGGCCCTATGTCGTCGCGGTTTTGCCACGTTCATTGCGCAGTACCGGTTATTACTATGAAAATATGCAGGTGCGTGGGAACAAGGTTTATGTTGACGGTGCGCCGGCGGACTTTAATTATACCATAGAATATCGTGCCGACCATATTTGCCGCACCACACCCGGCCTTTGTGGCATTTTCCCGGCAACCGAATATACCGAGGTTTTACCGAATGGCATCGAACACAGCATAATTGAATACACTGATAATGGGCCGATGGATAACACGATGGAATTCTTGGTGCCGGCGGGTCAATTGTTCTTTATGGGTGATAACCGTGATAACAGCAACGACAGCCGTGCGGATGTTGGATTTGTTCCGGTTGAAAATATGCTTGGGCGCGTTTGGTTTGTGTGGTATTCACATAATTACGCGTCACCAATGGTTGCATTTTGGAATTGGAATGCTAAGATGCGCTGGAACAGATTTGGCAAAGGCATAAATTAAAATGAAACTATATTACAAATTCAAAGATAAATCGCTTTTGGAACTTGCGCTGACGCAACGTGGCGTGAACAGTCATCATAACAATGAACGCCTTGAATTCGTGGGCGACCGCGTCTTGGGGCTAAGTGTCGCCGCCATGCTTTACGCGATGTATCCAAACGAAAACGAAGGTGAACTTGCGCGGCGTTTTGCCTCCCTGGTATCGACGGAAACATTGGCGGATGTCGCGCGTTCGTTTGATTTACATAAAGAGGTTCGACACACTCATATGACCGCCGGCCGCACGCGACACATGCTTGCCAATGCGATGGAGGCGGTAATCGGTGCGATATTCTTTGACGGCGGGTTTGACAATGCGCAACGCTTTGTATGCGGCATTTGGCACGATTTGGCCGCCGCGGAACTAAGACCGCCCAAGGATCCAAAAACCATGCTCCAAGAATTCGTGCAAAAACATGCGGACGGCGCATTGCCGGTCTATGCCGATGCGGAAAAGACCGGCGAAGATCACAGCCCCGTGTTCACCGTGACGGTCACCGCCATGGGCGAAAGTGCAAGTGGTGACGGCCCATCCAAAAAATCCGCCGGGTCCGCCGCCGCCGCCGCATTGTTGAAAATACTTGAAAGCAAGAAAATTGATGATTAAAATGTTGCAGAAATAAAAGGATAAAAAATGTTTTCAATTTTACTGGTATTACTGATAATCGTTGCGGTATTCATGACCGGAATTATTTTGTTACAAAAATCAGAGGGCAGTGGTATGTCCGGTTCGTCCGCGGCATCTATGTTCGGTGGCGCACTGACCGGTGCGGCGGCGGGAAATTTTCTGACAAAACTAACCACATGGCTTGCGATAATCTTTTTCGTGTTGTGCGCGGCGTTGGCGGTTGTGTCGTCCAAAACCGCGGGTAACGCGCAAAGCGAACTTCGCACGGAACTTGCGGCGGACGAATTGGCAAACGAACCAACACCCACACCCGATGCGACCGATGGCGCGGCGCCCGCCGAACCGGTTCAAACAACCGACACACCGGCACAGAATTAAAAAGTAAAAAGGTTAAAAAACAAAAACCCCAAAGATTAAAACTTTGGGGCTTTTCGTTTATCGTCTTTTTACATTATTACTGGTCAAAGATAGAAACAAATCGACTTTTGCGTTGTCCGCGTTTTCTTTTGACCCAAAAAATACGCAGTATCGTTCAGTGGCAAATGGTAATTTGCATGCATAATAACAAAAGTTGACATAATCAAATAATTTTTTAGGTTCTGGACCGTAGACATAAGTCGGTTCGGGGGAAATTGAATAACGACCTGGCACCGGTTCACATCTATCACAACCGTTACATCTTGGGAAACATTCGTTCGCCATGTTAATTATTTCTTGTTCTGTGTATTGTTTCGACATAATATATTCCTTTTTTTGTATTGATTTATCTTAACCCAAGCGCAAGTTTAGCGCGGTTCAGGGTTTCTGATGCAACTACGCGGGCTTTTCCTGCGCCATCATCAAGAATCTTGTTCAACACTTCCGGATTCTTGAACCGCTGATATTTTGTTTGAATGTTTCCAATTAAACCGCAAACCGCATCCGCAACTTCGCGCTTGAAATCGCCGTACCCATGACCCGCAAAACGTTTTTCTATTGCTTCAATGCTTTCGCCGGTTGTCGCGGCCAGTATGCTTATCAAATTTGAAAGGCCGGGTTTCGCACTTTCATCAAACCGTATCACAGATTCATTGTCCGTGACCGCCGACATTATCTTTTTGCGAACCAATTTCAAATCGTCCATCAGAAAGATTGTTCCCGGGTTTGGACCGTCCGATTTATTCATCTTTTCCGTTGGATTTTGCAGGTTCAATATCTTGTTCCCCACGGGCGCGATATAAACATCGGGTTCATTAAATGTATCGCCATATCGCTTGTTAAACCGTTGTGCCAAATCGCGGGTTAATTCCACATGCTGTTGCTGGTCCAATCCAACCGGAACCACATCTGTATTATACAGCAATATATCGGCGGACATCAACGGCGGATACACAAACAGCCCCGTATCAATTCCGTTTTTGCCCACATTTTGCGATTTCAATTTGAACTGGGTCATACGCGACAATTCGCCCATATGCGTTTGAAACGTCATTATAAAGCCCATAATGCCGTGTTCCAAAACATCGCTTTGCCGAAAGACAATTGTTTGTTCTGGGTCAACACCGCACGCCAAATACATGGCGATACAGTCATTGACCGCGATCTGCAATTCCGCCGGGTCGCGGGGCGATGTTATCGCATGCAAGTCCGCCACAAAAATATAACTTTTGTATTGGGCCTGGCGCGTCACAAAATTTTTTATGGCGCCCAAATAGTTCCCAAGTGTCAGGTTTCCACTGGGCCGCACACCGGTTAACATAACCTTTTGTTCATTGTTTTTCATAATAAAAATCCTTTGTTTATAATTAAACTAAATTGAGTTGAAAAAACATAATAGGTATAGAAAGTACTGGCTGTGACTACAGCCACCAAACGAAAGAACAAAATGCAACTTGCGTGTTCATACCGTGAATTATAATGTATTTTATTTGAAAAGTCAATGCATAGACATGATTAGCGCACCCAGAAGGGTTTGCTCGCACGACACTGAGTGTCGGCTGCGCGCAACCCGTGACGATTTCGCTGCACTCCGTTTGCAAAATCTACTTGGTTTCGACCCCTTCGTTGCTTCGCAACTCTGTCGGGTTCGCATCCCTGTTGTTCCAACAGTAAAAATAAAAACATCGCGCAAGGCGATGTTTTCATTTTTATCCTGGCGCACCCATTCATTCCCCTTGATAAACAATAAATAAAATTAAAAAATTTACTTGCATAAATTTTTAAAATTTTACTAATTGTTCATCTGCGTATTGTGTGCTGCGCCGATACAGGGCTCGCACACATCCTTCTGGGTGCATTGTCCCAAAAATTAAAAACCGACCATAAACGGTCGGTTTTGAATTTCTGGCGCACCCAGAAGGATTCGAACCCTCAGTCTTCTGATCCGTAGTCAGACGCTTTATCCAGTTGAGCTATGGGTGCAACGCGTATTATTTTATACCAAAATATCCCGATTGCAAGAAAAAAGATTTCACATCTCCTCCAACCGCCGGATTCTTTCCTTAATCGGTGGGTGGGTCGCCATAATTTCACCGAAAAACGCGCGCGCCCGTGTTGGGTTTGCGATGCATATTGCCGCCATTGTCTTGCGACCATCAAGGTTTTTAACAACCGAATGTTCCGAAATTTTGCGCAGCGCCGCCGCGAGTGCCCGCGGATTCCGCGTTATATACGCGCCCGTCGCGTCCGCCGCATATTCACGCCGCCGCGAAATCGCCATGCGTAAAATCGGCGTGACAACGACATTAAAAATCGTAAACGCCAACCAGACCATCATTATCACCGCCGCACCATTGCTTTTATCGTTATCGCGCGGACGTGCATACATCATATTCCGCGCCAACATATCCGCAATAAAGACCGTAACGCCAATGCCGGTTATGATAAACATATCAAGACGTATATCGCGGTTGCCAATGTGTGCCATTTCGTGGGCGATGACACCTTCCAATTCCGGTCGGTCCAATTTTTCAATAATCCCACGCGTCAGCGCAACCGTCGCATCACGTGGCGCGCGGCCCGTTGCGAATGCGTTAAGGCCGGCGTCTTCGATAATATAAACGCGTGGTGTGGGCAACCCGGCGGCGATTGCGACATTTTCCACTGATTTGTAAACATAGCGATAATCTGGGTCGGTGTCGTTTATCTGCTTTGCGCCCGCCACGGAAAGCATCATCGAATCCCCAAACGCCCACGATATCAGCATCCAAATGGCGCACACAACAACCGTCGGCACCGCCACCATCGTCGTCGTATTTATCGCATCAACCGGCGGTTGCACACACCAAACACACAGAAACACAATTGCGATAAAAATAATTGGAAACATCATCACCAACACCGCGGTCTTTATATTATTCGCGCGTATATGGTCATAAACAGTTTTAACTTTTTTCATATCCTAATCATACCGAAATATATCGGCACAATTCAATAAAAATTTCACTAACCACCAACCACTAAATATGATAAAATACATACATAATGTGGCGGAAAATGGTTTTCGTTTTTGCAATGTTCACGCACACGGCAGTTTATGCCGGGTTCCTTGCACCAATGGAATTTCCAAAGACCGCGGCCGATTTGTCTTTTGTTGATCGCATGGCACTAAACGCCGCCGGATATGAACCATACGAAAGCGAATATGATGAAAACGGAAAATGCATTTCGGGGTGCGCGTATGTGTTGCCAAATATCGAAGAAGAAATCGCCGCAATGCAACGCCGTAATGCGATTGTTCGCCAAGAATTGGTAGACAATTACGGATACACCGAAACCGAAGACGGTGGTTTAATTCCACCGCCCGAATACGTGCCACCCGTTTCCGTCCCAGATGCCCCTGAAACCCCATTCCCAGACGATACGCAAACCAAACTATGTGCCATTCAAAATCCAAAGTTTAAAAACACTAATGTGCCATCTGGGTCGCCACTTGGGTATATAACATGTATAACATCAGATTACGGCGTGCAAAGAAAATTGTCTTGGAACAAAACTACGAAGATTCATTATGGCATTGATTTGGCCGCAAACACCGGAACGCCGATATACGCACCGGCAAACGGTGTTGTTGAAACAATTTTCAATATGAATAAAACCTGTGGCAACGGAATAATTATAAAGCATCCAAGTGGTTACACAACACAATATTGCCATCTAAGTAAAGTGTCCGTATCGCGTGGTGAATCTATTTTATCGGGTTGCCTTATTGGTTATACAGGTAACACCGGCCTTTCAACCGGCCCGCACCTGCATTATGCGGTAAAGAAAGATGGTTATGCGGTTGACCCGAAAAACTTTATCGAACCCGGCCACAAAATGTGTCACTAGGGTAAATGTTACTAAATTCTATGGCAAGATTATCGTAACGTTGCGACAATTTCCAGAACGACGTCATACCGCCGAAGGGCGGTATCCAGTTTTTGCGAATGCAAAAACTTGCGTCGCAGACATTTATGTTTTTCATCGCAAAGCGATGAAAAATCCCTTGCGGGGCAAGTCATCGCTATCGCAATGCCTGGGCACCACGCTTCCGCGGTGTGACGATTCACTGGAATTTTAGTAACCTGTTTCAATTGTGCATTAACAAAAATTTACAAATTACTTGACATTGTATATTTTTGTATTATATTTGTGTTGAACAAATACAAAAGAGTTGTTTATGAAAATTAAAACACCGGATTTTAACGAAATAGCGGTTAATGCGAAAAAAGCAAAAAGATGGGCTATTGTAGCGGTTGTTGTTGGTTTTTATGCGCTTATAGAAACCTTTGTTTGGTGGAATTGGCTTGAGCGTGCTAGTGCTTATTCCTATAAACCTAATAATTTTTATGACCGTTTTTTTGAAAGCATAAACGGATGGCCTCTTTCTACCATGTGTGAATTTTGTCTGTGTTTTATTGCGCTGCTCTGTTGGAATGATCGTCGCGATGATTCAAAAAACGTTATAGACAAGATAATAAAATCGCGTTTCCCCAATGTGGATTTCAAAGATATTGAGTGTGCAAAATTGATGGCGGAATACATTTTAGGCTTTATGACAAATGATGAAAAATCAATGATAAAAAATGCACATAAAAGCACGAATTTTAATGACAACGGTTCGATAGATAAATTTGTCAAATGTGTTAACAAAACTGTTGACGGCGCTCTTAAACGTGAATATGCGCGTAATTCCAAAATAAAAGAAGACTTGACAGCCATAGCCAAAGGTAAAACGTATATGTTTAGCAGTTGGAATTATTGTCATAGCGGTCGGTAATACCCCTTAATCAAAATGGGCGCAAACGCGCCCTTTTTATAATGTATCAATTGTTGGCTGAACTGCGAAATTTTACCGCGAAACTGCCATTATTTATCGGTGTGCATGAAACAATGTACGGCGAAAGCAAACTTTCCCGTACCCATTCTTGGAATTTTATTTTTAATATTCCACTTGCGCCGGTGATAATCTTTGCGTCCTTTACGCCCGATAGCGCAAGTTCCATAATGGCATCCCAAGATTGTTCAATTGTTTTCATGTGCAAATCCAGTGTTGCGTGTTCGGGTACATGAACGGGCGCGGGTATTCGCGTTGAAAGGTGTAACTCGGTCCGCACCCGCCGCCGCACATCGGAATCGTCCGGCGAAAAATTCGCACCAATCATTTCTGCAATATCTTGGTCAGTTAAGTTTCGCATACACTATTTATCCCCCAATTTTTTCGCCCATTTGCCGTCTGGAAAATTGAGTTTCAACATTTCGGCATACCCGTCCGCCTGTTCCGGCAAGCCTATCGCGGTATATGCCTCGGTCAACCTATACATTGCCTCTTCGGGCATAACGGTTTCCGGCGCATCGGTTATAACCGATTGAAATTTCGTAATTGCACTTGCCCAATTTTCTTTGCGCATATCATTTCGCGCGGAATACATAACCTTGCCCGCAATATAGTTTTTTAGGATATTGATTTTATTTTTCGCATTTTCGGCATACGGCGACCGTGGAAAACGGTCAACAATTTGCTGAAATTGCTGCAGGGCATAGACCGACATCCCTGGTTCGCGGCGAACATCACTTACCTGGCGATAATAACACATCCCACGCAGGTAAAGCACATACGGCACATCTTTGTGCCCGGGGTGAAACCGCATAAACCGGTCGGCGGTAAGGATTGCACCCGGAAAATCGTCATCCAAATATTGTGAATATGCCGCCATAATCAACGCATCAGCCGTCCACGGGTTGGCGGGGTATTGCGTTTCGACCATCATGAATTTTTCGGCGGCATCGTCATAATCTTTTTTTTCAAATTCGCCGTACGCGTCATCATACAACTCGGCAAGTGTTTTATTTGTAATAATTTTGTCGGCATCCCCACTGCATCCGGCAACAATTGTACCCAATAAAAGCGGTAAAAATAATTTTTTCATTTCTTTTTATTCCTGTCTTGATTTTGGTTATTCGCGTTTAGTATAATCTAAACTATGAAACTTGGCAAACATATTTTCGGCGTCGGTCTTATGACAGGAATAAGTCGCATATTCGGATTCATTCGTGATATGCTGATTGCGCGTGTTTTGGGGGCGGGGCGACTTTCCGATATCTTTCTTGCCGCGTTCAAGTTACCAAATTTGTTTCGTGATTTGCTGGGCGAAGGCGCGCTTTCCGCAATTTTTATTCCAATGTATGCGGATTCCCGACACGATAAATCATTTGCAAAAAATGTTTTTTCTTGGTTGATGGTTGTGTTGCTTGGCATAACAATAGTTTTTGAAATTTTTATGCCACTTGTTGTGTGGATTTTGGCACCTGGGTTTGCGGACGTGCCGGGTAAAATGGAAATGACGGTTGTTATATCGCGCATAATGTTTTTCTATGTAATCTTTATTTGCGCGGCGGCATTTTTGTCGGCGGTGTTGAACGCATTTTCGCGCTTTATGCTTGCGGCATTCATGCCGGTGCTGTTAAACATAATGCTGATTTGTGCATTAATATTTTCGCTGTACATCGGCGCATCAGATACAGTTCTGTATATAATGGCGGGCACGGTTGTTTTGTCTGGAATAATTCAGTGTTTGGTTTTACTGGCGCGTATAAGGCGAAAGCATTTTGGATTGCACCTTGTTATTCCGCGATGGACCCCATCGATAAAGACAATGTTTAAACGTTTCGGGGTCAGCATTATCGGCAACGGATTTTATCAGATCACGATTATTCTTGGTACACTGGTGGCCAGTTTTGAAAGTGGTGCGGTTTCATGGCTTTATTATTCCGACCGTATTGTTCAATTGCCGTTTGCAATGATTGGTCTTGCGGTTGGAACGGTTTTGATGTCGTCAATATCGAACGCACTCGCAGAAAAGAATATGCGCAGTGTTCATATCCAGCAAAATTCTTCGATGCGCCAATCAATGATGCTGATAATGCCGTGCGTTGCGGGTCTGTTTGTGTTGGCAGAACCGATAATAAAGTATTTGTTTGAATACGGCGCATGGACGGCGCATTCTACGCACGCGGTCGCAATCGCAATTATGATTCAGATCTTTGTTTTGCCCGCCATGCTGGTCAGCCAGATTTTCAGTAAAACTCTCTATGCTTCCCAAGATGTTAAAACCCCGGTTAAAACAAGTATCGTATCACTTGGCATTGCATCGGCGATATATTTAGGATTGTTTTATTTCGTTGGCTATTTGGCAATACCAATCGGTGTGGTAATAAGTGGATATGTGAAAAATTACCTGTTGGGACGGGCGTGTCGCCGGCTCGGACTTACCAAAATTGATGGCCGAACGGTTCGTGCTGTGGCCATATTTGGGTTGCTTGCGGCGGTGCTTGGGTGCGGATTGTGGTTCGTTCCGATAAACAGCATTTTTGCACTTGGACTTGCGATTGCGGGTTATGGAATTATCTATATGCCAATTGCGTTTTTGATAAATCGCAAAATATAAAAAATAAAAAGTTGAAACCACCTTTTTTATATGATATAATGCCAGCATAAAGAATGTAAGGAGTAATCAATGAAAAAATTGGTATCTTTGGCGGTTTTAACCGCACTGGTCGCGGGATGCGCGGATTTGTCACAAACAAGTGGAAACGGTGACTATGGAACAGAGGGTATTGCTGAAGAAACGCTTAGTACTGAACCCAAGGTTGCACCGGTGGATGACGATTCGTATCTGCTTGCGGCGGCGCCTCGTTACTATATTGGTAATGCGTATAAGGTTGAAGATATTCAATACATACCGGTTGAAGATTTTACATACAACCAGGTTGGCATGGCGGGTATAATTCCAACAGAATTAAATGGTACCAAGACCAGTAATGGTGAAACATATAATATGGGACAAATGTTGGCAACAAGTAAAACTTTGCCATTGCCCACAATTGCCAAGGTTACGAATTTGGAAAACGGTGAATCGGTCGTTGTTCGTATAAACAATCGTGGCCCGTTTGTGAACACACGTATTATGGATTTATCTGCGGCCGCGGCGGAAAAAATTGGTATAACCAATCAATCCAAGGTCCAGGTCCAAGTTATGCCGGAACAAACAATGTTGGTTAAAACCGCAACCGTTGGAAAAAATCCGGCAACTGTACCGGCGGGTGAGCCTGCTGCCAAACAACCGGTCGCCGAAGAAACAACTGTGCCGGCGCCAACACCGGTTGCGACGGGCGATTACAGTGTCCAAGTTGCGGCGTTCTATGCCGAAGATAGCGCAAATACATTATTGCAAAAAATGCGCACCTATGGTGACGCGATTGTCGTCAAAGAAGGCGACATGTATAAGGTTCGTATTGTGAATCTTGATGCGGCCGGTGCGCGTCGCGTAATTGATGCACTGCGCAATGGCGAAGGTATGGCCCCGGGTCTGTTAAAGAACGGCCGTTGGGTAAATGCCGACAGCATCTAGTGTAAAGGCGTTCCTCCTAAAAATCCCCGTTACAAAACGGGGATTTTTCTTAGTGGGATTTATCGTTCGTACTGATTGATTTATATATAACGCCGGCTTCGTCAAACATTTTAAAAGACGTTGCCAAACTATCGCGCCAACCTGGTATCTGTTTCCTTTCTTCTGGTTCCATATAAATTACTTCTTTGATTCCGGCCTGAATAATTGCGCCCGCACAATGTGTGCATGGTGGCATAGTCACATATAAAATTGCCCGACTAAGATTGGTTCCATTTCTTGCAGCATTCAACACGGCGTTCACTTCGGCATGCACGACGTAATCATACTTTGTTGGACGCGTCCATCTTTCTGGAATGTTATCATTTACCAAACGTGGAAAACCGTTGTATCCCATGGAACGAACCTCTTTATCCGGCCCTATGATAACACAACCAACCTTGGTGCTGGTATCCTTGGACCATGTCGCGATAAGTTTCGCCATATCCATAAACCGCAAATTCCATTTTTCATCAAATGTGAAACTTTTCTGTTCTTTCATAATAAATCCTTTTGTAATTACCTTGACCACAACTTACAATAACCGCGGAATTTTGCAAGTTTTTTGTTCACTTTTGAAATATGTGTGCTATTGTGTATGGTATGAGCAAGACATATTCAGGTTTTATCGCCATTGTCGGCCCAACGAACGCCGGCAAAAGCACTCTGTTGAATCAGATCATGGGGCGTAAGGTTTCTATCGTTTCGCACAAGGTGCAAACCACGCGAACGAACCTGCGTGCCGTTAAAATGGTCGGGGATCGTCAATTGATTTTTGTCGATACGCCGGGAATTTTTAGGCCCAATCGGCGTTTGGATCGCGCGATGGTTTCGGCGGCGATGACGGCACTTTCCGATGCGGACGCGGTACTTTTGATTATTGATGCGACCAAGGGTATTACCGATACGGTGCGTGGTATCGTTGAAAAAATTCGCGGACATAAAAACCTGTTTGTGGCGTTGAACAAAACCGATGCGGTAAAAAAATCTGATTTGTTACCGATTGCGGCGGATTTAAATGAAATGGCGGATTTTCGTGAAATCTTTATGATTTCGGCTATGAAAAATGATGGCGTTGCGGAAATGTTGGTGTCGATTGCGTCGGTAATGCCGGAATCACCGTATCTGTTTGATGCGACGGACGCAACCGATGTTCCGGATAACCTGTACCTTGCGGAATTGACGCGGGAAAAGGTCTATCGTTATATCCACCAAGAATTGCCATATCACATAAATGTCGTGACGGAACGTGTTGATGTGGATGACGAAGGGGTGCTTGATATATATCAAAAAATCGTCGTGCAAAGTGATGCGCATAAAAAAATTGTAATTGGTCGCGGTGGTGCGCAACTTAAGAAAATAGGAACATCGGCGCGCCATGATATCCAAGATCAATGGGGCGTGAACGCACGTTTGCATTTGTTCGTGCGTGTTGAACCGGATTGGGAAAATACCGCCGAAAATTACACCGACCAAGGGTTAGAGTTTAAGAAATAAATGCTGCACACATCCGACTTTGATTTTGAATTACCCCCGGAACTTATCGCATCGCACCCACTTGCGCGTCGTGACGCATCCCGTATGTTGGTGGTGGAACCAAGTTCCCCTCCGTTGGATGGGTGCCCGCAGGGCGGGGTGGGGGCGAAAGTTCCCCTCCTGTGGAGGGGTGGCCGAAGGCCGGGGTGGTCTTTTGAAGCGTGTAAATTCGGCGCAAACTTCAAATTGCCTTTTAATAAAAATTTGGTGGAACGTGCCCGCAAACTTCGTAAAGCAGGTAGTTTACCAGAAGCGTTATTATGGAAAGAAATTAAAGGCAAGCAAGTAAATGGTTTAAATTTTGATAGGCAAAAAGTTATCGGAAATTACATAGTGGACTTCTTTTGCCCAGAATTGGGGATTGTTATAGAAATAGACGATAAAACGCACGACTTTAAAGCTGAATATGACGAAAAAAGAGAAAAATATTTGCGCAGTCTTGGGCTGGAAATAATACACATCAGTGCCAAAGATGTTTTAGAAAATCCGGCATCCGTTGCGTTGTGGTTAAAGACCGCCCCGGCCTTCGGCCACCCCTCCACAGGAGGGGAACTTACCCTCTCCGACAAACATATACGCAATTTTTTGGATTACCTGCGCCCTGGTGATGTGGTTGTGTTTAACAATTCGCGGGTGATTCCGGCGCGTTTTGATGCGGACGGTTATGAAATCACATTGCATACCGCGGTTGATGACAAAAATTGGTGGGGCCTGTGTAAAAAATTCAATAAAATAAAAGTTGGCGATACACTTACCATGGCGGACGGCACAACAATTACGGTTGTGGACAAAGACGATGAAAGTGGCCTTTTGCTGCACTTTAATTGCGATAATGTATTTGATGTCTTGAACCGTGTTGGAAAGATGCCATTGCCTCCATACATGAAACGCGATGCCGAAATCGCCGATCAAACGCGCTATCAAACGGTTTATGCGGACCCACTTGGGTCAATGGCGGCACCGACGGCGGGTTTACACTTTACCGATGAATTGATGCGTGAAATAGAGGCACGTGGCGCGAAAATCGTGAAAATCACACTGCATGTCGGCGCGGGAACTTGGATGCCGGTCAAGACCGAAAATCTGTCCGAACATAAAATGCACAGTGAATGGTGCCAAATCACACCGCAGCAAGCCGGAATCATAAACGCCGCAACGCGTGTAATCGCCGTTGGCACAACAACGCTCCGCACATTGGAATCCGCCGCGTCAAGTTCCCCTCCTTTGGAGGGGTGGCGGGTAGCACCCGCCGGGGTGGTTAGAGACACCGCAAACTATCGCACATTACCATTTAACCCAAAATTAAAAGAGCGTGCACGCGAATTGCGGCATGCGGGCAGTTTGCCCGAGGCATTATTGTGGAACGAAATCAAAAATAAAAAATTAAATGGTCTGGATTTTGATAGACAGAAAATAATTGGAAATTACATCGTTGATTTCTTTTGTGCGTCAAAATTTTTAGTTATCGAGGTTGACGATAAAACCCATGACACAAAAGTTGATTATGATAGGCAGCGTGATGAATATCTAAAATCTTTAAATCTTGCAGTGATACATATCCAGGCCAAAGATGTCTTGCAAGACCCTCACGGTGTTTTTAACTGGCTGTCTAACCACCCCGGCACTTCGTGCCACCCCTCCAACGGAGGGGAACGTGCGCGTGTCGCACCAATCTGCCAAACCACAGATATCTTTATTACACCCGGTTACAAATTCCGCGTGGTTGATGTGTTGCTGACGAATTTTCATTTGCCACGGTCAACACTTTTTATGTTGGTGTCGGCGTTTTCGGGATTCGCCGAAATGAAGGCGGCATACGCCCACGCCATCGCCGAAAAATACAGATTCTTTAGTTATGGCGATTGCTGTTTGTTATTTAGAAAGGATAATTAACATGTCACTGAAATTTTGTCTTTTAGCAACGGACGGAAATGCGCGGCGGGGGGCGGTTGAAACCGCGCACGGAACTTTTCAAACGCCGGCGTTTATGGCGGTTGGTACGGCGGCAACGGTCAAGGCACTGACCATGGACCAAGTAGCGGCGACGGGAACCCAGGTTATTTTGGGCAACACATATCATCTGATGATGCGGCCCGGCGGTGACTTGGTGGAAAAGATGGGTGGATTGCATAAATTTAGCGGTTGGCACGGGCCGATTTTGACGGACAGTGGCGGTTTTCAGGTTATGTCGCTTTCGAACCTTGTTAAAATGAAAGAAGAGGGCGTAGAGTTCACTTCGCACATTGACGGCGGGATAAAACACTTTTTGCGCCCCGAAGATTCCGTGCATATTCAACACCAACTTGATTCCAATATCACAATGGTTTTGGACGAATGTTTGAAACTGCCCACAACGCGTGCACGTGCGGAAAAAAATGTTGATATGGTAACGCGTTGGGCGGCGCGCAGTAAAAATGCGTTTGTTGACCGCCTGGGCTATGGTATTTTCGGCATTGTCCAAGGTGCGGATTATAAAGATTTGCGTGAAAAGTCCGCACGGGAACTGACCGCGATTGGGTTTGACGGGTACGCAATCGGCGGACTGGCCGTCGGAGAACCGCAAAGCGTTATGTTTGATATGATTGCAACGGTCACGCCAATGTTGCCGACAGACAAACCGCGGTATTTGATGGGGGTTGGAACACCGCTGGATATACTGGGCGCGGTGGAACGCGGTGTTGATATGTTCGATTGCGTCATGCCAACGCGCGCGGGTCGTACGGCGATGGCGTTCACGCGACATGGCACAATGAATATGCGCAATGCGAAATATCGCGATGATGATGCGCCACTGGACGACAAATGTGGTTGCCCTGCATGCAAGCTTTCGCGCGCGTATTTGCACCACTTGATTAAGTGTAACGAGATTTTAGGCTCAACACTTCTTACACAACATAACCTTTGGTTTTATCAAGACCTGATGCGCGATATTCGCGAAAGCATAGAGCAGGGCCGTTTTGCCGAGTTTAAGGCAGAATTTATAAAGAATTATATGGGTTAGTTCTCCTCCTGTGGAGGAGTACGGCGAAGCCGGGAGGTGGTCTTTTTGAAAAAATAATTTTCCGTTGCAATGAAATTTGTTTCTTTGTTAAAATGAAAATAATTAAAACAAAGGAGCAAACATGCCAAAGAAAAAAGAAATCGAAGTAATCGACCGCGGCGGTGCGAAAACCGTCGCAAAGAAAACGTCTGTGGTCACGCACGCGCGGCGCATATTTTTGATCGTGTCCATTATATGGCTTGCGTTCGTTGTATGGTTTCCACTGCATGTAAAGGCCAAGTATTCTGATTCGATAAAGCAATCGACCGTTGTTGCAATTTTCTATGATTTGCAACGCAATGTTGCGGAACAATATGAAAGGATGCTGGGCGGAATCAAAAATGCGATAAACCTTGAAAAGCCTGTCGCGATTGCGATTGACAAGGTAAAGATGGTTGAAAATCAGGTAAATAAAGTGACCGACACAACGGCCAAGGCCAAGGAACAAACGGCCAAGGTCAAAGAACAAACGTCCGGTGTGCGTGGCCTTACCGGTCTTGCAAATAAATTTGGGGTGAAAACCGATGCAATTGATAATGCGCTGGACCGTGCGGACGGTGCGGTGGACAAAGCAAATGCGGCGGTTGATAAAGTCGACAATGTTGCAAAAAAGGTAAACGAAAAATTGGACGGCGTTGAAAAAGAACTTACGCGGGTTACACAGTTAGAGGTTGATAAAGTAATCGATGCCGCAATCAAAAGCCAAATGGATTCGGCGGTTGCGATGCTGTTCACGAAATATGATATCAAACATGTGTATCCGTGGGAACCATCATCTTGGCCGACCGCGCGCAAGATTTATCGCGAACTGGCGAATTCCAATCTGGATTTTGTTCAGACGATTATCAAGACCGTGAATAAATATTTCGGTTACGTGATTTGGACTTTCGTAATTGCGGCGTGGTTGCTGGGGCTTTATATCTGGACATTTATTAACAAGTGGTACAAGGCGACAATTGCACCATTCATCGTATGCCCGCGCTGTGGCCACACATTTGCAGACAAACGCACGGCGATGAGTATGCTAAAATTACTGCAACCATGGAAATGGTTTTAAAATGGGAATTTGATGCCGCCCCATCGGGGCGGCATTTTGTTTGACCAAGATAGCATTTTCTGATAAAATTTATATGAAAAAACAAAAGGATTATATATGCGAAAGTCGGTGTCGCAAAAAAACAAACTTAAAAAAATTTTATTTGGTATCGCAACACTTGGATTGGTGACATTTGTCGGAACCAAAGCCGGAAAATTAGTTAATAACAGAAATAGCGATAAAGAAGAAAAAGAAGAAATAATCAAAGAACCGGAAAAACCAACAGATTTTACTTCGTTGGCGATGGCGCATTATTATCCTGAATTGTTTGTCGCGGTCGAAGAATTAGAGACATATCGCGCAACACCAAAAAAGCACACCAAAGAAAAACGCTATACATATTGGAACGGTTTGACATGGGTTTATACGGTGAATAAAAACGGCACAATTTCCCAGCACCCGTGTACCGGACAATGGAAAAATATGGCGGCGGGTTTCAGTCGTGAACAATGTGAAGAACAATTTCGTTTGCACTTGCAATTCGAAACATTTAAATCACTTGAAATGGCAATCAGTGGTAAAAGCAATATAAATCATCAACAGATAATGGGCTTGTTAATGTTGGGTTATCAATTGCCCGGAAAAATTGCCCCGATTGCGGTTCATTTGAATAAAGCAACAAATACACAACAAATAATGGACGCTTTCAAATACAGTTTGCCCGAAAACACATTATGGCGCGAAGGAACACTTAAACGTCGTTGGTGGTGTGGGGCATACGCCGCGGGTTTGATAACGGTTGATGATTTGCTGGGTTTGAAAAAAGATTCCTTTTCAAAAATATCTTTGGCGAAAGTTGCAACCGGAATTAAAAGAAATTCAAAAGGCGAAGTGTTATCAATTGAACATTTCAAATTTGATACGGCAACTGTGCAATATGCGTTGAATACTGCCCGCACAAAAGGGAACAACCCAATCGTTAGGGATGTATTAAATCAAACCGCCGGTGGTCGTGCTGTGATAAAGGCCGTTGAATCTGGGACACAGATTGATTTTATTATCGCAAAATCGAATTTTGATCAAACAGATTATGCCAAAGCGGTAACATCTTTCAGGTCCGGCGATTACGAATCCGCGGCGGCGGGGTTTAAGAAACTGTTAGAAACAAATCCGAATGATGCATTGCTTTGGAATGATTTGGCCGCGTCTTACAATAACCTTGGCAAATATGATTTGGCACTTGAATGCACAGGCAAAATTTTCAAAGAAATTGGGGATAGGTCACAATATGCGGCCGCGTACTATAATGCCGGCGTCGCACGCGAAAATTTGGGGCAATATAAATCCGCATTGGCTAATTATCAATACGCGAAAAAGAGTGGTAATAAATCGCCGGATGTTGATACGGCAATCGCCCGTGTGCAGAAAATAATGGCAAAATCCGCCAAAATGCGGGCTTATAATGCCGGAACACAAAAAGTTGGTGCCACTATGCAACACCACAAATTGCAAAATATCCGTACATTGCCCAAGACGGGCGCGCGACGCGCATAAAAACACCGGTTTTTTGCGGAATATTTTTTCCTTGCAAATTGGATTTTTGTGTGTAAGAATATGCGGGCAATGCGAGCGTAGCTCAGTTGGCTAGAGCGCAACCTTGCCAAGGTTGAGGTCGAGGGTTCGAGCCCCTTTGCTCGCACCAAAGTTTTTTATTAGAAATCCGGACGTTTGCGCCGGATTTTTTGTTTTGTGTCGAAAAATACCGATGCAACGAACCCCTTATAAATCTAACATTTTTTGCTTTTGGCACACTTGAAAAATAAAGGATGAAAACCTATGTTTAAGAAGTGTAAAGCAAACTGTCAAGCAAACTGATAAAAGAGCAGGTAAAAAGCGGCGGAAATCGCGGCGGAACAAAGTGGAGACGGCAAGCAAATATCTATGGGGTAATGCGTTTTATTAGACTATCGAATCGCCGTTTCAAGACGGTAAAAAGGGAAAACGAATTGTTTTACGCCCGCAATATCGTTCAAAATTCTTAATCTGGGTGATAAAGGTAAAATTTATCTTGTTGATGCGTGGTTTTACTCCATAATTCCCCAGATTCCTTTTCTGACATATTTGAAAAATCGATTCTTTCTTTAAGGACAAATACTCTGATATTGCCATTTTTTATTTCTTGCATAATGTCAATTTCAATAATTCTTTTAATTTTCTTGTCTGCCAAGCAATAATAATCCGTACCAGTATCATGCATGAACCCGTCGGAATCCAATTCATATACATACGCTTTTTCTGGAATATTTGGTTTGAGTCTTTCGACATATAACGCAGAACTGCCCACGGGGGATTTCCAACCACTGCCTATCAATCTCATGACGGCGTAAAGGCGCGCGTGTGCAAAATCAGACGTTGCGAACACAGCGGTTATTTCCGTTTTCATATGATCTATATAGCCCGGTGACATCTGAATAAATCCGGTGTCTATTTTCACGCGAGAACCATGATAAAGGATTTCTGGTAACTTATCATTCATGCGAATGAGTGTACCAAAAAATAATGACAATTCAAGGAATTTATAGGGGCATAAATCTGGTTTTTTGTTGACAAATTCGTTTAATATAATATACTTTGGGCGACAAAAAGCAGAAAAAGGTAAAAATGTGACAAATAACGATAATCATGAAAAACAGGAAATACAATCCGATGACCCGATAATCCAAAAATGCTTGGATATTATTCGTAATGAAAAGACCATAGTCATAAAACCTTTTCAAAAACACGGCGACTTTTATGTAGCGTATATAAAAAATGGGGAACTTTTCAGCTTTGTTCCAGAATACAGCATATTGGGCAAAACGTGGAAACATACCATTAGAATAAATAATGATAAGCAACCAACCGTTTTTTATGGAAAGCGATCGTCAGATTTAATAGAATTGCATAAATTATGTGACGAAAAATATTTTAAAAGAAAAGAAGCCCAAAAAGAATGGAGGCGAAAATATTATCCAATAATTTTAGCTTCTGCGCTTGGTGTCGGTATGCTCGTTTTTGGTTGGTCCAGAATTCATAAAAAAGATAATGTTGATAAACAGGTTGAATCGTATGAAAAAACTTTACCGGGGTATTTGGAACAAAAACAGACGGTCGAACACTATCGCGACAGTTTAATGCACGCCAAAAGACGGTAAAGAAAGAAAAGCAATTTTTTTGCGACCATTTTCGGCACAATCAAAGAAATTAAAACTATCACGAAATACTAAAAAGATTAAAAACTGGTTAGATACAGGATTCACAAAATACCGCATTGCAAAAATGATGTCTGTATCACCATCAACTGTTTCGAACTTTATTCAACGGATGGGGGGGTGATGCACCATATGGCGTTTTCGATTTAATTTCTGCGGTTCAAGACACTGATAACAACTTGCTTTACCGTTTCCATCTCGGCGGGTTTGCTTTCTGCGATAAGCAAAGTCAATGCGAATAAGGTTGCGCCATCAATCAGTGTTTGACCGTTTTCGTCATACAACATTTTGTTCCGGTCCAAGAAATACAGGAAACAACTGGCCCCTATGCGTTTGTTCCCGTCAACAAAACTGTGGTTTTTGACAATCAGGTAAAGTAATGTCGCGGCTTTTTCTTCCAACGATGGATAGAATTCTTTGCCGTCAAAGGTTTGATAAATCTGTCCCACAGAACTGTAAAAACCTTGGTCTTTTTGCTTTGCGAAAACATCACTGGCAAAACTGCCCTTCATTTGGTCAACCACAGACAAAAATTCTTCAGCACCAATCACAACCGCGTCGTTTTTGGTTCTGCCAGTTCGGTCCAGTGTTTTATGGTCAAAGTCGTCCAACAAATTTAACCCGCGCACAAAATCATTCAAAACGCGCGAAATCTCTTGGACTTGGTCCATATTATCAGTTTGATTTTCAATGCTGCGCGTCATTAAATCCAAAGTTTTTTGCAAAGTCAGCAACTTTGATTTTTGTTCAGCGATGACGCGTTGGTTTATAACATAACCCTGGACCAGGTAATCTTTCAGCGTTTTCGTTGCCCAGATACGGAATTGAGTCGCAGTTTTTGATTTTACCCGATATCCAACCGACAAAATCATGTCCAGGTTATAGAATTTTATATGACGGGTTATCTTGCGCTTGCCTTCTTGTTGAACTTGTGCAATTTTGGCACAAGTTGAATTTTCTGCCAATTCTCCGTCTTTAATAATGTTTCGTATGTGCTTTACTATCGCCGTTCTGTCTGTATTAAACAATGCAGACATCTGGTCTTGGGTCAACCAGACGGTATCGTCCTGAATCTTGACATCAATCCGTGTTTGACCATTTTCAGCGGTATAAATCGCAATTTGATTATTTATATCGTTCATATCAAATCCTTTGGTGGGATTATAACCCAAAACACCGAGTTGTGAAATAAAAAAATCGTGTACTTTTGCCGAAAATCGTGTTATTTTATAAAAGTGCCAAGCAAAGTGTCAGGCAAACTGATAAAAAACAGGTAAAAAGCGGCAAAAAGGGTTGAAAAAACGGCTAAAAAAAGTCAAATGCGTTCCCCTTTGCTCGCACCAGAAATTTTAAAAACCACCATTTGGTGGTTTTTTCTATTGATTTTATATTTTACTTTTTAATACACTGCCCCAGGAAGGAAAGGAGAAATTCATGAAAAAATTCATCGGTATTTTATTTGCGTTCGTTGCGCTTGTTGCGTGCACTGTTAAACTAAGCGCGATATTAAATGTTTCTGATATTCTATCGGACCAGAACAAGGCGTTGATGGTAGATGTTCGTATCTTGGTTATGAATTGCGATGAAGATTCAATTGCGGAAATCCAAACCGCGTTTGAAAAACGAAAAATTTCTGCGCGATTCAACAAGTGCGGTTCCGAAGATATGTTTAATGAATACGCGGGTTTTTCTCTGCCGATCGCAATAGTTCATGATTTATCTAAACCGATCCCGGTTGAAAATGGAATATATTTCTATGTAGCGGATGATACATTGTCGCTAAGGACATCTGATAATTTTGCATCAATGTTGGCTTCGGATTCTGATTTTGACGATGGTATTGAAATTTCATCGATTGAATTTTCACTAACGAACGATGGCATGTCGGATTTTGTTATAAAGCCGTGGTTGGTGTTTGTTGATGAACGCCCTGTGTTTGATAGTGAAATTACGATTCCTTCGTTTAGCAAGGTTTCAATAAAATTGCCAGATGTCGCGAATAAATTGCTAGAAAAATCGAATGCCGAATATCCGATATTCAGGTTCATGCGTAACAATTAACAAAATATAGAAACGCCGGTTTGTCCGGCGTTTTACTACGATAATAACCTATGCCAATGCGCCGACGGACATCGTGATACGACGAATTCCACTGCTGATGGATTTTTCCTTGTTTATTTTTGCGCGGATAATTTCGCCGGTGTGGTTAACATGTGTCCCACCACACAGTTCACACGATACATCGCCCGCCGTTATTACGCGCACGACATCACCATACTTTTCACCAAACAGTGCCATCGCACCGCGTTTTTTTGCTTCGTCAATTGGCATTTCTTCGTGTTTAACGGGCATATCCGCCACAATCCATTTGTTCACCAAATCTTCAACCGCCGTCTTTTCTTCCGCGGTCATTGCGCGACCAAACGAAAAGTCAAATCGCACGGAATCCGGTGCAACCTTTGATCCACGTTGTTCCACATCGGTATTCAAAACTTGTCGCAATGCCGCTTGCAACAAATGCGTCGCGGTATGTGCACGTGCCGTTTGCGTGCGAACATCCGCATTTACAACCGGCGTTACCGTGTCGCCAACCGAAATTTTTCCAACAACCGTTCCGCGATGCAAAACAACATTATTTGCACGCGTGGCATCCGTTACATCCAAAACGACATTATCGCCAATTTTCAATTTACCACTGTCGCCGACCTGGCCACCCTGGGTACCATAGAAATTTGTTTTATCCAATGCAACCTCTACCACATCGCCATCGGTCGCACTATCCACGAATTCTTCGCCATGCAATATCGCCAAAACGCGCGATTGCATATCGGCATTTGGCGCATACTTTGTCGTGTCATCCGTCGCCGTCACATCACCGCGTGATTCCCACAGCAATTTTGTCCCGCGTGTGTCGGCGCGACTGCGTTCCTTTTGCGCCGCCATCTCCGATTCAAATCCGGCGACATCAACATCGATGCCGCGTTCCCGCAAAATCATTTGTGTTAAATCAAGCGGAAATCCATATGTATCAAATAACTTAAACGCGACCGCGCCCGGCAATGTTTTCCCGGAAAGTTTCGGCAATTCATTGTCCAACAACTTCATACCATTATTCAACATATCGGCAAAGGCGTTTTCTTCGTTTGTTATAATTTCAACAACGTGCGCCTGATTTTTGGCAAGTTCTGGATATGTCGCGCCCATTTGTTCCACCAATGCCGGATAAAGTTTCGATAGCAACGCCCCCGAATGCCCAAGCAATTGACCATGGCGCATCGCACGACGCAAAATACGGCGAATCACATAACCACGGTCGGTATTCGACGGGATAACACCATCGGCAATCGCAAAACCAACAGAACGCAAATGGTCGGTAATAACCTTGAAACTGGTTTTGTTTGCGTCCGTCTCTTTGACGCCCGTCACGTCACTCACCGCGCGTTTAAGGTTTACGAACAAATCGGTGTCATAGTTATCAAATTTCCCCTGAAGCATCGCGGCCCAGCGTTCCAACCCCGCGCCCGTATCAACATTTTGCTTTGGCAGGTTAGTTAAATTCCCATTTGCATCGCGGTCATATTGCATAAACACATCGTTCCAGATTTCGACAAAACGCCCGCCGTCTTCGTCCGGCGTCCCCGGCAGTCCCCCCGGAATATCCGCGCCAAAGTCATAGAATATTTCAGTGCACGGGCCACATGGACCGGTATCGCCCGCCGACCACCAGTTATCTTTGTCCAAACGAATTGCATCTTTGTTTGCGACGCGTCGCCAAATTGCGGTTGCTTCGTCATCGGAAATATGTGTTGTTACGACAAGGCGCGCTGGGTCCAATCCAATAACGCGCGTCAATAAATCCCATGACATTTCGATTGCGCCCTCTTTGAAATAATCGCCAAACGACCAATTCCCCATCATTTCAAAGAATGTATGATGCCGCCCGTCAAAACCGACATCTTCCAAATCATTATGTTTGCCCCCCGCACGAATACACTTTTGCACATCGGCCACACGTGGTGCCGGTGCGGGTTCAAGCCCCTGTAATATCCCCTTCCACGGAACCATGCCCGCCACAGTGAATAACAGTGTCGGGTCATTCGGTATAAGTGACGCAGACGGCACAATTTTATGCCCGTGCGATTCAAAATAATTTAAAAAAACTTTTCTAATTTCATCGTATGTCATGGTGATTCCCTTTTTGTCATGGCAAATTATAGAACATTATTGCGCGTCCGCAACCATATTTTGCATCGCGGCGCGTTCAAACATTTCGGTAAATTTTTTGATAACATTTGAATTAAAGGTTTTCGCGGATGTTGCCGGCACCGCACGCATGCCATACTTTTGCGCCGCATGCCCAAGTTTTATGGAAACATAATTTGTTTGATTCATATAAATTGCGGACATTTCCGGATGCGCCGCGCGCATAAATGTCTTTAACCCCGCCCACATTACCGCGCCCGCCGGCACGCGATATTTGAACCCGTGCGCGATTTTTGCAATTTCCGGCAGATTCACACGCATAAAGTGTGCAAATTCAATCGCCACATCCCGCCGAATAAGTGTTCCGGTAATATCAAAGTGCGCGCCCGTCTTGCCATATTCCGAACCGGCCGTCCATTTTGGTGTTATCTTGAAAATGTCGGTTATGTTATCCGAAATCGTTGTCGCATTTTGAACAACCGCAAAGGTTGATTCCGAAACATTCGGTATATTAACATCAATCAGTGCATCGTCGTCATCAACAAATACAATCCAATCACACGGAATTTTTTCTTTATCGATATATTTCAAAACCGCGATTCGTGATTCAAATTCACCGAGATTGTTTTCTTCGTTTATAATATGCAACGCGCCGCGCCACCCAAGTTTATGAATAAATTGTTTTGTAACCAATGTGTCGGGATTGTCATTGTGCACAATTAAAATTGCGTCACGCGCACACCGTCGCACCGCAGGCACAGACAAATGCAACGCATCAATATCATACGTGGTTATTGCAATAACGATGTCTGATTTCCGTGTGAACATAGTTAAAGTGTAAATAAAACTTTCTAAAATTGCAATTGGTTAGTTTTTTGTGGTATAATAAGATATCAAAAGGAATTTTCGCACATGAAAAAGTCAATGATATCGGTCATCACTTTTTTAACCGCCATTGTTTTGATGGCGACGTTTGATTTGTCGTTGGGCCCCGACACGGTAATAAATGTCCCGGAAAGTATGCGTGGACGCGCCTTGTTCGTGTGTCCTGCGGAAAGTGATTTGTGGAATTCGCTTGCCACCGGATTTGGACATTTTTATAAATATATAACAATTGGATTTTTCTTTGCGATGATTATATTGGTGTTCGTTTGGGGATGGTCTTTGTATCAAAATTTGTTAAAAGATTCTTTTAAAAAAGAAGATTTTTCGAAACCTTGGGCGTTTACCAAGTTGCTTTTTTGGGCGGGCGTGATATTAATCCTTATATTCAATACACCAAATAAATATCGCGAAGTTAGCATTACAAATAAACCGGGAAACTGGGTTTTGTGCGAAAATTCATCGACCGGCGCCCAGGCGATAAACAGTAATCTTGTCAAAGCAAAATAATTATCATAATAAAAAATACGCGCGTTTATAAATACATCTTGACTTGGATGCCGGAATTCTCTACGATTCGGTTAGGCGTTTCGGGCAATGCCCTTGAAAATTGCTTGGTTGCATTTTTGCATATCTTGTAACTGGCACGAATGTAACGATTTTCATGGGCATTGCCAAATGAAGCGTTGGACACCTTAAATAAATTTATGAAAGGAGAAAACAAATGAACAAACAACAATTAATTGAAGCAATCGCAAACGAAGTTGACATTACCAAGGCAACAGCTGCGGCGTGTCTTGATGCGTTTATTAACACTGTCACAAAAGTTCTGAAAAAGAAAGGTGACGTTCGTTTGGTCGGTTTTGGAACATTCACAACCGCAAAACGCAAGGCCACAACCGGCCGCAACCCACAAACGGGTGCCGCTATCAAAATTCCGGCTTCTACTCAGCCGAAATTTAAACCTGGCAAGGCCTTAAAGGATGCTTTGAATTAAACAATTGTTTGATTTATTGCGCACCCCGCAATCGCGGGGTGTTTTTTGTCGTATGGTTACTATTTCCCTTGTATTTGTTATAAAAAAACTGTATTATCTTTGCTGAATTTTTAACAAAGGATTTTATAAATGGTAAAGTTACACGAATACATTGACCCAGATCTTGAATTGGATGCCGAAAACGAAGATAATTTATCTGTGCATGTTTCAAGTGAAAAAAATACTAAAAAGAAAAAAGATACGCGCACCGCGAATGCAGATGATGAAAAAGTATATTTTATGGCGCTTGGTGGGTTGGAACATGTCGGGCAAAATATGTACCTGTATAAATACAGGGATAAATTTATTGTTGTTGATTGTGGTATGGGATTCTTGGAGGAGGAAATCGGTGCCGGCGATGTGCAATATTGTGATACCAAATGGCTTGAGAAACGTAAAAAAGATGTTGTCGCTTTTGTTATCACACATGGCCACGAAGATCATATTGGTGCGTTGAAATACATTTGGCCAAAGTTCCGTAAACCGATTTATTGCACGCGTTTTCCGGCGGAAATTTTGCGTCAAACTTTTCGCGGTATTGAATTGGATTTTGACCCAAAGCGTGACATCGTTGAATTTGATGCGGCGGGCGCAACATTAAAACTTGATCCGTTTGAAATTGAAACTTTCCACGTAAGCCATTCGGTCCCAGAGGCACAGATGTTAATTATCAAAACCGGTGCGGGAAAAATTTTGCATACTGGTGATTGGACATTTAATGACGATAACCCAATTGAACCTGGAACAAATTATGAACGTTTGCGTGAAATTGGTTCGGACCCGCGGCTTATCGCGTGCGCGTGTGATTCAACATCTGTGTCGCGTCAAAATCCGCAAACAACGGAAATTCAGGTTCGTGATACATTAACACAAATTATGCGTGATGCACCGGGCCGCGTTATTGTTACGGGGTATTCACGCAGTATTGCACGTCTTAAAATGTTTGCCGAAGCGGCACGCGCAACGGGCCGTATGGCGGCGATAAAGGAACGCAGCAATCCAAATCCGGTACCGTACGTTGGATTGCCGGAATTCCGCGAAATGGGAATCGATTTTAAATACTTAAATGAAAACGATATTCTTCAGTTTTCGGAAATCAAAGATTTGCCGGCGGAAAAACAGGCAATATTCCTAACGGGGTCCCAGGGCGAAAAATACGCAATGCTTACGCGTCTTTGCCGGGGCCAGGTAAAGGAAATGAAACTTATGCCGACGGACACGGTCGTGTTCAGTGCGATTATTATTCCGGGCCGCGAACAAGATGTTTCTTTCCTGTATAATAAACTTGCCAAGATGGGAATCCACACTCACACAATTTACGATACCGACCATGTGCATGCCAGTGGCCACGCCGGTCGACCGGAACTTGAACGATTCTATGACATGGTTCATCCCCAGGTTTCAATACCGATGCACGGTGATTACATAAATGAAATGCTGAACGGAAAAATGGCGATGGAACGTGGTGGCGCAAAGCACATGATGCTGGTGCGGAATGGTGAAATGATTGCATTGGGTGATGGGGCGGAACCATACGTGTGTGAAACGATTGAAACAGGATATGTTGTTATGGAGGGCGAAACCGAACGCAGTGCCAATGACCCGGTTTACAAAAATCGCAAGAAAATTGCATCGAACGGCGCGATATTTGTAACGTTACCGGTTGATAAACGTGGGTATTTAAAAGGCACCCCAGAGGTTTCCAGTGCGGGTATTTTTGAATCTGATACAACCGGATTTATGAAACGACAAATTCAAATTGAAATCACCAAGGCGATTGATGAATTGTCCAAGGCCGAACGTAAATCCCAAGATAACTTGGTCCGTGCGGTGCAAACGGCGGCGAACAAGGTTGTGCGCGGTGCGCTGGGTGCGGATAAAAAACCACAATACAGCGTACACTTTGTGCAGAAGTAGTGGATAGTGGCTAGTGTAAGTGGGTAGTGTAAGTGAACCACACCCCGGCCTTCGGCCACCCCTCTCTAGAGGGGAACTTTATATTCTGGAATAAATTCGCAATTACAAACTAATTCCAGAACTCACTAACCACTAACACTAATCACTTTTCTCTGGACATTGAAATTTAATTTCTATACAATAAACACGCAAAACAAAAAGGAAGGAAAATGCAAAAAAAATCATCTGTTAAAAGAACAACAAAACGCACGGTAAAACGTCCGGCCATGGCCGAAATTCCGGCACCGGAAATGCACGAATGCAAATGTGGCACATCGTGTGGGTGCGGTTGTCATTGCGGTAAGTTTAAAAAATTTATCGTGTTGTTAATCGTGTTTGCCCTGGGGTTCGCGGTTGCAAAGTTAACATGCTGTCGTGGCCATCATCACATGCCGAAAATGGAACCAAAGTTTGAAAATGGTTGCCTTGTTATGGATTCAATCAAATGTCCAAAAAAGCAATCAGAGTTGGTTTTTGCCGATACGGATATGGATGGTTGTATTTCGCGTGTTGAATTTGATTCGGTAAAAAAATCTATGCACAAAAAAATGCGTGAACATCGCAGACACGACGAACGTAAAGACGATTAAATAAAGCTTTATAAAGAAGAACGCCCAAATTATTGGGCGTTTTTTGATTCGTAAATTTTATAACTTTTCACATTATTTAAAACTGACGCGCGGGTTTGCCCGTTCGGATTCATCAATTTCAAATAACTTTTCATGTGAAAAACCAAACATGCGTGCAACGATACTGCTTGGGAATTGGTCGATTTGCGTGTTAAGTCCCATGACCACCGTATTATAGAATTGTCGCGCAGATTGAATTTTCGTTTCCGTATCGGTCAATTCACGTTGCAATTCTAAAAAGTTTTCGTTCGCACGCAGGGCAGGGTACGCCTCGCCCAATGCGAATAATTTGTTCAATGCACCCGATAAACCGTGCTCTGCCGTTGATTTATCGTCAACACCACGTGCAGACATCGCCGCATTTCGTGCCGCAATAACCGCACCAAGCGTTTCCTTTTCATGTGCCGCCGCGCCACGCACGGTTTCAACCAAGTTTGGAATTAAATCATACCGCCGTTTAAGTTGTGTATCAATCGTCGCCCATGCCTCACGTACCTGATTCCGTCGCGCGGCCAGGCCATTATACACCGCAATAAAATACAAAACCAAAACCGCAACAATACCAATCGCCGTCCACATAAAAAACTCCTTTTGTTGATGTATAAATTATACCGAAAAATAGCAAAAAAATCAACCACGATAAACAAATTATCACTAACACTTACACCAAAAAGTCCTGCACTTGCAGGACTTTTTTTTCTATTTTTTCCAGAAAGCAAACCCAGAATGTTTTTCTTCTTTTTTACTTTCTTCGCGCGCGCGCCGTCTTTCGGCACGCCGTTCTTGAAATCGTTTGGCTGATTCTTCGTCGCGTTGAACAAGTTTTAATGTTGTGACCGACAATTTGCCATTACGAACTTCCTCATCAAATTCGACGATATCGCCTTCGTTCAAATATCGCAAATCCGCATTTTTTAATGAACTTGAATGAACAAATACATCATCCGTGTTGCCATCCGCATTCGGTGTATCCGGCGCAATAAAGCCGTAACACTTTTTGCCATTGTACCATTTTACTTTACCTTGGCGCATCTTTTTTTCCTTTACTACCTTGTTGATGATTTAACCGATCGATTAAATCTGATTTAATCTTGTCATAACGAAAAAGTAAAATCAAGAAAATAACGCACGTGCCAAAAAGGACATTTGTCCCGGCCTATATATTGCGTTCGGAATTATAGTATCGTGAAACTTCATGCATAACAAAATTGAACAATCGTACCGCAAGTGTATCACCCGAAACTTTGCAACCCACGTGCGTATACGGCATCGCCGAAACCAAAACAAACCGCGCCATAAAACGGAAAATTGCGATTTCCTGTGCCTTGTCCAATTTTGATGAAGAATTTGTCACAACAAAAATTTCATTTTTAACCGCGGCATCCAATTTATTCATAATTTTTTCAACAATTGAATGCGGATAATAAAGTTTACATTCACGCGGAAAACCTTCAAACAGTGAAACATCATTACCACGACTGTATAAAATATTCCAACCAACGCGTTCAAGTAAATCGTCCAAACACCTACATATCATCTTATTATATTGCTCGATACCGTTTTCCATCATTTCGGCGGCTTCGGCTTCGATTTTTGCATTTGTCGCATTTGGATTTTGACGCAATGCCGCATAGTAATCATGTGTCCGGCGTTCAAATTCAAAAAACGTTCGAACCTGGCATATAATTTCCATTGGGATAACTTTATCCGCCGTGCCGATGTTCAAAATTACCTTGGAATCACGATAGTTGCGCGGATTCGTAATATCATAAAATTTATCACGCACCGATATAACGCGTTCCGGCATCATATCGCGCAGACGCTCAATAAAAGTTCGTGCCTGAGGAACCAAATCAAACAAACATTTTACGCGCCACACATCGTTCAGGTGCAAATAAGGTTTCTTGATCTTATCCAATTCACGCACAAGTTTCACAACCAAACCATCTTCACTTTGCCCCATGATGGATAAAACTTCTTCGGCGGCATTGGTTACATAATGGTCCGCAAAACCTTTGCGAATTTTTTCTTCCATTTTTTTAATCTGTTTTTCGCGTCCTGTTTCTGTGAACACGCGCGTAACCGCCGATATAACATCATTGATAAAGAACTGATAGTATTTCCCGGTCACTTTTTCCAACGCGCGTTCAACATTTTTCTGGGCGGCAACAATTACCGTCACAATCGATGATACCGACAAATCGATTTTGTGTGATGCACGACACGTAAAAAACTGATTTCGCATTGGGTCCGCGTCCAAACGATGATTGACCAAGTATGAACAAAGCGGATTTATATCAACAATTTTTATTGGCTTGTCCACCGACAAATCCGTCACAGGGTCATATTCCGTAACCGCTGTTTTCGGCGCGCCAAAGCATTTACCCAAAACATGAAACACATCGCGATAGCAATCCATGCCGTCGGCATAAAGCCGCCGCAAATACTGCGCCGTTTCATCGTCTATGCGTCCCGTATCATACGCATTATCAATAAACGCGATGTTATGCCGGTCACGATCGGCGGTAAGAATATCAGCATCTGGGACGGTTGTTTTTACCATGCATTCATCCGTTACTTCATAATTGGAAATAAAATTACGTCACGTGCGGTCGGTTGATCAAATACGATCATGGCAAGTCTGTCAATACCCATGCCCACACCGGAAATCGGCGGGAACCCATGTTCCATCGCGCGTACAAAGTCATTGTCCGGATTAAACGCTTCTTCTTCACCGCCTTCGATATTTTTGGCTTGGTCTTCGAACGCTTTGGCCTGTTGAATCGGATTTACCAATTCGGAATAACCCTTGCACAGTTCGCCCCCCGCCACCAACAATTGATACATATCAAGCCGCCGGTCATCTTCATCATTATGCCGCGCAAGTGGTACCATGTATGTTGGATAGTTATAAAGGAACGTCGGTTGGACAATCTGATTCCGGATTTTCCGCTTGTACACATAATCAACCAACGTTGCAAGTGATTTTAAATCTTCCAATTCAGACATCGGGAACATACCCATATCAACCAATTTTTGCCGCAATACATCGACATCATCAAAATCCAAAATATTGCATCCAAAAAGTTCGTTCATTCTTGCGGTATAATCCATCATGTCATACTTACTGAAATCAAGTTTGGTTCCTTGAAATTCAATCTGTAACGTTCCGCGTGCACGCTTTATCAGTTCTTGGACCATTTGCCACGTGAATTCAATATTGCGCCGATAATCCCAATACGCCGCATACCATTCAATCATGGTGAATTCTTGCAGGTGCATCGCATCCATACCTTCGTTGCGGAAATCCTTGGCTACTTCATAGACGCGGTCAAACCCGGCACCAATCGCCATCTTTAAAAACAACTCTGGTGAAATGCGCAACTGGAAATCCGCATCTAATGCATTGTGATGCGTAACAAATGGCCGCGCCGCTGCACCCGATGCGATGTTTTGCATAATCGGCGTGTCAATTTCCAAGAAACCATGGCTGTTCATAAATTCGCGCAAATGCTGGGTCATTTTGAATCGCCCAAGCAATGCATTGCGTGATTCCGGATTCGATACAATATCCAAATAACGCTGACGATAACGCGTTTCCATATCGGTAAGGCCATGGAACTTTTCCGGTAACGGCCGCAATGCCTTGGCCAGAATTTCGTAATTTGCCACGCGTACGGTCAATTCGCCCGCGGTCGTATGATAAAGTTTCCCACTTATTCCGATAAAGTCACCCAAATCAACATTTGCCTTCATGAATTTATAGTTTTCTTCGCCCAATTCTTCGCGGGACATAGAAAACTGAATTTCGCCATTTATATCATAAATGCGCCCGAACATAAGCTTTCCCATCCAACGCAACGCCGTCACGCGCCCGCAAAGACGAACATCTGTGTCGTCAGGTAATTCACGCGCATCGGCAATTGTGTGCGTGCGATCAAATTTATCCTTCCACACAACACCATCGCGTGCGCGAATGTTTTCCGCCTTTTGCAGGCGTGCGGTTAATTCGTTTGTGGACATTGTTTCATTTTCTGACATAACGTTTCCTTTTTTTTGTTAAAAAGAACGGGGCACCACAAAGGTGCGCCCGTAAATTACTTTATGGTCGCACCATTATAACAAAAATTTTTTGCAAATCGTACGCATTTCGCCCACCATTATGCACGGTCTTTTTCCAAATGTAAAGTATTTTTTATCGGCCCAGAAAAAAATCATTGATTATGCGAAAACTTGCCCTTATAATCCCCCGCAAACGAAAGGAAGTACAAATGCCATACGAAATATCAAAAATTAAATGGTTTCCGCAAATTGGGTATTTCAAAGTTATAATAAAGACCGGCGATACCCCGGTCAACGAACAGATTGTGTTATCAAAAAAACGCGTGGCACTTGAAAATTATGTCGCCGAATTCATCGCAGATCGTCGGCAAAACGAAAAAATATATGCCCGCGCACACGGTCAGTAACCACCCAACACTTTTCTATTGACTTTTCATACAAAAGTGCATAAAATATGCACACTTGAGTTTTGGGGTTGTAGCTCAGTTGATTAGAGCGCCTGATTTGCATTCAGGAGGTCGTGGGTTTGAGTCCCATCAGCTCCACCACCGATTTTTGTTATCGCGCGCACATCGGGCCCCGCGAAATTTGAAAAATTTTGTGGGTGATACGGGCGCACGATTAAAAAAATCGAGTGCCGCGCCGTCATCCCGCGCTTGATGCGGGATCTCGTGGTTTCAACTGTGACGCGGGGATACCGCCCTTCGGCGGTATGACGGTGGCAACAAACATCAAACATCGCCAAAGGGGGTGAATAGTTTATGGTAAAAGTTTTGGTTCGTGATAACAACGTCGAACAGGCTTTGCGTGTCGCAAAACGCAAATCGCAAAAAGAAGGACTGTATCGCGAAAGCAAGGAACGTCAACGTTACGAAAAACCGACGACAAAGCGCAAACGTCTGCGTGAAGAGGCCGTGCGTAACGAAAAGAAACGGCAATCAAAACAACGCATGGTCTTTGGATTCTAAGTGTTGTTTAATTCCAAACTTAAAACCCGCCGATTATTCGGCGGTTTTTCTTTTTTAAAAAAAACAATTTTTTACTTGCGTTAAATATCCTGTTTTTGATAAAATGAATTTGAACAAGGTGGGAATCTTGTTCGGGGCATTAGCGTGCCTTTGTTAGAACCGGTGCAAAGCATCGTAATCCGTTCGTTTTTTTCGTTCGTGATTTCCCTGTGCTTTTGCATCGTAAAAAAAACCCCGGATGGTTCGGGGTGCCGACGGTGATACAACAGGGTTCGCCCGAAAGCCGTTGGGATCATTGTTCTAACTGATACGCTAACACCCCGACCGCTTGGTTTTCACCGCGGTATTTTATTATGAAAAAAGAAAAGGGAGAAAATCATGCGAATCGGGAATTTATTGTTGTGCGGAATTGTTATGATTGGCACCGCATATGCGGAAACAACACCGGCCGACCGTAAAACCGTATCGTCCAAGGCATACGTTGATACATCGGTTGAAACACGACAAGAAAAAATCCCGGCCGCGGGAACAAACAGTGCAAATGCCGGAACGGCGGTTGTAATGTATACAACAACCGGGAACGGAACGATTGGTGAAC
>JAZRLA010000016.1:0-78659 GCA_045646605.1 Candidatus Enterousia sp.
TCGATGTCGACTCATCGCATCCTGGGGCTGGAGCAGGTCCCAAGGGTATGGCTGTTCGCCATTTAAAGCGGTACGTGAGTTGGGTTAATAACGTCGTGAGACAGTTAGGTCCCTATCTACTGTGGGCGTTGGATATTTGAGCGAACTTGACCTTAGTACGAGAGGACCGGGTCGAACGAACCCCTGGTGTACCTGTTGTCGCGCCCGCGGCACCGCAGGGTAGCTATGTTCGGAACAGATAACCGCTGAAAGCATCTAAGCGGGAAGCTGGTCGCAAGATAAGATATCCCCATGAGTTCAGTTCTAGACTAGGACATTGATAGGCGGTGGGTGTAAGCCCTGCGAGGGGTTTAGCCGAACCGTACTAATCGAACCATTGACTTTTTATCTTTCGTTTGACTTGTTCAAACGAAATGCTTGAAGAGAACGTTGAAGTTGATTCATTATGATGTTCGTGAGTTTAATTCTGGTGATTATAGAGCGGGAGTCACCCTCTGTTCCATTCCGAACCAGACAGGGAAACCCCGTATCGCCGATGGTACTTTGGCTTAAGCCACGGAAGAGTAGGTCGTCGCCAGAATTAAACTCATATAGACATGAAAGCCGTTTTGACCGCCCATCCGCTTTCACTGGCACTACAGCGAGACAGATGTGGCGGTTTTTATTTCCGCATAAAACGCGCAAAAGACAAAAAGGTTAAAAAATGAGAAAAATTCTTTTAATTCGTTTTATGTTGTGTTGGCCATCGTTATACCGTTCGCAATCCGATAACGCGACAAATGTATCAGCATTAGATAAACAACGTAAGATTGTAGAGGGTATGATGCAACGCAAAGCGTTTGTTCATACGGAACCCGTTCGGCGTTAACCTGGTGTTTAATGGGGTGTGAAATATGTCAAAATCGCATACTATATTTGTGCCTTATCATTTTTTTGGTCGTAAACCGGTTATCGTAATTAAATATGATACCGGTAAGCTTACAAAGAAAACATATAAAACTGTATTTGATATGCCGGACGATTTACGTCACCAGTATTGGTGTCAAAGAATTGCACATCTCATGTCCCACAACAAATAATCAATTCCCCGCCCGTGGGAGCGGGATTTTTTGTGCCTATTTTTCCGTATCTTTGCTCTGTTCTGGCATAAAATGCACGAATTCAGACATGGTGATTCCGGTGGCGTTCAAAACTTTGGCCAAACTGTATGTCGATGGCCAACGCGGTTGACCATATTTACTAAAACGCTTGCTTTTGTTGAATGTTGTCGCGTCCAGTCCCGCGAATTTCGCCAACCCCGAACAAGACATATTCCGTGACGCTGCAAGTTTAACTATTGCCAGCCATAAATCGTCGTGTGTCATCATCTCTCCTTTTAATAGAATTAGATTTGATTCATGTATTCGCATTATAATTGAAATATGTTCCTAGGACAAGACTTTTTTCATTGTTATTTTTCCTAATAGTATCGGGTATGATGTCGCAATAAAAAATCCCGAAAAACGCTTGACAAGAATGTCTTTTGTGTTATATTTGTGGTGTAAAATACAAAAGGATTAGAAATGAAAAAATTATTTTTTGCTTTAATTGCGATGGCGACTGTCCCGGCAATGGCGGATTATTACACGGTCAACACAAACAATTGTGACCCGGCGGCAATGCGTGCAACATTGGAACGTGCGGCGCGTGAACATCGTGCGGTTATTACCGAAGTGAACTGTGAATACGCACGTGTTGAACCGGTCGTGGTTGCACAACCCGCACCGGCTTATGTTGCACCGGCAATGGATTATAGCAATATTCCAGTTGTTGGTTGTGTCCCGCACCCGACACGTCAAGAATATTGTGGCGGATGCTATTAAAGAAAATAAACCCAGATAAAACCCGTGTTTTGCGGGTTTTCTTTTTGCGTAATACTTGCAAATCAAAAAAAGAATGTTATGATAACGCCTGGTTTGAAAGTTATGCAGATTTATCATAGCAAAGTTCTTTACCTTATTGCGGGACCCAATGGGTCGGGTAAAACCACGCTTGCCCAAGAAATCATAAACGAAAATCCCGGGATAAAATTTCTTAATACCGATGATATTGAGCGTGAAAATAACGTTCGGCCCCAGGTCGCCGGCCGTATGGTTTTACAAAAAATGAAACAATTATTTTCTGCACATGATTCTTTTATTTTTGAAACGACACTTTCGGGCAAAAATAATTATATAAAACAGGCGCGCGAATTTGGATATAAAATTGTGTTTGTTTATGTTTTATTGTCTTCTGTGGAACAAAATATTGCACGTGTCCGGCAACGTGTGGCGCTCGGGGGGCATGATGTTCCCGAAGATGTTATACGCCGCCGTTATTATCGCAGTCTTTTGAATGTTGACGCGGTTCAGGCACAGGCCGACCAGTGGGAATTTTACTATAACGGCGAAGATAGATATGAACTTATTGCACGTGGAATTGGTGATCAAATAAACGTTATTAATAATCCACGATATAAAAGTTTTATTGAACGTCGGGGAAGAATTTTGTCTGAACATTTGTTGGAATTGGGACGTTGCGCCGCGAAAAAGGCCAGATTTGCGGCGATTACTGCGGGTGTTCCGATTGCAGATACCCACGGTATCGGACGTTAAATTGATTATATAAATTTTCATTTGCTAATTACTAGTCACCTGTACTAATCACTATAAAAAACACTTGCGTGCGTTTCGTAAATTGTTCTATGATGAAACAAGGAAGGAAAGGAACATGAAACAAAATTTAGTTTCTGGATTGGGATTTTTATTGGTTTTGCCGGCATTTGCGGGCGCGCGGTTGCCGGCGGTAAATGTGTCGGCGGGAACAATTTCTGCGCGTGCACAATATGGTTTACCATCAAATTCATCGGTGCAAAATGCAAAACCTGTGTCGGTTGTTGCGGCACGTGTTGCGGATTCTGCGCATCCTGTTACAAGTAAAAAACGTGTTGTTGCGCGGCGGGCCGTTACAAATGGTGTTACGGATAATGGTGTGGCTGCGCGGAATGCGGCGATGGCGGATTATTTGGTACCGAATCGTCCAAGTTCTAATTTGTGGGCACGGGATGATGCACCACTGCGTATGCCGCATGCGAACGAATTTTCGGTTTTAACATCAAATGAAATTTTACCAGAGGAAGATATAGCACCTGTTTCAAATTTTGCGTGGGACAATAATCATGATGATGAAATTGCCGAATTGTCCGCGCGGACGAACGCACTTGATTCACAAATTGTACGCTTGATGGATATGCAGCGTCGTGCCGAAGAATCGGTTGCCGCACGTCCGGCGACAAATTTGCCAACGGTTGAAACGAATATATTTTCGGCAAATCCGGTTGCAATAAATCCAACACGTGAAATTGCGTCGATTACGGAAACATTGCCGACGCGCACGATTGCAAATAATGTTGATGACACGAACGATGGTGTAAAACTTTCGCGCCTTGTCGTGCCACGTGATGAAAGTGGTGATGATGTTATTACGCGCGCCACACGTAAAAATACTTCGCCAAAAATTAAAGAGGTTCGCGAAGATATGACCAAAATGACACCGGCGGAATTGCGTCGCGCGTTTAGAAAAACTTTCTTGTCGGAAAACAAACATCTTTCCACATATCCGGTTGATGACCGGTTTGATGCGGTAAGTGATGTGGAAAATTCTGTCGAAGGTTTTACATCCGTCCGTGATTTGTCCGAAGATGTTGAAAGAATTCGTCCATTGGAAATTAAAATAAAATTCAAAAATACTGATTCGGCATTGTCGCGTGAAAATTATAATTTGTTGTCAGAATATGCCGGCATAGTGGTCAGCAATCCAAAGCGCGCAATTCAAATAGCAATTCCGGAAATCGCAACCGAAACGACAGATTCACGAAAATTGGCCGCGCGCCGTTTGGCAATTGTTGAACAGGTTTTACGGGACACCGGTGTTTCGGAAAATCGCATTGTTCCGGTTTTGGCGCAACGTGACGATGAAAGTTTTGTTCTGCGTGTAATTTCGAACGAGCAATATGAAACATTGACCAAGCAAACGCGTAACAAATATGGGCGCGATACCGGTTCAAAAAAATATAAAAGTTTAAGTTGGTAATGTCTGTGTCCCGAATTGTTGGTTTTTGTCGTGGTTGCTTTAATTCCATAGTTGATTTTCTGTTTCCGCCGTCGTGTCCCGTGTGTTCGACGCGGGTAAAGACACATGGCGAATTGTGTGATGATTGCTGGGGTTATTTCAATTGGATTGACGGGCCGCATTGTGCATGTTGTGGATACCCTTTTCCCGATGAATATGAATCAAACAAAAAATCTATGTGCCCGGTGTGCGCCGCGGGCAAGAACGAATTGGAATTTATGCGTGCCGCGTGTGTGTATGATGATATGTCGCGGTCTGTTATGTTGCCGTTCAAACATGGTGGTCGTATAAAGTTCGCACGATTTATGTCGCATGCGATGATATGGGCGTTGCGCGATGTCGATATTAAACCGGATTTGATTATGCCGGTGCCACTTGCGAATCGCCGATTGTTTCAGCGCGGATATAATCAGGCAACATTGCTGTCGCGGGAAATTGCGCGTGCGTATGGTGCACCGATTGACTTTAACAGTGTGCATCGTAAATATCGTCCGAATATGGGCCATAAAACGCACGCGCAAAGGGCGGCACACATTCGTGGCGTGTTCAGTGTTGCAAATCGTGACGCGCTGCGCGGGAAAAAAATTTTATTGGTCGATGATGTTATGACATCGGGCGCAACATTTAACGAACTTTCACGCGTCTTGCGGCGTGCCGGTGCATCGGAAATATACGGCGTTGTCTTTTGTCGCGTCGTCCGCGCGGAATAAATATAGATGCTTGAAATTCATTTTCGATTTGATAGAATTCGGTAAAATAATCATAAAGGGTAAAGATATGAAAATAGATTTGGGTAAAAACATTGCAACGCGTGACATCGAAACACGTATCCAAGAATTTTGGGATTCTAACGATTTTTGGGCGAACGATGTCAATTCAACCAAGACACCATTTTGCATGATGATGCCGCCACCGAATGTCACGGGAAATCTGCATATGGGGCATGTGTTGGATAATGTTTTGTCCGATATGGTTTGTCGCTATAAACGCATGTGCGGGTTTGATGTTTTGTGGCAACCGGGAACCGACCACGCGGCAATTGCAACGCAACTTTTGGTGGAACGTGATTTATCAAAGCGCGGAATAAATCCGCATGCGTTGTCACTGGATGAAAAATTAAATTATGCATGGAAATGGAAGGAAGAAAAGGGTGGCCAGATATTAAATCAGTTACACGTGCTGGGTGCAACGCCCGCATGGAAACGCGAACGGTTCACGATGGACGAAGGACTGTCGCGCGCGGTTACAAAACTGTTTGTGAAAATGTATCGCGAAGGTTTGATATATCGCGACAAACGTCTTGTGAATTGGTGCCCGCGGCAACAAACATCTGTATCTGATTTGGAAATCGAAACACGCGAAGAACATGGCAAGTTTTATTATTTCAATTATCCATTAGTGGGCGGTGGTTTTGTCGAAATTGCAACAACACGTCCGGAAACATTGTTTGGCGACCAGGCGATTGCGATTCACCCCGAAAACGAAAAGTTAAAACATCTTATTGGCAAAAAGGCGATAATACCACTGACCGACATTGAAATTCCGGTTATTGCGGACGAACACGCCGACCCGGAAAAGGGAACGGGTGCGGTGAAAATTACACCGGCGCACGATTTTGATGACTATGAGGTTGGTCTGCGTCATAATTTGAAAAATGTGTGCATTTTAACACCAGAGGCCAAATTGATAAACGAAGCGCCTGTGCCGGAGAAATATCGTGGCATGGACAGATACGCCGCGCGCAAAGCGGTTGTTGAGGATATAGAGGCCGCGGGTCTTATGACCAAGGTTGAAGACCGTACTATTCCAACACCATATTCGGAACGCGGTGGTGTGCCGGTTGAACCAATGCTGACGACCCAATGGTTCGTTGATGCGAAAAAATTGGCGCAGCCCGCAATCAAGGCGGTGGAAGAAGGCAAAATAAAATTCTTGCCGGAACATCGTTACAATTTGTTTATGTCGTGGATGAACAATATTCGTCCATGGACGATTTCGCGTCAACTTTGGTGGGGACATCATATACCGGCATGGTATGATGCGGACGGCAATGTCTATGTTGCGGAAACGGAAGAAGAGGCCGTAAAGCAATCGGGTGGCAAAACGCTTACCCGTGACCCGGATACGCTTGATACGTGGTTTTCATCGGGGTTGTGGCCGTTTTCAACGCTTGGGTGGCCCGATGATACCCCCGAATTAAAACGCTACTATCCGACCGATTATTTGTGCACTGGGTCTGATTTAATCTTTTTCTGGGTTGCACGTATGATAATGATGGCACTTTACACAATGGGCGAAGTACCTTTTAAAACTGTATATATGCACGGAATTGTTGTTGATGCACACGGCAAAAAAATGTCAAAGAGCAAGGGTAACGGAACCGACCCCGAAGAACCAATTGAAAAATTTGGTGTTGATGCGGTTCGTTATTGGATTTCTACTGCGCCAATCGGAACGAATATGCCGTATATAGAGGCCGAGGTTAAACGCGGTTCAAAGTTACTAACCAAACTTTGGAATGTCGCGCGGTTTTCACTTGGCAATTTGGAAAGTTTTGAACCAACGGGAGATGCGCCGGCAGTGGAAACGCGACCAATCGAAGACCGTTGGATTTTGTCCGAATTGAACAAGACTGTTGTCGAAGTTCGCAAAAATATGGACAAGTATGACACAATGAATGCACGCAGTGCGATTGATACATTCTTTTACGATATATTCTGTGACCAATATGTCGAATTTATCAAGGACCGTTTCTGGTCGCCGGAAAAATATGGTGCGGAATCGGTTCTATCGGCCCAGTGGACATTGTGGACGGTATTGCGTGCGATAATCGGTATGTATGCACCGTTTATTCCGTTCCTGACCGAAGAATTGTGGCAAAAGATATACATGCCATACGAAGGTGGCAAAACACTCCATTTGACCGAATATCCGACCGTGCATGCGGAATATGATACCGATGTGTCCGATATGCAATATGCAATCGATACGATAAAGGCCGTTCGCGGTTTGCGCACGGAACGCAAAATTGGAAACGGTGCAAAACTTGAAACATTGACCGTGCCACAAAATGTGCCGACCGCGCTTTATGGACTTATAAAATCTGGTGCGCGTGCAAATAACATTGTTGCGGGCGATGTGGTTGATTTTGTCGTGGCGGATGCGGGGGATAAATAAAATGTCCGATGCAAAACTTATCAAGACGCGCGAATTATTGGCGTATCAATGCGACCGGTATGGCAATATTCGCCCCGGGATTTTGATGAACGAACTCCAAGGCATGGGCGACACGCATGCGGAATTGCTTGGATGCGGGCGGACATTTATTCATGAAAACAATATCGCGTGGGTTGTGACACATTACCTTGTGGACATTGTTGATATGCCACGAAATGGCGAAATTTTGACCTATTCATCATGGCCCGCGGTCCAAGATAACCTGCGTGCGACACGTGATTTTGAAATCCGCGATGAAAACGGAAAACTGCGCGTGCGTGCAACATCGCAATGGGTGTTGATTGACCTTGACCGCCGTCGGCCGTTGCGTTTGGACGAATGGTTAAATCGCAAATGGCCGACCGATGTTATTCGTGCATACGACCGAAAATTCGAACGCTTTCCTGACTTTGATGCGACCAAGACGCATGTGTTAAAATGCCGATTTGATGATATTGATGAAAATCAGCATATAAATAACGCGGTCTATGCGGTGTGGGCGACGGAAAGCGTGGGTTACGAATACCGCAATACACACAAACTGCGCGGCATAGAATTAAACTATAAACACGAAATAAGCCCCACAACGCCAGAGGTTTATATTGATGTCGCCTTTGACGGCATGGTCACGCGTCACCGTATTCGAACGGCGGACACCCCCGAAAACGCCCAGGTTATATGTTATTGGGAAGAATTGTAAAAAAAATCGGTAAAACGCCGATTTTTTATTGCAACCAAATCGATGCGAAACCGGTTGGTGTGGGCGCGTTACTGGCCGCACTTGGGTCCCCGGTTGCCACTGGAACCTTAACATACTGGGCTTCTGGCCGACTTTCGGCGTCTGCGTTGGTACCGTATGTTAAAACCTTGCCCTGGGCGGCGCTCGTGGGTTTTTGAATCCTTTCATCGACCTTTGCGGTAACATAATCAACGGTTGTGACAACCTGGTACGAATTTGTTATCGACGGCGCCCCTAATGCAACCAAAGGCGCCATGACAAATACCGTCGCCAAACAGAAAATTTTACGAAAAAGATGCATAACTCCCGCCTCTCTATTTGTTCATCAGACCGACATAAACCATACTTACGTGTTCCAGGATATCAATTTTGAAAATTTTTGTAAAGAACAAAATGCAAATAATAAAAAAATCTGCTTCGACACGCCCGACGAAATCGAAATTCGAAAACGCCGAACACATTGAACACAGATTTATTGTTTGTTGTTGTTTTGTATGCACACATTATACCACAAAAAAGCCCTTTCACAAATAAAAAAATATTTTTCATTGCAATCGTGAAATTTTTTGTGAAAAATATGCGCGCGAAAATAACAAAATAAAAAGGAGACACCATGAGTAATAAATGGGTTTACACATTTGGTAACGGCCATGCCGAAGGTCGCGCCGATATGCGCAACTTGCTTGGGGGCAAGGGTGCAAATTTGGCTGAAATGAATTTGGTTGGTTTGCCGGTTCCCGCGGGCTTTACCGTCACGACCGAGGTTTGCACATACTATTATGAAAACAACCAAACATATCCGGCGGATTTGATGGACCAGGTTCGCGCCGGTATCGCACATATTGAAAATATTATGGGTAAAAAGTTTGCGGATATGGAAAACCCGCTTTTGGTGTCTGTGCGTTCAGGTGCGCGCGTTTCTATGCCGGGTATGATGGATACGGTTTTGAATTTGGGGTTAAACGATGAAACGGTAAAGGCGCTTGCCAAAATTTCCGGTAATGAAAGATTTTCATACGATTCATATCGCCGCTTTATCATGATGTTTAGTGATGTTGTTTTGGGCGCGGATATCGATTTGTTCGAACACACTTTGGAACGCATGAAGGAAGAAAAGGGGTACAAGGTTGATACGGAACTTACCGCCGATGATTTGAAACAATTGGTTGAACAATTCAAAGAAATCGGTGTCAAAATTGGCAAGGTTTTCCCCCAAGACCCATGGGAACAGTTAAAACTTGGTATCGGTGCCGTGTTCGGTTCGTGGATGAGCAAAAAGGCCATCACATACCGCAAATTGAATAATATTCCGGGCGATTGGGGCACCGCCGTCAATGTCCAGGCGATGGTCTTTGGAAATTCTGGCGATGACAGTGCGACCGGCGTGTGTTTCAGTCGTGACCCCGCAACCGGTGAAAACAAATACTATGGCGAATACCTTATCAATGCCCAAGGCGAAGACGTTGTCGCCGGTATTCGGACCCCGCAACCAATGTCAAAGGACGATTCCGGCCGTGTGTCACTCGAAGAAGCAATGCCGAATGTTTATAAAGAATTGTGCGATGTACGTGAAAAATTGGAAAAGCACTACAAAGATATGCAGGATATGGAATTCACCATCGAACATGGCAAACTTTGGATGTTGCAATGCCGTAATGGTAAGCGCACTGCGGCCGCGGCGGTTCGTATGGCGGTTGAAATGGTGAACGAAGGGTTATTGACCAAGGAAGAGGCAATTTTACGCGTTGGTGCGGACCAATTGAATCACTTGCTGCACCCGATGTTGGACCCCAAGGCAGAGCGCAAGGTTATCGCAACCGGACTTCCGGCATCGCCGGGTGCCGCGGTGGGTATGGCGGTATTCAACGCCGAAGATGCGGAAAAATGGGCGGCCGCGGGCAAGAAAGTTATGCTTATCCGTGTTGAAACATCGCCCGAAGATATCGCCGGTATGAACGCAGCCCAAGGTGTGATTACCGCACGTGGTGGTATGACATCGCACGCGGCGGTGGTTGCGCGTGGTATGGGAACGCCATGCGTTTCGGGCAGCCCGGATATCAAAATCGACTATGAATCAAAAACGATGAAAACAACATCCGGTGCGGTTATCCACGAAGGCGATTGGGTTTCCATTGATGGTGCCAAGGGGCAAATTATCGAAGGTGCGGTTCCAACGGTTTCTGTGGAATTGACGGGTAATTTTGGAACGTTGATGCAATGGGTTGATGAAATCAAAACACTGACCGTCAAGGCAAACGCCGAAACGCCAAAAGACGCGAAACAGGCGCGCGATTTTGGTGCCGAAGGTATCGGGCTTGCGCGTACGGAACACATGTTCTTTGACCCGGCGCGTATCCAAGATATGCGGGAAATGATTTTGGCCGAAGACGAAGACGGTCGCCGTGCTGCGCTGGCAAAACTGCTGCCGTATCAAAAGGCGGACTTTATCGAATTGTTCAAGATTATGGACGGGCTGCCGGTCACTATTCGTTTGATTGACCCGCCATTACATGAATTCTTGCCACATACCGATGCAGATATTGCCGAACTTGCGGCACACATCGGCAAACCGGTGGAATTTGTAAAGGGGCGCGCGGACGCGTTGCATGAACAAAACCCAATGCTTGGGCATCGTGGTTGCCGTCTTGCGATTACATATCCGGAAATTTGCGAAATGCAAACACGCGCGATATTGTCGGCGGCATTGGAATGCAAACGTGCGGGCGTTTCGGTGCATCCGGAAATTGAAGTGCCACTTGTTGGTTCGAAAAAAGAAGTTGATATCGTTAAATCCGTAATTGATGCAACGGCGAAATCGCTGTTTGCGGAAACGGGTGAAAGCGTCGAATACACGGTTGGTTCAATGATTGAATTGCCGCGTGCGGCGGTTTTGGCGAACGAAATCGCGGAAAGTTGCGAATTCTTTGAGTTCGGCACAAACGATTTGACGCAGACAACCCTCGGGATGTCGCGTGATGACACGGGCAAGATTTTGGATGAATATCGTGCGCGCGGAATCTATGTCGCCGATCCATTTGCATCGGTTGATCAACTGGGCGTGGGATTGCTGATAAAGGATGCGGTGCAAAAGGCGCGTGCGACTAAGGGTGACAAGATACACCTTGGCGTGTGCGGTGAACATGGTGGCGATCCGGAATCAATTGAATTCTTCCACAAATGCGGATTCAATTCGGTTTCGTGCAGCCCGTTCCGTGTGCCAATCGCACGCCTTGCCGCGGCCCAGGCGGCGGTCAAATTCCCACGGAATTAAAATGAACGCATAAAAAATAAACGCCCCATATCATATGGGGCATTTATTATAAATCTGAATTTGTATTTGCATAACCTACTAAATCACTCATACCTTCTTCTGCTTCTATGCTAACATTTTCTAAGCACCATCTTTCATTCGGTCCGCAACAATTTAATGCCGGGAAAAAACGGTAGGATCCATTTGTACAAACGCAAGTTCCATTTTCAAAATGTGAATTGCTTGGACACCGCCGGCAATACAATCCATTTGGACTTGGTAAGTATGGGTCGCTTGAATCAGAAGCATTACAACTACATGCACCACCAAGCACGTTACCTGTTCCATTGGCATTATCGGTAGAATGCGACGGGCATTTGCGACATGCGGTATTATACCAATGATAATTCGTATTACATGCGCAATGTCCCCAAAATTCCGCAAGTGATGCATCGACTTCGTGGGCATAACGTATAGTGCTGCACGATGCGCCTTCGGAACAAATGCCTGTGGACAAGTACACGCCGCCATTGTCACACACAGGCAAGCATGCGCCATTAAAGGTTACAAACCCATCGTTACACCGACACATAGTATTCGCCCACCCTGCGTAAGTATTATTGGCCGATATGGTATTACTGTGCGACATCATGTATGTTGAATTATCCGGACAAAGCAACGATTGATAGAATATATCAGAAATACTTTCAATACATTTGTTTTGCGTATTGGTTGTGGCGGGTTCTTTTGGACAACTGTCGTTATCCGCAGAAAACACCGCGTATCCACACGTCAGCGCAACATTACGGCACGCGCCACGCATAATATTATACACACTGGATGCCGCCGCCGATGCCGACCAAGAATTTATCTGTGAAACTTGGTTATTATAGCATGTGGCAATATCAGCAAGACACGTTGACGCATAATCCGCAACAATTTTGTACTGTGCAGATTTAATATTCACCAACGCGCGTTGGACATAGTTTACGACGATATCGTTATATGGTTGATATTTCCCGCGTGCATCGTATGTGTATGCACGACATTTATCCAAAACCGGCCGGCACAGGCCTTCGGCAGTTGCATCGGCCTTGGTTCCAATCTTGCTAAGCAAATATTTCATAATGCAACGACCGTCGTTTGCCGGTTCCGCTGCGCATGTTTCGTTACTAATTGTCACACCGTATGCCGCAGACAACTTTGAATTATCGATAGTCGCGTTGTTGTATCCGTCCATAAACCGTTGAATATAATTTATATCCATCCCCAACACCACATTTCCGTTTTCGTCAATGAATTCCTTGGTCGGGTCAAGACATTTTGTGTAATCTTCACCACATACCATATCATCGGTCATACATGTTTCCAGTGCACCAATGCATCCCACCGCATCATAAGTGTTTTGATTTTGTAACACGGCAAGTCGCGCCTTTTGCAGCATTCGCGTGGCACTGCGTACATTGGAAACCAATGTTTCGTTCATCTTGGTCAAACCCTGTTCATACGCGATACAGTCCTTGTCAATGGCCAGGTCATAATTACCGGTAATTTGTTCAGATGTCGCCCCAACTTCGCGGCATTGCCTAATCACAGTTTCACAGCGACGCTTTGCGGCCTTGTAAAGTTCGCCCCCGCGCAGGTTTGAAAAACTGTTGCCCGAACCCGAAAGAAAATCAAGGCTGAACATATCCGACAAATCTTCTGATGAAAAATCTAAATCTATGTCCAATAAACCATAAGAATCCGTCATATACGAAGAACTGGATGTAGATTTCGGGTCTTTTATCATACTTTCGATTTGCGACAACAAATTACGGTTTTCTGTTGTGTCGGTCAGGCCTGTCATGGCTTCTTCGGCCTCTGTTGCGGACATAATTGCCGAAATTTCATCGGCCGAAAGTCCGACATATCGGATGTTTTGTGCTATTTCATTCAATTTGGTGTTTGCCTCTTTGACGGCCTCTTCAACCTTGACATACTTCGATAAATTTGCCGAACAAGAACAACGTTTTTGATTTGCGTCAATCACCGCACAGAATTGATCCATGCAATCGTTATATTGTTCTTGACACGATTTATTTAGTGCCGCCTTTTGTTCCAATTGTTCTTTGGCCTGGGCAATGGATGCTGGATCCAATTTTTCTTCGGTGCGTGTCTGTATTGTTGCGATACGCGGACTAAGTTTGCTTATTTCCGTTGACATATTAGAACCGGTTTGTGCGCCGGATTCCAATACCGCACGGCCGCCAACCTCCGCCGTGGATGGACGAAGTGTAATTCCCATACGCCGCACCGTCGGATTTGCATTTATACTTGCGGCCTCGGTGCGCTGAGAGCGCCCGGTTGTGCGAACTGCGGCCTCCAGATTGCTGCGCGCGGAATCTTGGCTTGTTTGTGAACGGGCCGCTGAAACCTGACGATTCGCCACGCGTGTTGTTGATTCTGGCGCTTTGGTCGTATCTGTGGGGATTGTGCGAACAACATTGCGCGTAACCGCGGTGCGGTCTTCGTTTGTCGCACGCGTTGTTGTGGCGCGCGCCGGTGCAACCGACCGATCGTCGGCTGTGGACGTATTATCGCCACCCATTGTTGTATTGGTTCCGGGTATAACGCGCGCCGGCACCGCCGCCACGCAAACCGCGGCCGGCGCATACAGCGCAATCAAAAATCCAAGTGTAAATACCCTCATACCTACGGGTAATTATATCACAAAAACAAGGGGGAAAAAAGGTAAAAAGTGTTAGTGGTTAGTAGACTCTGGAATCTGTTCGTAATTACGGGGTTATTCCAGAACGCGAAGTTCCCCTCTAGAGAGGGGGCCGGCGGAACCGCCGGGGTGCACTAACCACCAACACTAACCACTAGCACTAAAAAACCGCCATACGGCGGTTTTTTATTATTTTGCGCTTTCATCGGGTACAACCGATACAGTTTTGCGGTCACGGAAACCGCGTTTAAATGAAACCTTGCCTGCAACCTTGGCAAAAATCGTGTGGTCTTTGCCCATGCCGACATTTTCACCCGGATGAACGGCGGTTCCGCGTTGGCGAATGATGATATTGCCCGGAATCACGTGTGCGCCACCGGATTTTTTTATCCCGAGTCTCCGTCCCGCAGAATCGCGTCCGTTTGCGGTACTTGCGCCACCTTTCTTATGTGCCATAATTAAACTCCTTTAACTTTAACCCTTGATTTCTTTGATTTTCAACACGGTTATAAATTGGCGATGACCGCGTGTGCGACGATAGTTTTGACGGCGTTTCTTTTTAAACACCAAAACCTTGTCCGCGCGTTTTTGTTCGACAACGGTTGCCACCACCCGTGCGCCATCAATTGTTGGTGTTCCAACTTTTTCGCCCAACATCAATACATGGTCGAATGTGACATCGCCGGTCGCGTCCAATTTTTCAACCTTGATAACATCACCGACCTTTACGCGATATTGCTTCCCGCCGGTTTGAAAGATTGCAAAGTCACTCATATTATTTTCCTTTTATTTTAACTTTTGTCCAAAAGTTTATACAAATAATACATTTTTAATACCAAAAGTCAAGTATTTTGTCGAAAATTTTATGCACCCCCGTCATACCTGTAAAAGTTACCAAATTCGATGACAAAGAAATAATTCCAGAAAATCGTCACACCGCGGAAGCGCGGTGCCCAGGCCGAGCGCAGCGAGGACCTGCCCCGCAGGGAATTTTTCATCGCAAAGCGATGAAAAACATAAATGTCTGCGACGCAGTCGCGGCACCTGCTATTCGCAGGGCCGGATGGATCCCGGCCTTCGCCGGGATGACGGGAAAAGTGCGGAATGACACAAAAAACGGCGCCAACGCGCCGTTTCAAAAGAAGTCGGAAAACTTTTAATTGCCACTCTGTGTCGGGCGTGTCCAATTACGGATACAATCTCGCTCACCGTCACCGCAACCCAATCTTTCGCGCAGGCATTGTTCACGGAATTCCATAGAACTGCCAGTATCAGTTGGTGTAGATGGTGTGTCCACAGTTTCCGACAGGCGATATAATATTTCATGCAAAGTCACAACATTACGGCATGTATTCACCGTATAATCGCTTGCATTCCAAGTGCAAGAAGTGCTATCCGGTTTATCAATAACCGCTTTAAACTGCGCATACGACGGATTGCAAATCATGTCTTGATAACAATGCGGAACATTTGCAATCTGCGCGCAATATGTTTTAATACGTGCGGTTGTCCAATTTTCGTTCGCCGCCGCCTGGGTTTCATAGCAATCCCAAAGTTCGCTTATGCATTCGTTAAAGTTCGAACCTGCGGCGGTCGCCTTGGATAACACATCATCACGTTCCGCGTTATAGAATTCCAAACGTTTTTGTTGCAACGCCTGTTGTGCGGCAACTTTTTGATACGCAATCTTTTGCGCGGTTGTCTTTAACTGTTCGCCATACAAATCGCAATCCGCGTTCGCGTCCAGCAAGTATTTCTGCATCACACTGCGACGCGCATCGGCAACCGGTCCACGCAAGCTTTCATATGGGTCGTTCGACGAACTGTAACCAAAGCATGACGCGGTTGCGGCGGTGCCAATATTGCTGCGTTCGTTAAGTTTAACTTCGCCCGACGAAGTAATTGTAACCTTGCTGTTGTAATTAAATGGGCATGACGACGATGCACCATTTGCGCAACGCCCACCGGACGGTGGTGTGCCACAACCTTCGTAGATACCGTTAAAGCAAGAATCCAACACGCGCGCGCAAACATTATTATGCGCATAACGGAACAAGTCATATCCCCATGTTTCCGCCAGTGTGTCGGTTGTTTCACCGGAAACAAACGAATTTGTTGACCCCCCAATGCCGTTCAAAACAGTTGTAACATTTTCTATTGATTGGAACACATTATCCGTATTATCCGCCAAAATTGTATTGGTATTTTCCTTGACCTGGTCCGCCCAAGATGCCAACGACGCCAAAATATCGGATCCTGCACCATCCAAATTGTTGACATTAAACCCATAAACTTGTTCGCTTGTGCAATAGGACGGTGCCTGGTTATATGCGCAACCATCATTTCCACCTGAATTAAAAAGACCATGTTCCGCACACCAATCACCGAAATTAGTCTTGCTTGTGCCGTTATTGCTTGCCTCGCGCCATGAAACGCAATTCATAACCCTTTCCGCATCGGTCAGTTCGAATGCCGCACTAACTTCCTTGCCATTGTTCGCAATCAACAACGCCAGTTGCCCAGAAATCTTAATCAATTCTTCGTTTGCGGAATTAAGTGCATTTTCCGCCTCTGCAAAAGCCTTGACCCGGCCGGCGCACGCACAACGGCGCTGTGCCTCGTTTCGGGCGGTGCAGATTTCATCCATACATGTATAATACGATTCCAAACAGTTGCTATACGCGTCCGCGGAAATAAGACCGGTCGTTGAATCAACAATATTGCTGTAATTTCCGGTGTAAAGCTTGCTGTTCAAATAAGTATAATACGTTCCACTCACTGTTTTGGTTCCACGAATTGCATCACCCGAAAGTGCGACACGTGACGTGTTCGTTGTCGTCGCGGCGCGCGGGCGAACATTACGTGTTGCCGTTGTGGCCCCACGTGAAGAACGCCGTGCCAATTCACGCGAAACAACGCCGCGTGCGGTCGCACCGCGTGCAATATCGGTCGTCGGTCGTTGGACAACATTGCGGGTTGCGGTCTTGGTTGCCGTTACCGCGGCACCGGTTGTTGGTCGTGCGGCGTTTGCCCGAACATTACGACCACTTTGATTTCGCGGACTTTGCCGCCCCTGTGTCAAATCGTCGGTCGCATTTTCATCATTTCCAAACACTGGCCCAATTGGATCGGCGAACACAACCCGCATCGATAAAAATGTTGAACAGACCAAAAATGCACCCATCAACAAAAACATAGTGCCCAATGCATTTTTGCCAAATTTTTGTAAAGAATTTTTCTTCATTAAACTCTCCTAAATATCCCGGATTTTCCCGAAATTCCAACCTTTCCACCGCATAGTCCAAACGGAACTATACTACTATCACCCACTATTATAACAGATTTACAAATTTTTGTAAACAAGAAAACCCACATCACATAGGTAAACTTTTTTATTTTATTGTGCACAATTTTTTTGAATAATATAATCACACTATGAAGAAAATTTTTATCACGATTTTTACGCTTTTGTGTTGCGCCACCACGAATGCGGATGACAATGTGTTGTTCGATAATGCAGATGAAAATTCGTTGTCACTCTATGTTGCACAAAGTACCGGTTCGGGTTCACTGTTGCACCTGTTTTATCCGGGTGAATGGGATATCGTGCCAATGACGACGGTTATGGTCGAATATGCCCAGCCTATGAAAATATTCCGCCTGCCGGCGCGTATGAATTTGAATCTGATTCCAAAATACGGCATATAATTCCGCACGCGGCCTTTCGTTCTTTGGCGGTGGAATTTCGTGGGATGTTGCACCAATTTCATGGCGCGGCATTTATGTTGGAATTGGTTTTGGACCATATTACCGCAACAATTATGACCGCTGGGTTTCAAGCCGCTTGGTATTCGGGGAAAAGTTTTTCATTGGCGCACGCGTTGCCGAACACACACGCGTTGAATTCGTAACATTGCACTTTTCAAATGGCGATTTTACCGAAACGAACCTTGGGTTTAATTTCGCCGGATTATCAGTCGGATATAGTTTCTGATAACAAAAAAACGCCGGAAACTCCGGCGGTTTACTAACCACTAACACTACTTACTAACCGTATCTGCGATTGTTTTGACCGCGGTGTTTTCAACCAGTGATTTCTTTGCCATTTTTTCAAGCCGCGTCGGGTTATCAAACAATTCGGCAAGTGTTGTGGCCAACCATTTTTCAGTGAATTTTTTTTGTTCTATGGCAAATCCGCCACCCAATTTTTCATAGTTTGCCGCATTTGCTGCCTGGTCCGGATTGATGGCAAGGGGCACCAATATCGCTGGCCGCCCGATGGTCATAAGTTCGATAACGGTACTGGCCCCGCTGCGCCCGATGACCAGGTCCGCATCTGCAATCGCACCCGCCATATCGCGTATGAATGACAACACATTTGCGTGAATTTTGTTGTCGGCATAGAACTTTTGTAAACGCGCGACATTTTCCGGCCGCGTTTGGTGCGTAACAAAAATCTTTTTGTTGCCCATCGCCGCAACGGCGCGCGGCACGACATCGTCCAAAATTTGTGCACCCAATGACCCGCCCGTTACCAGCAAGTGCATTTTTTTTGGCAACGGCGCGCCCGCCCGTTCGATAAAGTCATGTCGCACCGGCAACCCAGTATAAACCACCCGTACATTTTTATTCTTTTGGATTCCGGAAACATCATGGAAACTGGTCATCAATGTTTTTACCCAACGCATGGTAAACCGGTTTGCACGCCCGATTGCGCCATTTTGTTCATGCAGGTATGTTGGAATCTTCCACACGTGCGCCGCAAAAACCGCCGGCACAGATGCATATCCACCAAATGCGACAACGCGGTTCGGTCGCGTAAATGCGAAACGTAAAATCAATGCGATGGCCGAAACCCCAATTTTGAACAGCGCGCATGCCTGATGCAACCTGCTTTTTGCACCAACCCCCGCCGCCCAGATATGAACGCGTTTTGCGCCATGTGGCGCACCGTCCGCAACCATTTTACGGACGCGTCCGTCACATGAAATAATTATTTTATGTCCGCGTGCGGAAAGTTCGTCCGCAACCGCAAGTGCCGGAAAAACATGTCCGCCCGTTCCACCTGTTGCAATCCAAATTTTCATACCGTGCCCCCTTTTGTAAAATTTATCCGCGCCATTTATCTTCGCGCACAATCGCCAGCACCATGCCGAACAGCAGGCAAAATCCAATCAATGAACTGCCTCCGTACGATATAAACGGCAAAGTCATACCCTTTGGTGCAAATAACCCAAGTGTCGATACCAGGTTTATACAACATTGAATTCCAAACAATGCCGCCGTACCACCAACCGCATAGAACACGAATTTATCGCGTGCACCCAACGCGTCGGTCACCAATAACTTTAACACATAAATTAGCAAACACAGCATAATAACCGCCAATATTGCACCCAAATCTTCGACAATCGCGGCATAGATAAAATCGGTGTGCGCATCCGGCAAGCCTTCTTTGACGAACGCATTGTCACCACTGCCAAAAAAACCGCCATGCTGAATTGATTGAACCGACTGTGTGACCTGAAAATTATCGCCATCACCGGTAAGCAATGTGTTTATACGCCTTTGTACGTGCGGCACAATGTAATAGGCCAATGTTAAAATTCCGCCACATGCAACAACCATTCCACCAAACGCTGCCCACGGTAAACCCGCAATCAACAACATACACACCAATACCCCAAGGTAAAGCAAACTTGTACCGACATCGGGGTGTCGGAAAATTATAAACAAAGCCGGAACAAACACCGCAATATACATCCACCAATTCGGCGCGTGCAATTTCCATGCATCACGCGCGACAAAAAGTTTCCCACCGAACCGCTTATGCATTTCCGCCAAAAACCATGCGGTCAACATAATAAATCCAGGCTTCATAATATCGGCGGGCATAATATTAGGTAACCCCGGGATGACAATAAAACGGTCAGAGTTATTTAGTGGCGTCGGCGCAATAAAAGTGACCAAAAGCAGTACAAGACCAACAACCACATCCAAAATCGATAATTTCAGTATGATCTTTTTGCTTAGCATACTTGCACCGAACAAAGCAACCAATCCCATTCCATAAAACGGCAAACCCTTTACCAAAAATCTGTACCAATGCCATCCTTTTTGGTATGCAACAACACTGCCTGCGGAAACGGAAAAAAACATACCAATCAGCATCAACAGCAAAATCATATACAATAATCGTCTATCGATTTCAAAAAACCAACTGGTAAGTTTGCTTTCTTCCGTTCGTTTAAACATGCGTGTTTCCCTTTATGCGAATTTAAGCAACATCAACGCCAATCCCGAAAACAAAACCGACATCACGAAAAATCTGTCCACGATTTTTGTTTCCGGCCACCCAAGTTCTTCAAAATGGTGATGCAACGGCGCGCGCCGAAAAATCCGTCGACCAGTGCCTGTCGCGCATCTTGTGATTTTAAAGAACATTGTTTGCACAAATGACGACAGCAATATTAAAACCATCATCGCCGCCGCAATGCCCATAATGACTTCGGATTTTAACAGCATCGCGACCGTTCCCATAAACCCGCCAAGCGCAAGTGACCCAACATCGCCCATAAATATCGATGCCGGTTTCGCGTTAAACCATAAAAACCCAAGCACCGCACCGAACACCGCGCCAAGTACCGGGTACAAACCACTGGTCGCCGGCATAAACAAAACCGTATCCATAAATCCAATGCGCGTTGCACCGTAAAGTGCAACAACCAAAACAATTAAAACCGGAATATAAAGTTTGACAAGCATCCCATCCAATCCATCGGTAATATTGGTCGCGTTCGCACCACCACAGATAACAAAATATGCAAACACATAATAAAATATCCCAAGTGGAAAGATTATTCCAAACGGCAACGCCAACGAATTATCTGGAATATATGATGGCATGGTCAAATTGATAAGATATGCAAGAACGACGACGCACACACCTTCGACAATCAAACGTAGCGCAGGCGAAAGGCCATTTGATGCCTTTTTCGATTGTGTCGTCACCTTTTTATAATCATCAACAAATCCAATAATAGAAAACAGAACCAAAGACAATAACGCAATCCAACCGGTCATACTATCCACCGGCATGAACAAAATCGCACCAACCAATGTCGCAATCACAACCAATATTCCACCCATCGTTGGTGTTCCTGCCTTTTGCCGATGTGATTCTGGGACATTTTCACTGATGGGTTGACCTTTTTTTTGCCACGCATGCATTGCGCGAATAAATGGCCGCCCAAACAGCATCATGATAATAAACGCCGTTCCAAACGCCGCGCCAAATTGGGTCCAACCGCCAAAGAACAAACCAAAACCGTGTGATAACAAATAATCCGTAAGCATAAATTCTCCTTTTTTATGCCTATATTCTACCACAATAGTTTGAATAGTGAAATGTTATTTGAAATTTTTTTTTGGGCCTTAGAAAATTCCACCAACAACCGCATCCGATTTTTCAGGGTCATTCACTTTGACCGGGTTTGGATGTTGTCCGGGCTTAAATGCCTCGGTAATAATGGTTCCTGACGGGTCTTCGGCGGCGGAAACACCGGTCGCACGATTCACGCGCACAAAGTTAAGTCCATCCGGCACCGCAAACGGCTGATTCTTTTCGTTGGCAAGTGCAACCTGCATAAAATCTGCAAACGCACGTGCGGCCATATGGCTGCCCGCGCCTTTACCCAGTGGCTTTGGTGTATCATAACCCAAATACACACCCGCAATCAAATCCTTGGTAAACCCAACAAACCAAACATCTTTGACATCATTTGTTGTTCCGGTCTTTCCGGCGATAGTATGCCCGGCAACCCCCGCCTGGCGCCCCGTTCCGCGTTCAACCGCACCCTGTAAAATCGATACCAATTGATATAAACTTTGGGGGTCGGACAAAGGTTCGGAATCCGGCTTTTCCGCAATTGGTTCCATACCATCAACCCATTCGATAATTTCTGTTTTATTTCCGCCAATAACATTGCCATACCGGTCTTCGATATAGTCAACCATTTTTGGCTGAATCCGGCGGCCACCGTTCACAAACGCAGAATACCCCAAAACCAACCGTTCAAGTGTTGTTTCGCCCGAACCCAACGCCATCGACAGATTTAAATTATTCATATCTTCGGGATACACACCAAAGCGTTTTGCAACCTCGACCGCATTTTCAACACCAATCTTGTCAACCATACGAACACTGGGGACATTACGCGAAGTTTCTAACGCCAAACGCAACGGCACATCGCCAAGGAATTTTTTATCATAATTTTCCGGTTTCCATTGCATATTGTTTTCGCGCCACCCAACAATCGGCGTATCAGAAATCAAACCTTCGGGTGAAAAGTCGCGTTCCAACGCGGCAAGATAAACGAACGGCTTTATCGTACTGCCAATCTGGCGCATCGCCTGGGTTGCACGATTAAACGAACTTTGCGCAAATGAACGCCCGCCCGCCATGGCAAGTATTCGTCCAGTATGTGGGTTCATCACGATAATCGCGCCCTGTAATTTTTCCGTACGCCCTTCGTTATATGTATCCAATGCTTTGTTCAATGCGGCGGACGCGGCGCGTTGATATTCCGGAATGATGGTTGTTTTTATATACAGCCCCTGATTATAAAGCGTTTCGCGCCCAAGTTGATTAAGCAATTGTCGACGCACATCTTCGGCAAAGTATTGAAAATCATCTTCCATTTGCGCGGTAAAACCACTGTTGATATTAAGTGGCTCTGCGGCGGCGGCATCGGCCTGTTCGCGTGTAATATATCCTTCGGCCACCATGCGACGTAACACATAGTTCCGGCGTTCTTCGGCACGCGCGCGGTCGTTCGGCGCCTTGGGCAACGATGCCAAAAATGCGCATTCCGACAAAGTTAGTTCCTTTACCGGTTTATTGAAATACATCAGCGCCGCCGACCCGACACCATACGCGCGCGCGCCCAAAAATATTTGGTTCAAATAAAGTGTCATAATATGCTTTTTCGAAAACGCCCGTTCCAGGCGCAGCGCCAAAATCGCCTCTTTTATCTTGCGCGAAATTGTGCGGTCGGACGAAAGAAAGAAATTTTTCGCAACCTGTTGCGTGATGGTTGACGCGCCGGTAAAGGTCGTATTAAACCCAAGCGTGCGCATAAAATTATTTATCGATGCGCGCAAAATTCCCTGAACATCAATACCCGGATGTGTCCAGAAATTTTGGTCTTCGGCCGCGACAAAGGCGTTCACCAATTGCGGCGGCATATCTTCAAAGTCAATGAATACACGGCGTTCTTCGGCATATTCAATCAGCAACGAACCGTCCGCGGCATAAAGTCGTGTTGCAACCGGCGGCGCGTATGTGGCCAGTTTCCGATAGTCCGGCAAATTTCCGCCATAGATTAAAAACAGCGCGGCCACCGCGGCAATCGCCGCAACGACACACCAGAAAATTACATGCAAAAAGAAACGAAAAACTTTTTTTAATTTCATACATATAATTGTAAAATAAAAAAAATTCATTTGCAAGTGCGATATGAAATTGCTACGCTAAATCCGAAAGGATTTTTAATCAGGGAGAATTCCAATGAGAAAAATTATTATTTGTATGTTGTTTTTTTCGACAAATGTTTTTGCGGAAAAAATTAGTAACTATTCTAGTGATTGGAAGGTCGGAAATCCCTATAATACTGCTGTTTCCGGCGACAAGATAATTGGCAAATCCGGCTCTTATGTCACGGCCCTTATTGCACGTGAGATTTATGAAAATGGCGGAAAGTTTTGCCCGACACGTGTCATGGGTAATAGTACGCCAGGTGGAAATATTACGCTTCGCTATCAAGACAATCCACTATTCACATGTTACATAATTTGTAAACCTGGGCATCATGGAAATACTTGTGAAAAGACTGGAGAACCAAGTATTTGCGGAAACATCAATTATGAATCGGTTTTTGAAGATAAACTAAAAATTGACACGAAATCTGATGTCTCGTTGTCGTCATACAATATTAGTGCATTTAGTGCAGGTTCGGCGACTTCTGGGTATGGTTTGTCTCAAGTGGAAATATATCAATTAACAACATTGGGAATAATTGGGTATGTTCCCTATGGAATTGTTGTTGCACCAATAAAAATATCAGCAACGGCTGGTACCATAAGTTTGATATCCGTCAATACAAATGATCGAACAACGACCCTATGTGCAAGTGGATATAAACTTGAGAATGGAACTTGTGTTAAACCGAGTAATTGCAAAATAATAGTTCCACATAAACCAAATAATGACTCAACTGGGGGAAGAACATATTGCACGGGATATGATAATTATGATAGTGCAAAACATTATCTTGTTGAGGAATCCACTTGTTATTCCTATGTTTGCAAAGAAGGTGGATTTGACATAAATTCTGATAGAAAAGATTGTATAGAGGATTGCGGTAAAACAAAACAATCCGGTGTTTTAGATACTGGTTATTGTGAAATATGCGAAAATAATCAAATGTTCACCAACGATGGGTGCAAATCATATACAAAACTTTCCGCATGGAATTTGGTAAACGGGTTATGTAATGTCGGGAAATGCTGGATGGAATCAAACCCATCGGAATATAAAGAATGTGTCTTTAAAAACTATGAAAATGGGGAATGCGAGTAAAAATCCCGTCATACCGCGGTAACGCGGTATCTTGTGGTTTCATCCGTATAGCAAATTCACAAGAAGTTGACAAGATACCGTCTGAAATCACCCACAAAAAATGTTGCACATTTTTTGCGGGGCCCGATACGCCGGTATGACGTGTTCTTTACTAACCACTATCCACTGACACTAACACTCGCCCACAATTTACCACTTGCATTTTGGCAAATATGTTATATAATCTGCGTACTGTGAACTCGTTGCGGGCATAGTACAAGGGCTAGTACGCAAGCCTTCCAAGCTTGATATGCGGGTTCGAGTCCCGCTGCCCGCACCACCAATTTTCACCGATGCGATAGCGAGGATTGAAAATTGAGTGCCTCGGCGTAGCGAAGCGAAGACGGGCTGTCTTTGTTTGTTGCGCGGAGGCGGACAAAAAGTTCTGGGCGTGCGCCGGAGTTGGAGAGCCGGGGCAGACTGTAAATCTGTTGGCTTAAGCCTGAGGTGGTTCGAATCCACCCACTCCCACCAGTAATTTTTATTAGAAAACCAGGCATTTGCGCTGGTTTTTCTTTTTGTTTTTCAAATTTATCAAAAATTGAAAACCTTAGAATTCCAACGCTTTTTGCACCTGCACATAATAAACAACAAAGGATTTTTACTATGTTCAAAAAGTGTATGGCCAAATGTTATGCCGGCGCAGATAAAAATTTGTATTTGCGGGGGAAAATTTTTTACTATATGATAGAATTACCAAGAGAGAATGGTAAACGACGATATTACATCAAATCGCTACATACCGATAACTATTACGAAGCCCGAGAAAAGGTAAAAGATATGGAAAAGAATATCGATAAAGTTCAAATAAACCAAACATTTACAAGATTGCGATTTTTGTTAAAGCAATTAGTGTTTGAAAAAAATGCCCAACGGATTGGTTTCGGTGCCTGCTTTGGAACCACCAGTAATCTGACGAATGTAAAAGTTTATGGCGAAGTCGATATCATAAAAGAATTATTGGAAATGAAAGAAACACTGAAAGAAATAAAAGCAGGAATGTTAACGCCAGAACAAAAATACAATTTACAGGTATTGAATCAGATAGTGCCAAAATTGGAAATTATCACAAATAATGCACTGAACCAAGTTGCCGCAATTCCCGCAAATGAAAAATATACCATTGGTAATGTCATAGATGGTATGTTCAAAAAAGCAAATAACACCGATATGGTAAATAAGAAAAAAAGAAAACTGATTGAAAAAATGCTTGGCTGGGTCGGTTTCGAAAAAGAAAAATTAGATACATATAAGTATTCTGAATTTTACAAGGCCGACAACATCCAAAACATATGTGAAAAAGTAAAAAATATGAATATAACGGGAAGTGTAAAACGCAATTATGCCAGGGAAATTACAAATTTAATTAAATTTGCACATATCTTGGACCCGGATATGTATAAAACGAATTTGATTTCACTAATCCCAGAGTTTGATAAAACAAGGAACAGTGAACGAAAACCGCACTGGCCGTTTGAAGAATCTGAGTTAAAACAGATTTTCAGTCCTGATAATGACTATTTTAAAAAGAATCCGGATGTTTTTTGGACAACTTTAATCGGATTATTTGTTGGTGCGCGTTGTAATGCAGCAATAACTCTACAATATGATGATATAATAAAAGAATCCAACATAGATTGTATAAATTTTCAGAATAACGACAAAATAAAACAACTGAAAAACGATGCAAGTATTAGGATAGTCCCAATTCCCAAACAATTGTTAGATATGGGGTTTGTTGATTGGGTAAACAGACAAAAACAAAAATTAAATGCAACGGGAAAAAATCAGATATTCCCGAAATGTAAAACCAAAAAAGGTGAATATAATAACAAATACTCAACACGCGGATTTATTCAATATATAAAAGATATCGGTATCACAAAATCAAATCTACACAGATTAGATTTTCATTCATTGCGTAAAAATGCTAACCAACGATTGGAAAAATTAGGTATCCCATCAACATACATCAACGATATCATTGGTTGGGAAGGTAAAGATACGCGTGAAAAACATTATTCTCAACACAATTTGCAAGAAATCAAAGAACAGACCGATAAATTGGTTTATGATTTTTTACAACCTGAATTCAATTATTGGGCAAAAGTGATGAAGGATTTGTGATGGAAAAAGATTTTGAACAATGGATGAAGGACAATTGGTATTCTTGGGTCACGATACGAATTTACATATCCAGAATAAAAAAAGAATACAAACACAAAGGTTATAATGACCTAGAATCTTTCGTTCATGGTGAAATTGACGGGAAACAAGAAATATATGTATCCCCAAAAGCGGTTTCGGCATTTAGGAAATTTGCCGAATATATGGCCCCCAACCCACAACGGGCGGTAATGGAATGCATGTTATCCAAAAAAATGTGGGGGCATACATTTGAAGTAAAAAAAGACCCAACGGTAATATAATTGAAATTACAAATTTGATTATTATACCCCCACCCGACATTCTAGATATTCCGTTCAGCACCCACGGGTATCCATTCTTGTATATAGATATTTTGGTCACGCACCATAACACATACAAGAACACCGAAACACACACTAGCCCTTATAACGCGTAAGGGCTTTTTTTATTATGTGCTTATTCAGTGGATTTAATCTTTCCGTTTTAATCTGTATACGCCACGGGTTCCTGGAACCAATTCTATTGACCCATTATTTTTCGTTTTCCCACGCATCATAAATAACTTTAAAGCGATTTCTTTTTTTGTTTTTATTTTTGCATTCGGCGTTTGTTTGGTAACCAGGTTATGATATGCTGCGGTTACTTCATCCAGCGTCAAATATTCCTTCTTTTCTTGCATGAGTGCCAATGTAAATATGTTCAATATATCATCTGTCATTGTTCTTTTTTTGGAAACATTGGTGATTTGTAAATCCGCCTGTTCCTGTGGCGTTATAAAAAACATCGAACCCGTGTCATTTTTTTTCATATATTTATCCCCCATTTGTATTTTTATTTATTATACATTATCTTTTTTTCCATATCAACGGTTATTTTTGGTTATAACCAAGTATTTTTAATTAATGTAAAACCACTGTAAATCGGCCATTTTTTAATTTTGTTAAAAAATTTTTTCATCGTGGGCTTGATTTTTTATATAAATGTATTACAAATGTATTATAAATGTATTATTAATAACAAAAGGAGAAAAAGAAAATGGGGCCATGATATTAAATGCTTCTGGTGGGTTTGAAACCCAGGAAAACAAGTCCCGATTACCTGATGGATAATCGGATAAGCAAAACAACCCACCCATAAATAAATTTTACCGAATTTATTAACTGGATTTCCGCTGTATGTGGATTCCTGAGGGGTGGGTTTTTATTAGAAAAATTAGGTAAATAATGAAAAACTCAAAAGAAAACGGTTTGCAAAACATTTCAAACCAAGAGGTTATTTCCGTGATTGTTGGGGATAACCCAAATAAAATAATCAATTATTGTTCAATCGGCACATGCAGTGGTTTATTTGAACATTACCTTCCTGACCTGGGTTTTCAATCTGCAGTCAGTTGTGAAATCAACCCCATGCGCGCACATTTCTACGAAGAGTTGCATATCGGAACGCACATGGTATGTAAAAGCGTTGCGGACCCAGATGCTAAGGCAGAAATTATCGACAGGTGTAAAAAGGAAAATGTCCAGTTATTAATTTTCACCTTACCGTGTCAAGGCGCATCAACAATGGCGAATTTAAAGGCGCATGAAAAGAATAAAGACCAACGAAACTGGTTGTTTATGGATGCGTTTGATATTATTGAAGCAGTTAGACCGACTTGGGTTATCTGTGAAAATGTTGTTGGATATTACAACAACAAAAGACACGGCAAAACCAGTGAACAAATCATGCGAGAGCGTGCAAAACGCGCTGGTTATAATAAAGTCAAATTCATAACTTTGGATGCGGCTGATTATGGCACTGCACAAAGACGCAGACGCCGGTATATGTTGGCTTGTCTTGGTGATAAAGAATGGAATGTTCCGGCCCCAACAACGCCGACGCCAAAAACCATTCGCGACGCGATTGGGCATTTGCCGTCGTTGGAAGCGGGACAAACATCCAACATACCATATCATACGGCCAGAGATATTCGCCCTGATTTGGTTGATTTAATAAAGCATACCCCAACAGGTTGCAATATTAAGGATAATCCTGCCCCATTTAATGTTGCATACAAAGCCAACGGTAAAGACACATTAAAATACAAATTTGGTGGTGTATTTGAACGCGCGAAATGGGATGAGCCGGCACATACAATTTTGACTGGTTCTGGTAGTGTGATGGCCCAGTTCGGTTTACATCCTGGTAATTTGATTGGCTATGACGCAGCGGGATATCCATTGTATGATAACGCCAGACCATTTACGGTGGCTGAATTGATATTATTGACGGGACTTCCGGAAACATTCCGCTTCCCTGCCGATATGTCCGAAACACAAATGCGAATTGCATTAGGTGAACAGGCGTGTCCGTTGATGTTGAAAATGTTTATTGAAAACAGACCAACGGACTAATGTCGGAGCGGTCGTGCTTTCAAAACTGGGACCAAACATCCCAGTTTTTTTATTTCACAAAAATAATTCCGATAATACATCAACCCAGAAAACCGCGTTCTATAAAATATCTTTGACGCGGTATTGGGGTGTGGACTTTCGGTAATTAAATTTAACGATAAACATAGACGCATTCCGTCCCCGTCTGTTGGTTGGATGGAAAAATTAACCTGCGCAAAAACAAACCGCGTCGTTAATTTTTTTTACCCTTTAAAAAACAATTCAACCACAACACAAAGATAATAATATTTTATGTTCTAATTTATGTTAATAACCACAGCACAGAAAGAATCATAAAATCCACCATACCCCAATTTGATTTAATCTGTGTCTGTGGTTGCAACAATGGTGGTAACAATGATAAATACAGATATGGTGGATGTATACAAAATTGATTGTGTAATCCGTAAAAATGCCAAACAAACATTAATTTTAAGACGGGAAATTTGCGACTGGTTATGCGAATTTTCGCCGACACACTTTATTTCAATCCAATTTCCAACAAATCAACGCAGTAAAAATATGGAAATATCGCGTAATCATTTGCGTGATGTCATGAAATATTTTGAAAAACAGTTAAACCCACGACATTGGTTTCGAAAACAGTTATTGTTTATTGGATTTGCGGAACGAAATACCGCTGACCGATGGCATTTTCACCTATTTTTACAAAACAACCGCTATCATAACGACAAAATAATAAGGGCGGTAAACAAAACAATAAAACATTTTGATTATTCACCAACCGTAATTGATATACAAACAATAGACCGAACACAGTGTAAATCGTATTTTTATGCAACTAAGGATATAAAAGCCAATAAAAACGCACATTTTGACGATAGTCGCGTATTTTTATCAACGGAAATGTTTGCCAAAAACAAAACATATTCCAAATTATCACAAAAACCATTCGTGGTCGGCGTTGGGCCACAAAGGATTATAAGTTATAAGCCGGACACAAAAGGGGCATCCACGCGTCAAAATTTTGATTTTTACAAAAAACAACCCGTTAATACAACAACAGAATGCCACCGCAAACGAATAAGAATTTATATTCCAGATTAACCAGATTTATCAAACATCCCATACAATCACATAAACCAAGCGTGGATAGCCGGGAACCGAAAAGATAGGTAAACATAAGCCGAAAGAAAAGGGGCAGACCACGCGTCAAATATGGATTAAATGTAAAAAATAACCCGTTGAAACAAATCAGCGGGTTTAATTTTATTCGTCGTCGTCAGAATAAGGTTCGCTGGAAGTTATTAATAAATCACCGGTATTTTTATCTTTTACCCGTATAACAGTCCAATCTGAATCCGATGTATCAAATTCAATTGCAATATCTTTATCTGTTTCAAATACCGCCATACCATTGAATTCATTACGGCCATTTGAATTTTCGGTTATATGTTTTTGTATAGTATCAGTTAATTCGCATACACAACACATACCAGAATCAGCAAAGAAATCGTGTTTTATTACATTTTACCCCATATTTCATTGGTCCAATCACCATATCCAGTTGAACATGCTTGTGCTTTATAATCGCCACTATATTTTCTCAATACTGCGGTGATTTCATTGTCAAATAATTCACGCTGCATTTCATAATCACGATTTTCTTCCGCCTTTTTATATGCAACAGAATTAAAGATTTCACAACATTTACTCCAATCCGTATCCGGAATTAGGTAACATGGGTCGGTTAGAATATACTTTTTCATATCGATTTACCTTTTTTAATACATGATAATTCGGCCAATTAAAGCGACATTATTGTTTTCTAAATTTCGTAATGCGGCCTTTGCTTGGTCATAATTAAAGTAAATGTAGGGCAACAATATACCGTTTGCTTCTATCTTAAAATAAGTGCAATTCATATAATCACCTTTGTTCTAGTATTCATCGGCCCGCATAATGGTTAATACACGGGTTGTTATATCCGGATTGCTAGGGTCATTAGAACCAGCATCCATCGTTTGGTTGTAATAATCTATTTTGAACAAATAATTTATTCCCCTGTGTTCTATGCGTGCAAAATCGTGTTCTTTATACGGGTCATTTCCTTTGTTAAAGTCATTAAAATTTTGAACTTTATCCAGCAACCGAGCCCGTTCGATATACGGCAGAGAATTAACACCCTGCGATATAAACACCTGGTTTTGCCCAGGTGTAAATAAATTCTTTCGCAGATTATCGTTCAATTCTGCTATCTTATTCGTATTCATTATGCTACCTGTGTTTCAATCAAGAATTTATTAAAAGCCCGAATACTGCAACGAACCGCACGGCTTTTCATACGGCCACGCGCAGAATGTTCCCCGATTGTGTATTGTGGTAAAATCGTTGAAATAGATTCCGCAACTTGTTCTGGTGTTTTAGATTCCCACGCACAGATTCTAAGAAGAGAAGAAGTATAATACGAAATCGTGCTCGGTAAATTTGATTGTGTTATTTTTTTATAACCATTTTGTTCCATCCACACTTGAAATTGTTTCAAGAGATTCGATTGTTTTGTCATTTTATATCCTTTTTGTTGATTACGGTTCGCTTTATTGCTTTAACCTAAGTAAATTATGTCGTGAAAAATTGTCCCCGCGAACTAAAAAACGCACAAAAACAGCCAAAAAAGCCCAGTTTTTAGCCATTTTGAAGCACTTTTATCAAAAAAAATCCGTATTTACTGTTGAAAATGAATAGTTAAAGACAAACTGTTTAATCGGTATAGTTTATTGCCGATTGTGCCGAAATGGTTAAACATATCAATACCAATCTATAAAAGTTAAATAAAACGCACATAAACAATTCAAATTCAAGCCGTGGACAACGAAAATATTTATGGTAATACACACATCAACCAAATCACTAATCATTCAACCAGTTTTAAATATTATAACAATTTATGTTCAATCTGGGAATTTATAATATCAACAATAATCAATACAAGACCGGTTTTTGCCGGTCTTTTTTTGTTTTGATAATGGTTTGTGCTGTCGATAATTATTCGCATATTTTATCGTCAACAATCCATGTTTCATTTGAATGTTCTATCTGCAAATTACCATTTGTAAAAACTTCTTTATCGGTGATTTCTGTATCTTTTAACATGAATAAAAAGCTGTTTGTTTGGTCGCATACAGAAACGTCCGAATCAGTGCAATTATTTATATCTATGTATATTAAGCCTTTTCCGGTGTAGTCATTTACATTTATTGTTCGTGCAGAATTTGGACATTTATATTCTAAAACTTTAACGGATTCTGTCCGGGAACATAAATGGCCTAGCAATTCCCATTCGTCATTGTTATTTACAAAGGCCTCTATATCTTTGTGATACAATCTTGTTCCATCACTGTATACTTTTATCCCATTTTTATCAGCCACTTTAGGTATGTTGTATATTTTACGAAAATCTCTTTTTACTGTTATGTCTTTATCTGTTTCGGCGGTGACTAACATTTCAAAATCCATGCAGTTTGTTTGAAAAATCGGTCCTGTTCTTTTCTCTATTTTTCTGTCGGCGCACATGTGGTTGGCTATTCCCCATTTGCCATTATTGTTTGTAAAAACAACGCCGTCAGCGCTTTTTTTGTATACTTTTATTCCGTCTTTATCACTTACTTTCGGTAATTTATAGGTGCCACAATCCCACCCCATACCCCAAGCACAATCTTCAACGGTTATGTCGTGGTCTGTTTCGGTTTTAATTGCTATCTGCCAATCACCACAATCCCTTGCAAAAATTGGTTTCGGTTTTTGCGGTTTTCCCATTACTTGTAAAAGAAAAACGTTTCCAAGTGATTTCCATTGACCATTTTCTTTCAGAAAGGCAACATCGAATCCTGTTTTTCTATACACTTTTATACCGTTTTGTTCGGTTATCATTGGTATCTGGTTGGTGCTACATCCACGTGCAAATTTGCCTGTGTCACATGCTTTAACAGTTATGCTGTTATCTGTTTCGGTTATAAGAAACACATCTAAATTACCAGCGTTTGTTTCTATCGGAATTGGTTCATTTTTTTGCTCTGATCCTTGAGTAAAATATTTGACATAAACCAAACAAAGCAAAACCAAAAATAGCCCAAATATAACAATTTTTTTTGATGTCATCTTCAAATTCTCCTTTGTAAGATTTTATTATAAAAATGGGATTTGTTCAATGTAATTTTGTGTCTGTGTATTTTTTATTCTATGCGTTGATTTTATTGTGATTTTATTAAAAATTTGATATAATACATCCCGTTATAAAAAGGAATAAAATGAAAGAAATTGATACTGAATTGACTTTTAAGCAAATAAAAAAACAAAATGGCGAAGCTGTTGCAAAAGTTTTGCGCAGCGAGATATTATTGGACATACCAAATCTTGCACATATTTTGGAATTTGCTGGAAATAATCCAGATAAAATAAAAGCTCTGGCACCTGTTATTCGGGAAGTTTATAAAAACAAAAACACACCGGAATATCAAACAGACAAAACCCCTTTGGAATTGTTAAGTGAAGCCGGATATGATGCTTTTGTTGTCACAAACGAAAAAGAAAAAAATTCGATAAAAAAATATTATCGTTTGGGCGAAGAAATATGCACTTTTCGTGATCCGCATCGCCACGAAAATTTTTATACGATTCATGCTGTAAAACGTGGGGCGGATAAAATCAAACCATCTGATCATCCTGAACGTGAAGACGAATATGGCACTTCGGTTATATCGATTCAAATTGCTAAGGGTGGCGGATTCATATCAATAAAAAACCGTTATAATCATACTGTTAATAATCCGGATGCGACTTTCAACAATAACCCTGATAATATCATTCCTGGTCTATCAACATCATTGAAGAAATATTTTGATGTGGATTTCAGTGTTTCTGAATCTATGATGCCAGATAATTTCCGTATGGTTCATGATCAATTCGTATATTTTAATCACGAAGTTAATAATACTTATTTTGGTCCGGATTATTATTTTTCCGGCAGCACAATTACAAAATTGAATACCGATTATGAAGTTATGCTAGATTATTATATTCTGAATGTAAAAACCGGCGAGGTGCGTGATATTGCGGGATTGAAAGATCAAACACATAAAATACTGCAAGATATGTTTCAAAATAAAAAAATCACTATTCGAACAAGCCCAAATAACAAACATGAACGTATGATTTATGCTGATGATGCGCATGTGTTGAGTGTTGAAAAAGGTGCAATAACAGAATTAAATTTGCCGAACGTAAAACGCATTGGTGATAGTTTCCTGATGCAGAATCAAAATCTTAGAAAACTTTATGCGCCAAAATTGGAAACCGTTGGCAATGAGTTTTTGTCATCAAACAAACAATTAACCGAACTTGATTTGCCATCTTTGAAAGTGGTTGGTCATAAGTTTGTATCGCATAATGCGTTTATAGCAAAATTCAATGCACCACTTTTGGAAAAAACAGGATCTTGTTTCTTGGGGGAAAACCAGGGATTAACAAAATTGGAATTGCCATCATTGAAAGAACTGGCAGATTATTGTTTGGAAGATAATATTGCGTTATCCAAATTTTATGTACCCAAATTGGAAATCATAGGTCCTATTTCTTTGCTGAGTAATGTGATGTTAACTGAATTGGATTTACCAAATGTGCGTGAAATTGGTGGCGGTGTTTTGAGAGATAACAAGAACCTGGCACGTCTTAATGCGCCAAAGTTAGAAAAGGTAGGCGATCATGTTTTTCTTGAAAATCTAGGTTTAACAGAATTGAATCTACCGGTTTTGCAGGAAGTCGGGGATAATTTTTTATCCGAAAATAAAAAATTAAAAACCTTTTATGCACCTAAATTGAAAATAACAAAATGGCGGTTTCTTGCAAAAAAATACAGAACTGACCGATTTTGTCGTGGCAAATGATGATATTCTTCATAAATATAACAAGCGATTGGTTATGGTTCTGGCGAAGAACAAAATAAAAAAGAAAGTGAAAAATGGTATCAATAGCATGATAAATATGGTTGTTCACAGCGATAATAATAAATCGTAAATACGGCAAAGGTGTTTATTGTGCAACAAATATTCAAAATATTTTTATTGGTGTTGGATCTGATTTGTGTATACCTTAATGGTTGGGTGTTGTTTTGGTTGGGATATTTTACTTATTGGATATTCATGCAAAATGGTTGTGTTGATATTTCTGGCAGAGTAGCAAGTCTATGCAACAATGATGCCGAATTGATGAATTTTTATATCAAGGCAATCCCTGTTGGATTGTTGCTAATGTTTGATATTTGTTTTGCATTATATAAAATCATGCAGGGCAAATTCGGAAGCGCATTATTAAGCGGATTTATTTTGTTAATAATGTGGCTTGTTTATATATTGTTCCCAATGGTACTTTAATTATGTTATTACACATAATACGGAAAATAAAACAATTTGTTTATGATATAAGAAACATCCCAGGTGCATTGCTTGGGAAGTTTCTTATCGTACGTTTGCTTGTGTGTGTGATAAATTTGCAATGATTTGATTTACTTTATCAGACATTTCTTTGTACAACTCGTCTATTTGTTTTTTGTAATTTTCCCAATCCGATGGCGTAATAAGATAGTTGTTTGCTAATTTTCCGTTTATCACGACGAGTTCTCCGAATATTTTGCTACGGATGCTTTCTATGTTTTTCTTGCATGTTTCCGGTATAACATTAGCAATAGCATTATTATACAGCTTATTCACTTTGTCTTCTGTTTCTTTTATGTATTCACGATATTTGCGTGTATCTTGTATAATCATTTCTTTTCCTTTTTTTGAATTATTGATTTTGTTGTACCAACTGTTACTCCTATTCCTGTGGCACCCAATGCTGCCTCTGAACTATGTGCTTCAACTATTTCGTCAAAGACTTCTTTATCATATTTATTGTTTTCTTGCAAAATCCTTTCCGATTCTTTCGCACGTTCTAAATCGTATTCTTTACCATGGCTATAATGGGTTGTGCCTGTTGCCTCATGTGAAACATTTGGGCCTATTTTAAACGAACTTTGTTCTGTCAAAGAAATACGATACCCATCTTCTGGCCGACTAGAATACAGTGATTTTGCATAGTGTGAAAATTGTTCACCCATCGCCCCTTCATTTGGTTGTGTATAATCGATAAAATGTCCGTGTTCGTGAGCCATGGTTTCAACCATACCATCAGAAGTTTTAAATTGTGCATATGGATTCAAGGCAATATTGTTTGTGCCTGGCGTATAATATCCCCCCGCTGTTGTTAAGTAATCACTAGAAATATCAGGAGCTTGAGTTGATGTTTTTTGTGAATATTTATCCACAATTTGTTGCACAATAGCGGTACGTTCTGTTTTTGTAGACCTCAACTCTGGATAAATAGAATCTACAATCCATTGTACATCAGAATCTGTTTTTATCAACTCTGCCATTTCTCGTCTACGTTGGTCCGGGTCAAGTTTTTGCCAGTCGGGACTCAATTTAGATTTTATTGTTGGATCTTCTGCAAGTTTTTCTATTAAAGCATCTGCTTGCCCATTTTCTGCCTCAACAAGTTTTTTCCAACTATCTGGATCCAGTTTCGCTTTTATTTCTGGATTATTTGCTATGATTTCAGCAAAATCGTCAGCACGTTCATTTACAACGTTTCCAAGATTTTCAAGTGGAAATTTTTCTGCAACCTCAAACTGATAATCTCGTCTGATGGCTTGTTCTTGTTCTGCAAATTGTTTGTATGCATCTGTTTTGTTAAACTCATCCATCGTTGCAGATGGGTGCAGTTTTTGGTACTCTTGCCATGCTTTCTTTTTTTCAATATCAACATCAGCGATTTTTTGCTGGTATTGTTTAGATACACGGGTAAATTCAGGGTTATATGTTGAATATGGTGTATCAAGCAACTCTAGTTCCAAATCATATATTTGACTTCGTGTATGTGCGTGTGCATCTATCGCATTTTTTAAATCGGGATGTTGTTTGTATAATCTGGACAATTCATCAGGATCCGATGGCAAATCTAAAATTCCATATTTGGATTTCAAAGTATTTTCTTCTAGTATTTGGTCTAGTTCTTTGTATTTTAAATCTTGAATTTGCTGTGTAACTTCAGGTCTAACAACCTGACGAGAACTGCGACCGCCACGCCATCCTGCGGCCATTTCTTTCATCTCATCTAAGTTACCGTTTGTCATAGCCTTGAATTGTTCAAAGGTTTGGTTCTTTGGAGCATATTCTTTCCACAGTACCCAAAATTCTTTATCTATATCGGATAAGTTTTCGTATTTTACAATATTTTTCTCTGCGATTCTTGCATTTTTTAGTAGTATTTTTGATGTTCTATCCAGGGTCTTTTCTAAATATCCGGTCTTTTTAATTATCCACCCTGTGACCGATGATACGATACCTGCGAATTGCATACCTATACCAATCGCTCGCCATACTTGTGCTGCGGTCCAATGACCATTGTCGGCTTTTTCAAGGAATGATTCACCATCATCGGTCCTTAAATTATTAATCCACCAATTTGAATCAGTTGGTATCAATTCAAACAATCTTGCCATTTCTTTATCAACAGCATCCGCTTCGTCTTTGGTTAGGTCGCGGTCAATCGCAGCAAGGTCTGTTAGATATGTTTCTATTAACTGGGCCGCGCAATTTTCAGAATAGCAATTATTCGATTTTAAAAAGAATTCATCAGACAATTTGTTTATTTTTGATTGTGACCATAATTCAAGTCCGGCACCTGTTGTTTCAACACCAAGTATGATATATCCCCCAATCGTCAATCCAGCGGTTCCAGCTGTGGCGATTGTAATTGCAACGGATGCAACCGCACCAGCCGCCATTCCCACAAGTTTTATATCTTTTTGAAAGTTTGTAGCGGCGGCACTGCTGGGCAATGTGCAAACATTATTTTTTGCATCCCATTTTGCCATATTGCATTTGGGACAGGTTTTTAAATTTGCACTGCGTAACATTTCGCATTGTTTTTGATTCAAATTTATGCAACGTTTTCCATCAAATGTTCCACCAGATACTATGCAATCCATTGCCTGGGCACCACCGCGTTTGTTTATGCCTTTCCATTCAGATAAATCCGCAAACAAGAAATCAACAGGCTTGTCATTAACATAACAGGTTATAACTTCACCAGCGCTGATTACATTCGTGGACCCAGAACAACGAAATGATTTTTCATTGAATGTTATTTTTTGTTTTTGTAATTCTTGTTTAACATATTGTTTTATTTTGTTATCAATGTCTTCGCCTGCCAAAACCTGAACATTTTTGAATACAGTGTTATCAATGCTATACGCCGTGCGCAAGTTTGACACATCTTTGATAACGCGTTCTATGACACATGTTGTGTGTTTACCAGTTGGTGGAACATCACTTGTTCCAATTTGCGATTTATACGAAAAACTATTTAGAGATTTATTTATGTTCCCGCATATAACTTTATTGTCGGTTTCACATGAATCTGGATACGAAAGACCTGGTGCATCACCTATGGTTGCGGCCCCAACACCACCAACAGTGTATGTGGTGTTATGCATTTTGCATACCGCCCGAAGCATAGATTGTTTTATATAATCATCCTTGGTTTCTTTGATATTGTTGAATTTGAATTCGTAAAAATGTTTTTTATCAATACTGGTGCACCAAATTGTATCGGTCTTTTTAGAATTTCCTTTGGTGGATACACAAACAACCTTTTGTTTATCTTTGACCAATGCATATTCTTGGGCAAGACCGATTGCTTCTTTTAGACGGACGTATGTTCCATTTCCAAAACTCAAATTCTTTGGTGCCGCATAATAGAAAAAGTTTTTTTCACAATGTTCTTTGCCACCTGATTTCCCTTTGCCACTATCACATACATCGTAATATGGTATCATCAATGCATTGGTGAATTCTTTACACCGGGCATAATCCATGCCACCCGCGGGGCAAACCTTTTGTTGCAGATTTTCTAATGTGATTGTTCCGTCATTTTGATTCATATATTGCTCGTATGCCGCGGTTACTTTGTTTGGGTCATATGGTGCAACAACATATTTTCCTATAGCATATTCGACAACATCCGGGTGAGCATAAATAGGCGGAATCGATGGAATAAAACCACCGTTTGGTTCGGCAAAAGTTTTACCACATACAAAAATTGCAAAGAGTGCGATTAAAATTCGTTTCATTTTAATGCCTCCGTACATTTTGTGGCGACATCGGCCACTTTTTTAATTGCCGATATTTGCGTTGCGTTAAATACCGTCGCAACACCAGATGCCACCGTTGATGCGCCCGCCAAAATATTTGATGCGGTGTTTAGATTTTTTTCTTTATCGGTGCGTGTGCCACCTTCGCCTTGGTTGCGAACCGAATCGCTGTTTGCAATACCACTGGTTATTGTTCCGGTAAGTCCCGTTGTTGCACCAATAGCACTTGAAATCATTGCACCCTTGGCACGGGTATTTATCTTTGATATATCAACGGTTTCAAAACCTTCACAAGCCGAAATAATTGTATTTGCTTCACCTACATCAACACCATCAATTCGTGCTTGTGCTCTTGCACGACGAAGTTCACCGATTGCAGTTTTGCAATTATCTATTTGATTCTGTAAATCCCCGTCTGTTCTATTATTCCCGGCGATAATTGCTCCGGCTACATTAGTTGCGGTATTTCCGGCAAGCAATCCCGTGCGCCAATGACCAAGTGATTTTGATTGACGGTCCAGTTTATCGATTTCGGAATCTTTATTTTTATCTTCGGTATTTTGTCCCCACAAATTATCGAATCCACGAGAAACAGCATCAAGGTCTTCATTTGATGTTGGCGGCGTTTCACTTTGCATGCGGCGTTCTTCGATTGCACGCAATTTTTCAAGTTTAAGTTTGTCGGCCAATTGGTCCTTTTGTTCTTTTACAATGCCAACAATCGTTGCACCAGCACCAAGTCCGGTTCCGACACCAGTAATTGCGGTGTTGATTCCCGCCATTTTTTTCAAATCGGCAAGGGCTTCATCAATTCCAATACACGCGGAATATGTATTCTGCAATGCAGCAACTAAATCCGCTTCGTCGGCATGGGCAAAAATCGGTACCAAAGCACCGAGACAAATTATAGATAAAAATTTTTGTCTCCTACATAACATTATTACTAATTATACCATAAATGCGATGGGTATAAAAGGTATTTCACTGTCATAATGTCTTGATTTTTACTTTTCCAACAACCACGACAAAGCGTTTATGTGATGTATGCCGTCGCGAACGCCTGTGCCGGAATCCAGTGTCAAAAGATACTTTGGATAATTGTCGTCTATTTCTTTTAACGATTTCAATTCGCGGGCCAAGACATCTTCATCGGCTGTGGATTTAGAAACCTGATAGTATTCAACCAAACCATTATCTTTGGTTGCAACAAAATCCACCTCCAATTGTTTTGTTTCGCCATTTTCCATTTGTTTTTTTACTTTGCCGACATATACGGTATATCCGCGTCTTAACAGTTCAAGGTAAACGACATTTTCAAGTATTTTGCCTTCGTCACCTATGGTTCTGCCCAACAAAGCGCGGCGAAGTCCGACATCGCAAACATAGTATTTTGGCGAAGCGGTCAGTATCTTCTTGCCCTTTAAATCCATCCTGTCGCAACGATAAAGCATATAACTTTCCAACAAACCATTTATATATTTGTTTATGGTATCGTTGCTGACCATATCGTTTAATTGGTGTTCTATGTTTAATATATTGGTCTCGTGCGATATGTTATCAAATATAAACTTAACAACCTCCGTCAACTTAGCAGGATTCCGCAATTTATAGCGTTCTATGATATCTTTATTTACGGTGTTGTTATACACAGAATTCATCAAGTAATCTGTTATCAAATCCATATCGCCGTTATATTTCATGGTTTGTGGAAAACCGCTTTGGGTTATATAATTTTGGTAATCTGTCATTATACTGGGGGTCGATAATAAGTATCCTGATGAACCATCAGGCAGTTTAAATTCTTCAAAATCATGTATACCACCAACATATTCTTTGAACGACAACGGTTGCATTTTTATTTCTGTATACCTGCCACCAAGTATGGTTCCCAATTTGCTGGAAAACATATACGCATTTGACCCGGTCAGATATAAATCTATGTTTTCTTTGTTTCGCAAACTGTTCGCGGTTTTCTGCCAATCTGGCACCATTTGTATTTCGTCCAAAAATACATAATTCAATTTATCTGGGACAAGCAAACCCAATATATGATTATACAATTTCATCGGGGCCAAAAGTTCCGCGTTTTCCAACAGGTCCAGGTCTATTCTATGTATCTGTGATTTATCAACGCCGGATTCTAACAAATACTGTTCAAACAATACCAACAACTTGGATTTGCCGCAACGACGAACGCCAGTTATGATTTTTATCATACTGGTATCGTTTGACCATTTTTTCAATTTTTCCAGATATTCTGGACGCTGTATAAGTTTTTCCATCGTATTTCACCCTTGTTATTTCTAATATAATAGAAAAAATTACAAAAATCAACAAAATTTCTATTATGATAGAAAAATACCGTGATTGTTTAAAAAATCGTTTACTTTTTCCAAAATTCGCGTTATGTTAGAAAAGTGCTGTGCAATTGCCAGGCAACCTAATAAAAAACGGGTGAAATTAGGTTAAAAACGGCGAAAAAACGCTTGTTTGGGGTCAAAATGGGCTGCGTCTGAAATCGATTCACTCCCACCACTAAGGCGTCTGAAGCCCACCCACTCCCACCAAAACACAAACACCCCTTTTGGGGTGTTTTTGTTTTGGCTATGAGTGGTGAGATGAGAACCACAGGTTCGAAACCAAGTAGATTTCGCAAACGAAGTAAAGCGAACTCCTCAGGGGTTGCGCGCAGCCGGCACATAGTGCCGCGCGAGCGAATACGAGAATACACAATTAGAAAAATTTTAAAAATTTATGAAAATAAATTTTTTAATTTTTATTATTGTGTATCGAGGCACCACCCACTCCCACCAGTAAATTTACTTAGAAAACCAGGCATTTGCGCTGGTTTTTCTTTTTGTTTTTCAAATTTATCAAAAATTGAAAACCTTAGAATTCCAACACTTTTTTGCACAGGCACTTTCATAAAACCAAAGGATTTTGATTATGTTTAAAAAGTGTATGGCAAAGTGTTATGCAGGTCCCGATAAGAATCTGTATTTGCGTGGAAAAATTTTCTACTATATGATAGAATTACCAAGAGAGAACGGGAAAAGGCGGGAGCAAAACAGGGTCGTATTTACTATTAAATCTATACAGTTAAAGATAAACTGTTTAAATTGTATAGTTTAAAAGCCATTTGCGCTGAAATGTTCAGACCAATACACCATAGGGTGTATTTGTTGTTTAAAATAGCCATAAACAAGCCTAAAACACACCTAGAACAACCGAAATTATTTTTCCAAGATAAGCCATATATGGGAAAAACGGAGCAAACCAGAGAGTGTGTGGGTATATAACAATAAATTAAATCATAAAGGTGCCTTTGTGGCACCTTTACAAAAACATTCCAATAAATGTATTTATTTAATGTATTATTTATCGATTGACATAGCATAAGAATCTATTAAATCCTGCATTTTTTTAGATTCTGCCAATCCCCTGATTGTGTGTTTCACAACACTACCATCTTCTTGTTTTATGCTTTTTGTATGATTAACATCAGCATCTTTTTCCAATAAATATTTAGCAAAATCATAATCATCATATCTAACCGCCATCATCAAAGGTGTATAATCCCAAAATTCAAAATTAACATTTCCTGTTTTATATACAAGTATTTTAAGAATTTCATATGAATCTGGGTCAGATATAGAAGTTGCCAGTGCACCGGCCATGCCAGAATTCGGTTTGTCTTTATCTTGACTTTCTATGGTTGGGTCTGCACCATAATCTAACAATGTTTCAACAATAGGTTTAAATTTATAACTAATCGCAAATGATATAGCTGTTCGGCCATATCTGTTTTGTGCATTTGGATTTGCGCCATTTTCTAACAAAAATTTAACAACATCCAAATGTCCATTGGTTGCAGCTATCATTACAGGTGTCCAGTCCGCACAAGAATCTTTACAAACATAATTAACATCACATCCTTGTGCAACTAACTCTTTTACTTTATTCAAATAACCTTTGTCTGCGGCATCATATAAATCTTTATCATTTCGTTCAAATTCATGAGCAGAAAATATCTTTTCTATCAGTTTTTCATCAATTTTTTGCGTTTTTGATTGAAGTTTATACTTTCTGCTTTTTAACATATCATCAGATTCTGGAGAATCAAAAAAACATTCCTCACCATTAAAAACGATACCTATTCCTGTCTTTGAAGAATTAGCATACACAGCTGCGTTTTTTTCATACATATTGATAGCCGGCATATCATCGTATTCTCCAAACAATTGTTCTATTAAATCAAAACGATGTTTCGTATCTTTAGAGGAGAAAACAACATAATCTTTATAAATTTTTACATTAACTTTCTCACCAGCACAGTCCATTTTGTTTGATGTATAAATAGGCGTTTTATCGCAAGCACACAAACCAAATACAACCGGTATAATATATAAAAGTTTCATTTGATTAGTCCTTTTAGTTTTATTTTCCGAAAAATATCGGTTGTCTGAAATTATAATCATTTTTTCTTACTTCTTCGGCACAAGCTTCTTCACAGTTTACATCACAACCATAAGCTCCCCAACCTCCGTTTTTGTCGCCAATATATACCCATGAATTATGTGCAAATACTGATTTTGGTGTAGTATCTGTCATACGTGTGTATAAACCGGTTGCTTTGCACCAACAATAATTTTTTTCACCAGATGTTGTGTCTAATAAATTTTCATCTGTTGTTTTTATTTTAACCGTAGCATTCTTATTTTCTATGTCACTTATGTTGGTACCCTTATAGCCACTACATTTTGACTTACCTTTTACTGTACCATAAGGGAATTGCACTAACCATTCATCGCGTTTTAAACCAACCTTTTCGCAATCCGAAGCAGGCCAATCCGCGCCCTTGCCAGCCATATTTGCTATACATTTGTTAGTTTTGAACTTATCATTATAACTGTATACGCGTGCATGGGTTCCTTTGATATTTATATCTATATCATTAACGGAATTTATGCAATATTTACTGCGTACATTCTTATCAGATGAATTACACACATCTACAGGTATACATTTATCTTCTTCCTTTACATATACATTATTATCAACTTTTTCTTCGCACGATATCTTTGCCGCAGTATCACCAGAACTTTTAAATAGTGCATATTTACCAAAAAATGCTGCGGCCCTATCAGAAGTTTTTACTTTGAGTGTTTTGGCACATTCTTCGGCACAGTATCGAACACAATAGTTTGCATCCGACATTAAAGGATGAAATACCCACGGTGCTTGTGAAAACAACATCTTTGGGCTCGTATCTGTTTTTAAATTATACAGACCTTTCGCTTTGCACCAACAATACTGTTTTTCACCAGATGCAACATCTAACATATTTTCGTTCGTTGTCCAAATTCTTTTATCAATATACCTATACTCTTGCTCTGTGATATTACCAAAATCACCAATTTGCAAACCATTTTGACCACTACAATTTGATACACCTTTTACTGTTCCGTACGAAAAATTCAAAAGCCAATCACCAGGTTCTAGTCCGGCATTTGTACAATCCGACAAGCTTCCACCATCACAATTTTCTTTATTTGCACTATATGAAAGCGGGGATGTTCCTTCTATATCTAAATCTATCCCATCAATGTCAGCGAACGAAACATTAATTGATACCATTCCCAACAATATACAACTCAAAATCTTTGGTGTGCGCATTTCTCTCTCCTTATCATGTCCACAATTATATCATATTTTTAGATGACAATCAAATTTCACCCTCGGGTGAAATTAGCCATTTATCTTTAAATTCTTTCACCCATTGCATTAAATCAGCGAATCTTTGCTTATTTTCTGCTCGATTAGTGCAAACATACTCCCACCAAAACACAAACACCCCTTTTGGGGTGTTTTTGTTTTGGCTATGAGTGGTGAGATGAGAACCACAGGTTCGAAACCAAGTAGATTTCGCAAACGAAGTAAAGCGAAATCGTCACGGGTTGCGCGCAGGCATCAACCGCCAAATAATCTTATTTCTTTTTACGCCCTAAACCAGATTTAATTATCATGTATAATATTATTCCGTTGAATACCAGGGTGATACTATTAAACAGCATTATTTGAAACGAATGCAAATATACACCGTAAAGAACCCAAAAAACCAGGCCCAGGCAGTATATGATATACATGTACAGAGAAAGCCCCGATACATTTTTTGTAATGATGGACTTTATTGCCTGGGGTAAAAATGCCAACGTTGTGCAAGCCCCAGATAAATAACCCACTATTTCACCAAAAAAACCGTTCATAAAATTCCCCTTTTAAATCTACGCTGAAAAAAGACCCGCCGTGCGCGGGCCCTGTGGTTTCATTGTGGCAATTACAAAATCCGTATAACACCAAAATCCAATAACAATGTTAACACTATCCACCACCAAGAGCAGTTAAGAACCTTTGTTAATTTCAAAATTACAAAAATTAATGTTAGCATTTTTGACTCCTTTTTAACACATTGTGATTATATTCCGATTTATCATTTTTTGCAATATAATAAAAAACCACCGAATTTCGGTGGTCTGGTTTTTATATGATGAACATTTTTATTCTTCAACCAAAACACTAACGGTATAAAGAGAATTTTCATCAAAAACCGGATTCTTTACCATAATGCGGTATTCCTTTTGGGCCGCCCATTCGTATGCGCCCGCCGGAATAACGTTTACATAAACATGTTCCGCATCAGCGGCCGCGTCGGCAAAATTAAAGTCCCCGCCCTGCACAAACATACCGGTCGGTTCTTGTCCCTGTAACGAAACCAATGTTTCATTGACCGGGCATTTAACAATCATATCACCCTGTTCAAAAACGGCAACCTTTTCGCAAGATGCATCAAAGATTTTGACATCGTTTGTTTCTTCTTTGGCCGAACAACTGGCAATTGCGGCAATCGCGGCACCATATAAAAGTATCTTTTTCATGCTTGTTTTCTCCTTATGTTTATTGATACAAGGGGATCTTAGCACCTTTTGTAAAAAAAAGTCAACCCAGCAATAAACGCAGATTTAATTTTTTTTGACAAAGTTATATTTTGATGCTAATCTAAAAATTGTCAATTACCAAGGGGTATTATAATGCAAATAAAAAAATGGACACGCGAATTTATTATGGAAAAAACACATGCGGCCTTAAAAGAATGTGATATAACCAAAACAACCAAGCTTGCGGACGACGATATGCCGTTGTCAATGGATTCTTTTGATTGGTATAATCTTTGGATGCATTTGGAATGGGAACTTGGAACACATATGAACTTTGACCCAAAAGACGGATTAACAAATATTCCAAACCCAACCCCGAACATCATTGTCGATTTTTTGTATGAAAAATTAAATTCTCAACAACAAATCGAACGAATTGAACAAAAAAAATCATTTCTTCGTTTTGGGTTATATGGTCGAACAAAGGAAAAGCATTAATTAAAAATATCGCCGAATTTCGGCGATATTTTTTACTTGTTATAACCGTGTAAAATTTGCCATCGATATGTGCGTGCAATATATTTTTCGGCCAACGCGGTGTCAAACAATTTTTTCTCGTCTGGCCCCGGACTTTTTAATTTTCCTTCGGCATCAACCCATGTCGAATATTCCATTGGCAAAAGTGTGTTTATGTAATTCAAATTTTCAACAACATTGTCCGGTGACAAACCACCCGCATATCCCGTCTGATGGCCCGGTAAAATAATACCACCCCAAGAATCACGCGACAATCTACCTTCGCCGCCCGAAACATCATATAACAACGCAAATGGGACGCCTTGTTTATCAAGTCGTTGTATGCGCTTTTTTTGTACAGGCGCATATTGAAAAATAAATTTAATATCCGGGTATGCGCGAATTATGTCTGCGACTTTATCGGCATAAAACGTAAATTTATCATTTCCGCCGTTTATATTTATTTGAACCCGACCGATAACAGGTTTGTCCGCATTCTGTGTTCCTTTTTGACGCTTGATACTCCATAAATCTTGAAAAAATTCCGGGACAATTCCGCGACACAAATCTGTCCTATATTCAAGATTCACATGCATTGCAAGATTCACGTCATTCACGGTGCATGTGGCAACCAATGTTCGAAAGAAATTATACTTATCATTATATGGGAAAAATTTTTCACGACTTACCTGAACCGCAAATTCTGCATTTTCATAGTTTTTACCAAGATTGATAATTTCTGATATATCGTTATGTGGACCGATACCGCTGCAGGTTATATATTCTATGTTCATCTTTTTTCCTTTTTGATTTGTACTCTCTCTGCCGATATGCCCCCTTAATTCTTTCCTTTGATTCTCAGTTGTCCGCACGCCGAACCTATGTCTGTTCCACGTTCACGGCGAATGCGGGCGTGAATACCATTTTTAATAAGAATGTCTTGGAACCGATGCACCGCGTTTCCCGACGGTGCGGTAAATTCGCGTTCCGCCACTGTGTTCCATGGTATAAGGTTTACCATACAATTTTTCCCGCGCACCAAATTCGACAATTCTTCCGCACATTCCATCGTCGCATTCAGTAAATTACCGTCTTTGTCCGCAACCAGCAAGTATTCTATCATCAATTGCCGATTATGCAAGTCGGTAAATTGAAGCGCCGCATCCATTATTTCCGCAATACTATATTTGTTCGCAATCGGCATCAATTTCCGGCGCAATTCATCGTTCGGCGCATGCAACGATATCGCCAAATTTATCGGTCGACCCCAGTCAATTAATTCATATATTCCCGGCACAATTCCACAGGTTGAAACCGTGATACGTCGCCACCCGATTCCCATTTCGCCATTTGCGCGTTCCATAAACCCAATAACATTTTGCACATTTTGTAACGGTTCGCCGGTTCCCATAATTACAATATGTGAAACATCATCGTTGTTTGCATCGCCATTTGCATGAATAGATTTTTCGGCAAATTTATCATTACGCAATTCCCATTGGGCAACAAGTATTTGTGCAAAAATTTCATTCACGGTTAAATTGCGTTTAAGCCCAAGCAACGTACTTGCACAGAATTTGCACCCCATTGCACAACCGGCCTGGGAACTGACACAAACACTGTTGCCATAACTGGTTCGCATCAACACACATTCAATTTGCTCGGAATCCGCCAGTTCTAATAAAAACTTGGTTGTCTGACCGTCAGACGATTGCAATTTTTTTATAACTTTCACTGGCAAAGTTTCGGCGCACATATCTAAATCATTGCGAAGTTTTTCTGGTAAATTTTTCATTACCGAAAAATCTGGTGCGCCACGCGATAACCATTCGCGAATTTGTTTTGCACGAAAACGCGGTTGTCCCAAATCGGTGACAAACTTTTCTAATTCCGCATCGGTTAAATTAAATAGAATTGTTTTCATTATAACTTATACCTGTCATCATTTATAATTACAACCGCACGGCGACGCAACTGTTTAAGTTGTTGGTCAGCAATGAACATAGATTGTTTATATATTGCGTTTTGTTTTATTATGTTATCAAGTTTTCCGTATTCTTTTGTCTTTTTAGTGTCGCAAACCAAAAACACCGCACCATCCGCGGTTGGTTTTGACCAGGTTAATTTACTTAACCCCGCGATACTTTCACGAATGTCGGGTGCCAATTCATATTGGGCCGCGGTAAATTTTTGCGGATTTCCGCCAAGGCCTGTCGCGATATCAATCGCATCATTGCAACTTTTGGGTCGGGTTAATTTTTTTACAACATCCCCAGGTACCGAAAGCAATCGCACCATTGTCATTTCAATCGGTAACCCGTGTTCACGTTCAAGTGATATTTTTTCATTTTTTATATCTTCATCGGTCACATCAACCGTTGGCATAATTGTTCGAGCCACTATTACTTGCCATGCAACATTTGCCCGTACGGCATTTCGTGCCATTTCGCGTTCGGATGCACTAAGGTCACCTAAGTTCATGCGTTTTAATTCCGCGTCAACATCTTTATCGGACGGCACCGCATTAAATTTTGCGGCATAGTTTAATTTTACACTGTCATCAATTATATTCTGTAAGGCCTGGCGACGATTATCTGTTGCGGTGTTACCTTGGCGTGCCATTAATTTTGTTCGTGCGGTAATGTCTGTATCGGTCACAGGTTTCCCGTCAACCGTCGCAACAACCGTTGCCGCATTTGCACATACCGCCATAAACAATCCGGCCATCCCAAGAATAAATTTTTTCATTTTTTCTCCTTTTTAATAATGTTTCCCATCCATACTTATACCGAATCTAAATTGAAAAGTTGTATTTCCGACATAATCTTCTTTATATGCATTATCACGTTTATATCCAACACTTAAATAATAACACGGATGTTCATAGTATATCATACCATTATGTTGTTGAAACCGTTCGTCGGTTGCGTTGTATATACCCGTCCATCGTACAGACCATCGGTCGGTTATCGCAAAACCAATACCGCCCGCAAATTCATGGATAGATTCCGTTGCGGTTTGCACATCGGCAAATTGTTTTGACCAAATATGCCCAACATTCAAAAAGTTTCGTGGTGTACCGATAACCGCATTTGTTTCAATGTGCCGCAATCCAAAATTTTCTTGGGAAAAACGAAATCTTGAATATATGTCAACCCATTTCATATTATTATATCCGATTCGACCAACATAGTCGGATTGACCGTTACGAAAACCGCTGTTGGGGTCGGTTGCTTCGCGTTTTGTAAAATCGTATGTTTGACCAAAGAAGGTTTCAATCGTCTCGCCGTCTGGATTAAAAGCCGCCCAACGCAGGCCATAGTCCGCAAATGTTCCGTTTTCCCACAAATCAAGTCCCGAAAAACGATTGTTGGAAAATAAAGTCGCATCAGATAGCAGGGCGCCTGCAGAATCGTTGTCAGCGGCAAATTGATTTTCACGTGTATGCCGCATCGCGGTTATACGGGCCCGCGGTTCAACAACATTTGTCCATCTTTCGCCCGGTCTAAACAATGGTAATCCCCACTCCAAATAGCCACTCGGTAAAAACCTATCGCGAACGCCCGAATAAATCGATCCATCCACCATCGGGGTATCGTTAAAATTATAAATATCATAACGGGCGGCAATGCTTGCCGTAATGCGGTTGCCACCAAAAATTGTCCAAGGCGAAGTTATGCGTGCTTCGCCAATTACGCGTTCAGATGAAATTCCGTCCCCCGATATCCCAAGAATATCACCCATAAATGTCGCATATGTTGCGGCAAACAATGGTTTTGTTTGGTATGTTCCACGTATATTTGGTAATATGTTCCCATTTGGTACCGAATAATTGTACATATCATTACGAAGTTCTTGGAATATATGCGCATCCGCAATAACATAACCCGATTGACCAAATAATTCTACACGTGCCCCCGAATCCAGGTAAGGTTGTTCGTCATAGAATCCGTATTTTTGTAGGTATGTTTTATCTGATGCACGATCAAGAAATATCGTGGCACGTGCATTTTCACCCAGCTCAATGATATCGTCATTGAAAATATGCCACCTGTTTTCACCTTCACGATTATGCGTAAACGATCCGCGTGAACGGAATTCCGCATGTGAAAGGTTCAACCGATGTTCCAATTGAAACAACGGATTTTCTTTGGTTAAATAAGAAAAAGTCGTCGTAATATCATGTGTGTCCGATATATAAAAATACACAGGAATATTTATCTGGGTTCCCATTTTGTTTGTTGATTCCAAATTTGGCGTCAGAAAACCGGTTTTATGTTTTACGCCCGGATCTGGCATACTAAAATAAGGTAACCACATCACCGGTAAATCATAAATCCAAAATACCATGTTTTTAAAATAAAGCATACGTTTATCAAGATTATGTTTGGCGCGTGTCGCGGTTATTTCCCACGCTTCACCATAATCGTCACAGTTTTTGCATGCGGTGAACATCGCATCTTGGGCAATTGTTATGTCACCTTCCTTTGAAAAAGATTCGGATTCCAAGTACACATGTTTACCAAGCCATAATTGAACGTCATCCGCGGATAAATTCTTGCCGTTATTTGTGATATATGAATCACGCAATGTAATTTTTTGACCGGATTTATTTGTGATCTCGGTCTTGCCAACTGTTTTTAATGTGCCAGATTTAAGACTGTATTCTATTTTGTCTGCCTTGATTTTTGCGGGTTCATTTTGATTCACCGATATTGCAAAAGCGGTGTTTACGAATAATACCGATACAAAAGCAATGATAAATTTTCTCATTTTCTAAGCAACACCACCATTGTTATCCCAAGTACTATCGCAATACCGCCCCCCATTAACCAAAAATCGTTAATACTTATCAACATATTAGACATTGACATGAATACCGCCATAACCCCAGCCATCGCGATTACGGAAATCGCAGGTGCAAAACTTGTCCGTCGTCTTAATAACGAAGAACGCAACAAAATTGCCAAACAAATTGCGACTAAAATAAAATTCATTGTTGGTCCAAACAACCTATTACACAACTCAGACATAATTGCCTTATACTGTTTCGGGGCGACATCCGTTTGCAAACTTTTTACAAGTGCACCCGTAGGCATGCGACGTACCTTGAACGCGGTATCATTATTCTTTTCTGTGATACTTAAATCCATATCAAATGTGTCAAATGTTCCGATCACGGCGCCATTATTTATCGCATGTAATGAACCATCTGTCATCACAATCGAAAGTCCACGTATTGTGGCGACTAATTTTCCGGTTCGCGCGAAAATAGTAATCTGTGATTTTGGATCCCGCATATCGGACAACATAACTTCACTTAAATCATGGCCGGAAACCTTGTCCACATAAACCACCAATCCACGTGACAATTCGGTAAATGCGCTTTCTTGTAATTTCATATGTGCCAATCCGTAACGCAAATTCCATTGCGTATCGTAAAACTTTGCCTGGGTGACGGGTACAATCCACAGGTTTAAAATAAAATGCACCCCAACCAAAATTCCCGCAAGCAATAACGCCGGTCGTGCGATTTGTGCCGGTGAACATCCGGCGGATGCCATGACCACAACCTCGTTATCGCTGATCATCTTATTATATACGAACAACACAGAAATAAAAGCCACAAATGGCAAAATTATCGAAATTATAAATGGAACCATCATTGCGGTAAGTCCCAAAAAACTGCCGATTTCTACACCATAATTAACAAGGAATTTCATCATCGCAACAATCTGGACCATCCATGCAAGTCCAGTCAAAATCAACAGCAACAAAGTAAATGTCATGGTCAGTTGCCGTATAAAATACCTATTTATGGTCTTCATCATGTGCAAGTATAGTGCCGAAAAAAGGGCCCGTCAAATATATTATTAGTGTTAGTGGTTAGTAGATTCTGGAATCAATCGCGCGATTACGACCTAATTGCAGCCGCTACTGACCACTACCCACTTACACTAACACTTAAAAAAACATTTGCAATTGTTCGATTCGGTGTTATAATCAAGTCGTTCTTAAAAGATTAAATTTTAAGGGCGGGGCGTAAAAACCCCGCCCTTACAGATAAACGATACACACACCAACCAAGGGAGATAATAAATGTCGTTTGTTTCTATGCCGCGTCAAGATTTGCTGTTGTCCATTGATTCTTTGGCATCCGAAAAGCAGATTGATCGTGAAACCGTTTTTGAATCATTGGAAATTGCAATCGCAAAAATTGCAAAGCATAAATATGGTGAAGAATTTAATATTGTTGCCAATATCGACCGCAAAAACGGATCCATTCATGTAAAGCGTTTGTTTGATGTTATTGAATCGCCGGAATCCATGGGTGAAGAATATAACCCGTTCACAATGTTGACCGTGGCCGAAGCCAAGAAATACAGCAAGAATCCATCGGTTGGTGATGTTGTCGAAGACCCATTGCCGGAACCTGAATTTGGCCGTATGGCTTTTCAAACCGCGCGTCAAATTATGACCGCGCGCGTACGCGATGCGGAAAAAGGCCGTCAATACGAAGAATTCAAAGATAATATTGGCGACATTATCAATGGCGTTGTAAAACGTATTGAATTTGGTAATGTTTATGTTGATATAAATGGCAAGGCCGAAGGTTATATCAAAAATACAGAACTTATTCCGGGCGAACGCCTTGGGGTTGGTGACCGCGTGCGCGCGCTGATTATGGATGTTGCGCGTTCAAATTCGGGGCCACAAATCTTTTTAACCCGCACACATCCGTTGTTTATGGAAAAACTTTTTACCCAAGAAGTTCCGGAAATATACGAAGGCATCATTAAGATTAAATCTGTGGCACGTGCGCCGGGTTCGCACGCAAAAATCGCTGTTGAAACCCAGGACCCATCCATTGATGCGGTCGGTATGACCGTTGGTATCAAGGGAACACGTATTCAGCCGGTTATCAATGAATGCCATGGTGAAAAAATTGATGTTATTTTGTATTCCGAAGACCCGGCGGTGTTCATCGTTAACGCAATGCAACCGGCCAAGGTTGCAAAAATCATCGTTGACGAAGATACACGTGGCGCGGTTGTCGTTGTGAACGAAGACCAGCAATCACTTGCGATTGGTCGTCGTGGGCAAAATGTTCGTCTTGCGTCACAATTAACGGGTTGGAATATCGACGTTTTGAACGAGGCCGAAGAACAAGAACGTCGGTCCAAAGAAGTCAAAGAAAAAACCGAACTCTTTATGACCGGTTTGGATGTTGATGAAATGATTGCACAATTACTGGTTTCCGAAGGTTTTCGTACAATCGAAGAAGTTGCGTTTGTTGAACTAAAAGAACTTGAATCAATCGAAGGGTTCAATACTGAATTGGCGGTCGAATTGCAAAATCGTGCGAAGTCGTATCTTGAAAAGATCGAAAAGAATTACTTCGAAGAAGGCCACAAACTTGGTATGACTGATGATTTGTTAAACTTTGATTTTATCAAACGTCCAATCATTATGAAACTTGGTGCGGCGGGTATTAAAACGCTTTCTGACTTGGCGGATTTGGCATCAGATGAATTGGTGGAAATACTTGGCGAAGAAACCATGAGTAATCGTCTTGCCGGGCGTGTAATTATGAAGGCGCGTGAAATCGCGTTCGGTATAACGGTTGCGGAAAACGAGGAAAATAACCAATAATTAATAACAAAGGGTGAAATATGGCGACGCTGACACTTGGAAAATCTGTAACTTTGGGGGCGGTGCAAAGTAAAAAGGGCGATTCCGTTTTTGTGGAACGCCGTCGCCGTGTTGTTGCCCCGGGCAGTAATGAACTACGTGAAGAACCGGTTGCACCAACCGTAACGCGTAATCCGGCCGATGAAAAATTGCGTGCTGTGTTGGATGCGGCCCGTGCACGCGAAGAAGAACGTAAACAGCGTGAGGCCGAAGAAGCCGCGGCCCGCGCCGCGCGTGAGGCCGAAATTGCCCGTGAAACCCGCGAATATGAACAGGTAAAAGAACAACTTGCCGCGCGTGAAAACGCCATACAAAATGCCGAAGAAGAACCGGAACCTGCATTTGTTCCGCGTAATACAACCCCGTCGAAAAAAAACACATCTTATCATCAAAGCAATGGTAAAGAAGACGATGATATGCCTGTGCGTCGCAATCAAAAATCCGGTGGTAAACGTGATTTCGCGCGCAGTGGTAAAATATCTTTGCGCGATATTGTCATTGGTAATGACGACGACGATGATGAAATTGGTCTGCGCGGTGCAAATCGTCGCCGGTCCGAAGCATCGTTAAAGCGTTTCCGCGAAAAGGCACGCGCGATGTTCAATGCGCCGCAAAAGGTTTCGCACGAGGTTACAATTGGTGACACAATCGTCGTCAAAGATTTGGCGGCGGCCATGGCGGAAAAGGTTGGTAACGTTATTAAAAAATTGATGGAAATGGGAATGATGGTTTCCCAAAATCAATCTATTGACGCGGACACGGCGGAAATTATCGCCGGGGAATTTGGCGCGACGGTAAAACGGGTAGAGGTTAAACCGTACGCCGATTTATTGGAACGTGCACCAAATCCAGAAAATTTGCAACCGCGTGCGCCGATTGTGACGGTTGTTGGACATGTTGACCACGGTAAAACATCATTGCTTGATGCGTTCCGTAACGCAAACGTTGTTGCGGGCGAAGCGGGCGGCATAACCCAACACATTTCTTCGTACGAGGTTAAAACAAAATCCGGCGCGGTCATAACTTTCCTTGATACGCCGGGACATGAAACATTTACCGCGATGCGTGCGCGTGGGGCGCAAATGGCGGATATTGTGGTCTTGGTCGTTGCGGCAAATGATTCGATAATGCCACAAACTATCGAAGCCATAAACCACATTCGCGCGGCCAAGGTTCCATTCATTGTCGCGATAAACAAAATCGATTTACCCGAAGCCAACCCGCAAAAGGTTAAAACTGATTTGCTGCAACAGGAAGTCCAGGTTGAAGAAATGGGCGGCGATGTTCAGTGCGTTGAAATTTCTGCGAAACAAAAAATCGGGCTTGATAAATTGGAAGATGCCATTTTGCTTCAGGCCGAAATGATGGACCTGCGCGCGGACCCGGACATGCCGGCGGTCGCCACGGTGGTAGAGGCGAAAATGGAACGCGGCCTGGGCGCGGTTGCAACCGTGATTATTCGCCAAGGTACATTAAAGATTGGCGATGTGTTTGTTGTTGGTGAAACATTTGGGCGCGTGCGCGGACTTGTCATGTCAAATGGCGAACGTGTAAAAATGGTGAAACCGGCACAGCCTGTTATGGTTTTGGGCCTGGATTCGGTGCCACTTGCGGGTGACATGTTGAACGTTATGGAAACCGAAGCGCAAACGCGTGAGGTTGCATCATGGCGCGTACAGCGGGCACGGGACCAAGCAAACGCGGCAAAGCGTTCATCACTCGAAGAATTATTTGCAAAACAGAACAAAGATAATAAATTGACTTTGCCGATTGTCTTGCGCGCCGATGTCCAGGGCAGTGTAGAGGCAATAAACGATATGTTGCGCGACATCAAAACGGACAAGGCATCGGTCGAAATCCTCTCGTCCGGCGTTGGCCAAATTACCGAAGGCGATGTTCGCCTTGCGTCTGCGTCGGGCGCGGTCATAATCGCATTCAATGTTCGTGCGGATGCGGCGGTGCGCGATATGGCGCGCGCGGCAAATGTTGATATCCGCTATCACAGTGTTGTGTATCGCATCACCGATGAAATAAAGGAAATCTTGTCCGGAAAACTTGCACCGGAAAAGAAAGAAAACTTTATTGGCTATGCCGATGTTATCGCGCTGTTCACGGTCGGCAAGGGCATTCGCGTTGCGGGTTGTCGTATGACCGAAGGTGTTATTAAAAAGGACGCGTTCGTGCGGTTGCTGCGCGACAATGTTGTTGTGTACGATGGAAAAATCGGGGAACTGCGCCGCGAAAAAAACGAGGTTAAAGAGGTTTCCGGTGGTGTCGAATTCGGTATGAGTTTTGATAAGTATAACGATATCAAAGAAGGCGACCGCGTCGAATGTTACGAAGTCCAAGAAATAAAAGCACAGTTGTAAACTATAAAGAACAAAAAATCGGGCGCATCCGCGCCCGTTTTTTATAAACACTCTTGCACAGAGGACGCTTTGCGGCCGACGTATATTCCACCGTTTTTTACCTTTAAATATAATTTACCTGATTCGTATTCGCCGACATAATCAAATTTGTTTTCGTTTTCGCAGCTAAGAATTATACTGCCACCGCCAAGCAGTTGGATATCGGCAACATCATCAAAAACCAATATCGATTTTGCATTTATAAATTTATTATCAACAACGCACCTTGCGTTTTCTATTTTATATAAAGATTTTCCACAAACATAAAAACCATCTATTTTGTGAATGAATGTAGCATACTTTTCTTGACACGACTTGGCACAGTTATCAAGACAATCTTGAACATTTTTATCTTTTGTTTCTCTCTCTTTCTGTTGCGCCATATTTGGTTTATCGGCATATTTACTTTCATCAAACTTATATGTGTCATGTTCTTTAAGAAAAGACCACTTTGACGACACACGATAAGTATCAATGGATTCAATATTGCACCAACAATAGTCACCTTTTTTTATATTCTTAAAATCTAAATTTTCATCATTGTCATTGCAAATGGATACTCCCATAACATTTAAATTGTCATCTTTTGAACTTTTTAGTGACCATTTCCCACTTGTATACAGTCCTTCGGTGGATTTATAACTGACATTTTCAATTTTATCGGCCGATAATTTTTTATCATACATACTTGTATCAACTTTGTGTGCATCAACCTTTACAAATTTTTCATCTGCATCTTGGCAATCAAGCGCAAGCGCGGTTGAAACACAAAAAGACACAATAAGAAACAACGAAATTTTTTTCATTTACTCTCTCCACCCTACTGGGAATTTTAGCATAAAAATCATTGCTTATCAATTGCGCATTACGCGCCTTCATTTAACTTTGCCATGAATTCGTCGTGGATTTTTTGTTCGGCATCTGACACTGGGAATTGACGGTATGGAAAATTCGCACCAATTTTTGGGTGTTTCAAAAATGCCTCGTGCTGTTTCGCGACAATTTCCGAAATTTCCGGCGCGGGCGCGGTGTTTTCAAGTTCCAAATAAACCTTGGCCAAAATTTCAGAGTCAATCAATGCCCCGTGTGCATCGGCACGCGCGGTCAGTGATATTCCAAACCATTTCGCAAGTGCGTCCAGTGTATAACTTTTTGGACCAAACACACGATTGCGCGCAATAACCAATGTGTCCGCCATTTGCGAACGCGGAATCGGCGGCAGGTGCAACATTTCCAATTCGTGATTCACAAACGGAAAGTCAAAGTCCAATCCGTTATGCGCAACAATCGTTGAATCACCAATAAATTCCAAGAACTTTGGCGCAACGACGGACATTTTCGGCTTGTCATCCAAAAACGCATTTGAAATTTTGTGAACCATATATGTTTCCGGCGGAATGATTTTGCCTTCGGGATTGATGTATTCGTGAAAAGTTTTGTCCGTGATTTTTCCGTCCACGATTTCCACCGCGCCGATTTCAATGCATCGGTCACCGCGCAGGTATTCGAATCCGGTCGTTTCAATATCAAAACAAATTACCCTTGCCATAATTCCACCATAGTTTTATTATCTTAGCACAGATTATAATGAAACAATGAATGTAATGCCAGAAAATCTTAACCCCGAACAAAAGAAAGCGGTCGAAACGACCGATGGGCCGGTTTTGGTGCTGTCTGGGGCCGGTACGGGGAAAACGCGCGTGTTGGTTATGCGGGTTGCGCATATATTAAATACTCGCCTTGCGCAGCCGTGGCAGATTTTGGCGCTGACCTTTACGAACAAGGCCGCAAACGAAATGAAAAATCGCATCGCGGAAATTTTGAACGCATCGGGGGGTGAATTTTACGCGCGTGATTTGTGGTGCGGAACTTTTCATTCGATATGTTTGCGAATATTACGGGCGAACGCGGCGCACGCGGGATTAAAACCGGACTTTATAATCTTTGGCGAAGACGACCAAAAGGCGGTGTTGAAAAATGTATTTGCCGCGATGGGTGCGGATGCCAAGGAATACGATGCCGGCGATTGGGTTGAAAAAATTTCAAATATCAAAGACCGCGGAAATATCGAAAACCCCGATATCGGTGCGCGCACTAAACAGATACTTGATAACTATAATGCGGAATTGCGCCGCCAAGGTGCGGTTGATTTTGGCGATATTATCTTGCTTGTGCTGAAACTGTTTGAATCTGCGCCGGACGTGCGGGAAAAATATGCGCGACAATTCAAATACATTATGGTCGATGAATTCCAAGACACAAATAATGCACAGATGCAGTTTATAAAATTGCTGACGCGCGATGTAGAACGCCCGAATGTGTGCTGTGTTGGTGATGACGACCAATCGATTTATTCTTGGCGCGGGGCGGAAATAAAAAATATTTTGGATTTTGAAAAAAATTTTCCGGGTGCACAAATCATACGCCTTGAAACCAATTACCGCAGTACCGGAAATATTCTTGGCGCGGCAAATTCGTTGATACGGCATAATAACGGGCGGCTGGGCAAAGACCTGCGTCCCGCGGACGAAAAGAGCATTGGCGAACCGGTTTATGTTTTGACCGTGCCATCAAATTATGACGAAGCCAAACTGATTGCCGACACAATTTTGCGATATGCAAATGGAAATTTTTCAAACTTTGCGGTTTTGATTCGCAACGGTTCACTTTCGCGCGGATTCGAAGAAGAATTTGCAAACGCGCGGATTCCATATCGCCTGGTTGGAACGACAAAATTCTATGACCGTATGGAAATTCGCGATGTTATTGCGTATGTGCGATTATTGGTTCACCCGGAAGATGATGTTTCATTTGCGCGCGTTATCACGCGGCCGCGGCGCGGATTTGGTCCAACCGCGATTACAAAAATGCGTGCGATGGGTGGTTCATTGATGCACGGATTGCGTGCGGCAAACTTTGGTGGCAAGCAAGGAATCGCCGCAAATGAATTTTTATCTGTGTTTGATTTTGATTGGCAATCTATGCGCCCCGCGGATGCGGTGAAAAAATTATTAGAAGATTCAAAATACATGCAATATTGGCGCGAATCCAAAGACCCGGATGGCGAAGAAAGAATTTCGAACATTCGCGATTTGATTTCAAATGTTGTGTCGACTTATGACAACTTGCCGGATTTCTTGGAACACGCGGCATTGATGACAACGGATGATAACGATAATGAAATTGGCGCGGACAGTCCTGCGGTGAACATAATGACAATTCACGCGGCCAAGGGTTTGGAGTTTGATACAGTTTTTTTGCCCGCATGGGAAGATGGAATTTTCCCGAACGACAAATCAATAAAAGAAGGTGGAATGGAGGAAGAACGCCGCCTGGCCTATGTCGCCCTGACACGCGCGCGTCGGCGTGCGATTATCACAAACACCATGTCACGTGTTATTTTCGGTGCGCGTCAATACTATTCGCCGGCGCGTTTTATAACCGAAATGGATAATCGATATTTGGACTTTGGTGGGCGCACACCACGTTATGAGCAACAAATTCGACCGATGCGTCAACCCATACCAAAAATCAAAAGTATTGTTGGTAAGCTTGTTGAACATGCAGAAATGGGTCGTGGCGTTGTTATTGAATCCGACGGCAATATTTTAACAATTGCGTTTAACCGCACAGGTATTAAAAAAGTCGCCGAAAGTTTTGTGAAAATTATCGATTAAGTTTTTTATTTCTTTAATGCCTTGATAAATTCTTCGGCTTTTTTCTTGGTGTCGGTATAAAGTGTTTTCAAATCTTTTTGCAGGTTTGTTCCAACCGCGGCATCAATTCCGCCACCGATTGACTTTGCGATTTCATCCGCATGTGTCGCGATGTATGCAACCAATGCACCGGTAAACAGTAATGTAATAAAATTACCGTCCAAGATTGTAATGATATGTGTGTTAGAATTTAATTGCACCGCACTGGCAAGTAATGCACCACCAATCGAAACAACAATCGCAAGTGCGACAAAATAAATCGCCGCATCGATAAACTTTTTAACCTGAGACGAAAGATTTGATGTTTTGAATATGCCAAGGAAACCATTGTATATATCACCGGCAATTCCTTTGTATTCGGTTTTTTGAACCGTTTCCGCAATTGCTGTAAACGGTAACAATATGATAACCAGGAACAAATCCGCAATCACACCAAACGCAACAAACGCGAACTTAAACGCGGTGTATATGAACAAGACAACAAACACCAATCCCATTAAAAATGTAAATGTGCTGGTCCCCAATCCTGCGCCCATCATTTTCCATCCGAACTTTATCGCGCCATAATAAAAGCCAGACATACGCGTTGGCACGCACATAATATCGGCGGCGGTTTCGGCATCGATAATCGAAGTGTCAAACGGGTTGCGCGCTACATAATTTCTGATTGCCGCGCACGTATCGGAAAGTTCAAATCCGCCAAATTTTGAAACCGTATCTAAAATCAAATTTGCAACATACGAACCGAATGCAACAATTGGCCCCATTATCATTCCAAATAAACGCGGCAATCCCATTCCCAACACAATCAACCATATCGCAAGGATAACACCCTTTTTAATTATATCTTCGACAGTGGGCATTGCTTTGACCTTGCTGTCCTTTATCATTCGGTACGCTTCAAACAAGACCCAGAACACAAATGCAACAATCAAAAATATATTTACAAACCGCACCAACGAATCATCCAAAATATGTGCCGTGTATGTCAATGCACTCATAAAAGATATCCCAAGTTTTGCCTCTATCGGAACACCGGTTTCAACATATTCGCGTTCGAATCCCGAACTAAAACCATCCAAATCATTTTGCACGGTTTGAATAAGTTCTTCGCGATTGTGATCGGTTGTCCATGCACCGAAATCGCCAATGTCGCCGGTCACCAGGTTAGATTCCGCCGCCACCGCCGCGCCACCAAAGGTAAGGCACGCAATCAACACAAACGATAAAATTTTTTTAACTATGTTTTTCATGATTCCTTTATCAATTTGTCTGCAAATTCCTGTGGTTTTTTCCAACTCATTTTAATCCACTTTTTCAAATCTGCACCAAAGTTATCGATACCACCACCATCGCTATCGCCGGAATTTCTAAACGGTTCAAACGATGGAACACTTGCCAACAATTTATCAACACGCGGCGCAAGCACATAAAAGTATATAAATATCAATCCACCCATAAGCAGTAAAAATCCCCATCCGTCACCCATAAATTTGAATGCGTCACGATGCCTTGTTTCAATTTGCGCCCGATGCAAATTAAAGCAATTTTTGAATACGTCTTTATCCACCGTGCCGTTTATCGTTGCCGCCGATTCACATGTTGCAAAAACATTTCTTATGGACAACGCGGTGGCATCGGTTGGCATTACTTCACCAACCAACAATGGTGGGAATATCGCACTATATTTATCCACCGGCCCCGGGAAAAATTCGTCGGCGGCAAAGAACACCATTGCATACACAATCACAACCTTTAACGATATTGCGACAACCTTGATTGCGGATTCAACCAGCATTTTTATTGCACCATTAACAACCCCGGACGCCTGTTTCCATGTTTTTTCAAATGCCGCCGCCGCCGCGAGTAATGGCAAAAATATAACAAGGAAAACAAGTTTAAATATCACCGATAAAATTTCAAAGAACAAATTGAATCCAATTACAACAAACATAATCACAACCAACAATCCCGCAATCCATGTGAACGCGCCACCGCCCAATCCCATCCATGCGTAATTCATCAGTGCGAATCCGCCCGCCGCACCCGCAAGCATAACACTGTTGATATTTCCAACAATACACATAAATGAATTTGAAACCGATGCCATCGGATTATCCGCACCAATTTCCGCCGGCACGCATTGTGCCACACTGGAAAGATTTGTTGCCGCCATGGAAAGTTCCGTTCCGACATACATCACCGGCTGAATCGTTATGTTTGATAATGCCTTTATTGATGATATGCCACCCATGCCAAATGCACCGATAATTGCACCAACAATCATAATGCGCACGCCATTTTTCCAAACATCATCGAACCACGGACCGAACGCAAGTTTCTTTTCGCCCGTGTCCAATTTTGTTGTTTCCATCATCGCATTGTAAATATACTTCGCGGTGTGAATGAATAAAAACACGCCAAACCCAATCACCATTAAAATCCAAAGGTGTGAAACAATCGCGTGCCAAAAAGATTCAGACGCATTTCCCAAAACAAAGAACAAATCATTTACATATTTGCAAAGGAAACATCCGTTTGTTGATGCAACGTTTCCGTCACCCGCACCAATTGAATTTAAAAATCCGTCCATACTGGTGTATGTCAATGATGAACCCGACAGTGATGAACTGACATACCAAATGCCAACACCCAACGCGATTGCGCCAATCAGAAAACGAACAAGATACCCAAGGAATAATTTTTTCATTTCTTTTTACCATCATCCTTTTTATCATCGTTCGAAGAATCTTTTTTGTCTTCCTTTTTTTCACCGCCGTTTATAATTTTACTGCCGACGCTTTTTATTCCACTGGTGACCAAACCAACCAATTTTTCCGCATCGTTCGCCATTTGTTCACTCATTTTATTTTCACCATCACTTGCACCAAATGCACCAAGAATCATCTTTGATACATTTGGAATTTGTGAATATATGTAATTTAAAACATACACCAAAATTATTGCGCCAATCAATGTAATACTTGCCAAATTTTCTTCTGATAAATCAGATGCAAAAACTTCACCCGATAAAATCGCCTTCATCAATTCATTTGTGTCCGTTCCGGCATCAGAAAAATATCGTGATATAATCGCAAGAATTACAATATATGTTATCACCGCCGACGCAAGTGTTATAATCGCACTAATAAGTTTTTTTAACTGATCGGTGCCAAGACCTTTACCAAGTGACGACATCCAATCCGGCATTTCGCCACCGCGAAAAGACATCATCATAAGTCCGAATGGAAACAAAAAAGCAAACATCGCCATATGCACTATAACATCAACAAAATAAAAACAAAACTTTATGAACAATTTGAAAAATCCATAGAATAAATAAAGACCTACAAAGAACATAATGATATGCCTGAATATATCCCCCAGGTTATGAATATGTTTCCATGAAAACGCGCCGTCCATAACCGCAATCCCAAGTCCCATATAATCTTGAAACATTGTCACGGTTGTTTTCATTATCGATATAATCGTGTTCCGCAACTCTGGCCTAAAAAATCCGTCGTCTTTCATTGGCTTTGGTTGATAAGGCACGCGTTCATCAACTTGCGTTGTTGTTGTTTTCAACATTGCCTGGCTGTATATCAATGTGACATCGGCAACCGGTTCAAAAGTAACGCGCGTAATAAAGCGCGGGAAACCGACACCAACCCCAAGTAACATTAATGCAAACAATGAATTTATCACAACACGCACAACAGATTTCATATAAAACGGATCACCTGCCTCTGGCTTTTTGGGATTCATATGTTTCCACACCGCCCATATAACAAAGAACACAAATAACACCGCAAACAATACAAAGCATATATCGGCGATTTTATTGTAAACAGCCGCCCCCGCATTTGATACAACACGGAACAAATTATCAAACACCGCACAGCCCCAACACTGTACTGCACCATCAATAAAATTGTTCAATATCCCGTTCATTTCTTAATAAGCCCAATTATCTTTTTAATTGATGTAAATGTGTCTTTTGCTTTGGTTGTAGTTGCCTTGAAATCACTTTTTGCCTGGTCATACAGGCCGTTCATGCCTGGTGCGTAAACTGCGATTTGCTTTTTCGTCATTTCAAATATTGCGTTCATTAAGAAGAAAGTAAGTATCGCCGATAGCCACAACATCGAATGTCCACCAAAACCAATTGCATTTGTTGTGACCAAGTTGCTTGATGCGTTTCCACCCGCCGCAACATTAAATACACTGTTATTTAAACCAAATAATGCGTGCACAATTGCAACATTTATAATCATAATAAATGCACACGCAATCATTGTAATAACCAATTTCCTAAGTGCGGTTATAATCGTGTCAAATGCCGGCCAAATATCCAACCATTTGTCACTTTTTTTTGCAACCCACGCCAAAACGCTGAACGGATAAAGAATCAATGCGACCCCAAAATCAAATATGCCCTGTATAATCAGCAATGCCATAAATATATTGCACCCAACAAAAGTAAATATTAATAAAACACCGGTTATCACATCCATTATGTTTTGCCCACCGTGTGAAAATATGGTAATCATTCCACGAATTCCGCGTGACACAAATTCGAATCCGCGTTTTACAACCGCATTGTTCACCGCCGACAAATCAGAAACCGGTTGAATTAGAAAGTTACAACTTCTTTGACTTATCCAATCACTTGATAAAATACTTTCTGGGCATTCAATGTTGTGTTTTACAACGCCGGTAATGTTTGCCTGGTCAGTGATTGCACCTGTATATATTGCACCAAATTCCAAGAACGGATTAACCAGCCATTGCGTTACGTATATCGGTTTGATCTGTAATAACAACACCGCGGCAACAATTGCGCGCACCGCACCTTTGATAACAGTTTCCATTGTTTCGAAACCTTTGACTTTGCCGTCCCACATTTCACCGCCACCGGATAAACCGAAAAATTCCAACCACCGTTTTGGAAAATACATTTTGAACGCATACATGAAAATAGATATCGCCAAAAATCCCCATACAAAAATGTAAATTATTCCATCCCCATGCCCCACAAAGTATTCATAGACACCACGTGCAACCATCATAAACGCGTCCAGTACGCGCGGTACAAACGGTGCAAGGTTTAATCGGTCCACAATCTCCCATTTTGCAAATGCCGCATCGGGTGTAATAAACGCCGCAACAAGCACGACCGGCAAAATAATCCGTGATAATAATTTCACAAAAAATACCCTATGTAAAAACATGTTTCCTACATTTATAATTTGATTTATATCACATCTTGGCAAAATTGTGGTATAATTAAACAAAATGAGCAAGTTAAAAAAATTTTTTATTGTATTTTTATCGTTCTTTCCGTTATCGGCAGGTGCGATATTACCATGGCTGCTTGCGGCGGGCGTTGCAACGATTGCCGGATTTTCTATCTGGCGCAGCACTTCGCCAGTTGATATGCAGGATGCACTTGCATTTTTTTCTTCGTGTTGGACATGTGAAATGTTCGCATCGGTTATGGCAAAGATGTCAAATATTTTGCCGCCGATATATTCTGGTATTGGCGAAGTTATAATTCCAATTGCGGCGATGCTTACGGCGGTGTATTTTACATGGACACTGGCATCAAATTTTATGAATGGCAAAGTCGAAAGTGGTTGGACGACGGCATCAAATTTTGGAACACATTTGATACGACTTTCGATAATATGTGCGTTGTTGGCATTTCCATTGCCACGTTTAATAAGCAATGTTGTTATTGAACCGATTTTCAATATTGGTTTATCGGTAAACCACATAATTGGCGATACGGAAAAGTTTTCTGAATGTATGGTTGCGACATCTCTATTGGATGAAAATGCGAATCGGATGTCGTTGGCGAATAACAATATGCCAAATGGTGCGTTCCCCGTCAAATTACGCAGTGGTCTTACTTGTGAACTGGCAAACGTGCACCAAGTAACCGGCCTTGGGATGACGGTTGGTTGGACAATGTTGAACATGGCATTCAATGTCGAATATATGCACAAAATTATGTGGGACATTCCCGTTTTTCCAAATGTGCCGATATTTTTTGCAGGGCTTCTTGTTTTAGTGTTGTACTTTATGGCTTTGTTGCCGATACCGCTTTATTTTCTTGAAATTTTCGTAACATTATCCCTTGATTTTGTGATGTTGCCACTAATGCTGTTATCTTGGTTGTTCAAGGGTTGGGATAAAATCTTTCCAAAAGGTGGCAAAACAATCCAAAAAATGATAGATGATGTTATAACCGGGGCGGTTGGAATCGCCATGACGGTCGTATTTTTGATTTTTGGGCTATCATTTCTTGATGCAATTGTGGGTCAGGTTGACGGTGTTTCACGAATCGCCACCGCAATTGCGACCGGCGATTCGAAAATTTTGATGGATGGCCTTATGCTGCGGGACGGGGGGCTGTTGTCTATCATAATGCTTGGGGCGTTTTTTGCGGTGTTTATGACATCGATACCGAATCTGATAAAGACTTTGTTCAATGTTCAGGTGTCCGATAAGTTCTATGCAACCGCGAAAAAAGACTTTGATGTAACCCGCGCAACACTTGGAAAATGGTGGAAAAAACTAAAAAACTAAAAAAATCAAGAAATTTATTTTTCGTTCACCCCTTTTTTATTTGCACCGAATCTGATATAATTCTTAGCAATGAGTAGATTTCCGATTCTTTATTGGCCACGCAGCACGAAGTCCGATACCACATATCAGACCGCGCGCAAAGTTATAAATGCGGCTATTGGCGCAATGCCAGAAGTTATCACAGGCGATTTAAATGTCGCCGATATTTTTGCGACGCGACCCGATGCGGTTGTCTATTACCCTGTATTTTGCGGTTCGACCGGTTGGTGGGGCGAATTGTTGGGTGGCGATGCGACCATAACGGACAAAGTCATTGTTTCGCCCGAATGCCAATTGATGGTTATTGAAAGCGCATCTGCGATACACCATGGACGGCGTGCGGCGAATCAACTGTTTGCGGCAGAAATATATCCGACAAGTGGATTTTTCAAGAAAATGAGTTCTGAAATCGCAACCGTGGCGGACATGTTGGCGACCGATGCGGGAACAATACTTGCATTGTTTGCTGGCCGCGACAAAAACAAGTTTGTAAACATACTTGAATCGACGGGCAATTCGTATCTTGGTTGCATTGGCCAGTATTAATATCAATCACTAACCACTTACACTAACACCCGTTGCGGCGTGACCACCAAGCCAAGGCGAAGCCTTGGCGCAGTCTCGGCGTAGTCACGGCACCGCTCCGCGGTAACGGGACGGAGACGGATAATTCCCTTGCTTTTTCAAAAAAAGGCGGTATAATCCCGTGGCAAATAAAAACAAAAAGGCTAAAGCGATGAAAAAAGGTATTCATCCGGATTATCATGAAATCAACGTCACAATGACTGATGGCAAAACGGTTAAAATGTATTCTTCGGTCAAGAAAGACCTGGTTCTTTCGACCGATAATTTGAATCATTCTGCGTGGACGGGTCAACGTTCAAATGCCGGTGAAAAGGGCCGCAGAACCGCGGAATTCAAAAAGAAATTTGCCGGATTTGGTTTCTAAAAACTTTATGCATTTGGGGGGCGCATTATGGATTTGCTGATAAAGGGTTCGCCGGAACTGAACAAGATGTTTATGGCGTTGCAACGGACGGCAACTGGTCTGCGCCACGATTTTGGTGAGGTTGAAAACCTGCAACAATCATTGCGTGGTGCGCGCGATTTTGTTCACCGTGCCGCCGCCCGAATCGAAGAAGAAATTTTATCGGATTTATCACTTGTTCGGCCGTCGGCGGGGTTGCTTACCCCGAATTTGACGCGCGATGGTGACGGCCGCGATGAATTTGTTTTGGCGTTGTCGGGGGCGGAAAATTTTGTGCGTGCAAATCCGCGTTTTGCAATATCACTTGCGCTGCGCACGGGTTATGAAACGAAAATCGCACTGATTTATTCCCCGATTGATGAATATTTATATTATGCGGAATCGGGCGCGGGCGCATTTGCGTATTCGGCGTTTCATTCGGCAAGAATTAGGGTTTCGAATATCAAGGACCCCGCGGACATGACCGCGGCATATAACGGCGTTGCGGGCAATCCGTTTGGCGTGGGTGCGGTTCGTGAAACCGGTTGCCCGGCGATGGATTTGGCATGGGTTGCCGCGGGAAAATTTGATGCATTTATGTCCGGCACAATTGATTTTGCGGAAATCTGCGCCGGTGAATTAATTGTGCGCGAGGCCGGCGGCAAAATTGAAATCGGCGCCGACATCACCGCCACAAATGGAAAAATTAGTGGTTAGTTTAAGTGGCCAGTGTTAGTGGTTAGTGAAACCGTCACCCCGCGGTATCGGGCCCCACGAAAAATGCATAGCATTTTTCGTGGGTGATTTCACGCGGGGTCTCGTCGTTACAAATGAAACCACCAGATTCCGCCTTTCGGCGGAATGACAAAGAGGATACGGATAAAAAAAATCGCCACCTGGCGATTTTTTTACCCTTGACATAATTTAATGATTTTTAATAGAATGAAATTGAATCAGATGGGAATCTGGTTCGGGGCATTAGCGTGCCTTTACACGGTCGGTGCAAAGCATCGTAATCCATTGAAAGAATTCCAGATGTTTTTGCACCGTTATTGTATTTCCCCGATTTTGGTCGGGGTGTGTCGGTTATAAAACAGGCCTTGCCAAAATCCGACAGATCATTACTGTGTATGATACGCTAACACCCCGACCGCTTGGTTTCCAACGCGGTTTTTTCATAACAACAAACAGGGAGGACACAATGAAAAAGATAAACATATTCAACCGTAATATAAATTCGCCGTCATACCGGCGCATGCCGGTATCTGGTGGTATTGTAGAGAATCGTCACACCGCGGAAGCGCGGTGCCCAGGCATCGCGATAGCGATGACTTGCCCCGCAGGGGATTTTTCATCGCAAGGCGATGAAAAACATAATGTCTGCGACGCAAGTTTTTGCATTCGCAAAAACTGGGTCCCGGCCTTCGCCGGGATGACGATAATTGTGATTGCGGCGTTATTCGCCACGCCGTCATTTGCCGCGCCAACGGAATTGGACAAGAAAACCGTGGCATCTAAGGCCTATGTCGACACAAAACAGGATATTATCGAAACAGGATTGGTGGAGTTTGAAGGCGACGATGCGACTATCAATGTGCCATCTGTTGTCACAACAAATGCGGCCGGAACTGGTGTAAGTGGGAATCAGGTTGGTTTTATGACCCTTTCCGCGTTCGCACCAACCACAACGCCGTTCGAAGATTTCGCATACGGAAATAACGGAGATAGTTTTGTTCCGTCGGCGGCATTAGTGGCAAAGGGGCTTGATGATATGTACAATAATTTAACGAACATGTTTTCTTCTTTTGTTTCTTTTCTTGGTTGGAATTCCCTCAAACACACAGCTGCAATCAATGCATATAACACGACATTTGGAACCGGCACAAACAATTGGGCGGGAAACAGTGCAGATTTGATAAACGGGCAATTTTTGGCAAAATCCCTTGCCTTGAAACAAAATAAAATTGCAAAATCGGGATATTATTATAACACGTCTGGAACTTTGACGGCGTATGGCAATGATTCTAATACCAATGGTTGGCTACATGCCGGGGTAAAGGGAACGGGACTGGTGACGAAAACCGCAACCGAAGGCGTGGTTGGTGAACGTAAGATTTTTGAAGCGACCGATGTTGCGAATTATCATGCGACCGGATTGACACAAATTCAACAAGATATCCAAGATATTTCCATACCGACCGTTGGGGCGGTTATGAGTATAGTAAACACAAACGCACCCACCGGCACGCCGGGCAATGTCGCGATGTATGACGCAAGCACCGGTGCGTTGGGCGATGGGGTTGCGACTTATTCCGGTGCCACGGCGCAAAATCCGTATAATGCGACAAATGATGCCGCCAAAATCGCCACCGCCGCCGCGGTTGAAACGAAACAAACCAAACGTGTATGCGCCGGATACGAACCCGGCCATGAAAATGAAGCGGATTATTGTTGGCTTTGGGATTTTCCGGATTAATGGTTGTTTACGGGGCATCGTCCCCCCGCACAGCGCCACTAAATTCGATGACAAGAAAGTTATTCCAGAAAGACGTCACACCGCCGCAGGGCGGTGCCCAGGCCGAGCGTAGCGAGGACCTGCTCCGCAGGAGATTTTTCATTGTGAAACAATGAAAAACATAAATGTCTGCGACGCAGGTGCTCACGTGCGTTCGCACTGGATCCCGGCCTTCGCCGGGATGACGACACTCTGGAAATTGTTGCATTATTACGGTAATCTTGTCATCGAATTTAGTAACATCTACAGAAACAACAAAAAATATTGTCATTACGGGGAATAACAAAATGAATGCGTATAAAAAAAATCGCCATTTGGCGATTTTTTTAATTTTCGGCCGCGACCGCGATTCTTTTTCGACCCGTCGCGCGGCGGCGATTCAACACGTCACGACCACCCTTGGTCGCCATGCGTGCACGGAACCCGTGTGTACGAATACGGCGTGTCTTTGACGGTTGATATGTTCTTTTCGTTGCCATTTCAAATCCTTTTGTGCGTATATTTAATCATACCTTTTGCAAAAAAGCAAATATTTTATTTACTTTTTGATTTTAGCCCCATCCATTCCAAAAGCTGCAAGAACAATGCCCATGAAAATAACATGGCGAAACCTTTTGCAAAAGCATTGCATCCCGGTAAAAACATATTTAATCCTTTTGTTTTGAATAGTTTTTTTTGTAAAAAACCTTGCCTATATTTTCCCGAACAAACGGGTCCACACATTTGCCGCATATAACATTGCCAAGGCATTCATGACCATTTTTTGCACCGCATAGAAATTTTACCTTTCCCGGATACACGTTAACGGGCACTATGAACAAAGTCTGTCTAAGCCACATTTTATCATTTGCCTTGAATGGATGCGAATGCAAAATAAAATAAAAATGATACTGCATACACGCCCCGGGCTGTGGCATAAAAGCATTTAATTTGTCCAAATACGAATGGGTTTGATCGTTCGGTATGCCGCCAAGTCTTATCCGTGTTCCATGTGTTGTGTTGTCGGAACCAAAGCAAAGCCATACCTCTGTATAGCAGACATGTTTGGTGTCTCTGTATGGGTAAGAACTTTGGTTGTGCTTGGTCATTATTGTTTCTCTTTTTAAAAAATTGTAACACGCGACCAATATTTGTCAATGTTTTTTTGCGGTGCGGTTTTTTGCTTTATTTCTTGACCGCACGGGTAAAAATTTGCTATGTTCTGTATGCTATAAACCAAGGAAAGTTTTATCATGTCAGAAATTGAAAATACAAATGAAATAAACACAATCAAAGTTCCACAATCTTCGATTGAACACGAAATGCGAACATCGTTTTTGGACTATGCAATGTCGGTCATTGTTGACCGCGCGTTGCCTGATGTTCGCGATGGTTGCAAACCGGTGCATCGCCGCATTTTATATGTTATGAACGATGTTGCGCCGGCAACCAAGCCAACGGTGAAATCTGCGCGTATTGTCGGTGATGTTATGGGTAAATATCACCCCCACGGCGATAGTTCGATATACGAGGCGATGGTCCGCATGGGCCAGGATTTTTCCATGGGCGAAATGCTGGTCCAGGGGCAGGGTAACTTTGGTTCGCGCGACGGGGACAAGGCCGCGGCCATGCGTTACACCGAAGCACGCCTTTCAAAACTTGGCGCGTCACTCATGGAAGATATGGACAAAGACACCGTCGATTGGCAACCAAACTTTGACGGAACGTTACAGGAACCGGTTGTTTTGCCGACCAAGTTTCCAAATTTCTTGGTCAATGGTGGTTCGGGCATCGCGGTTGGTATGGCGACAAATGTGCCGACATATAACTTGGGTGAAATTTGTAACGGAATTTTGGCGATTTTGGATAATCACGATTTGTCCGACGATGAATTATTTGGAATTATCCCCGGGCCGGATTTTCCAACGGGTGCGGTTATCATGGGGCGCGCCGGCGCGTACAAAGCGCACACTACGGGCCGCGGTTCGATAATTGTTCGCGCGAAAACGCATATTGAAAAATTCCATGATCACGAGGCGATTGTTGTCGATGAGATCCCGTACCAGGTCAACAAGGCCCAGATGATTATCAAAATCGCCGAACTTACCAAGGATAAAAAGATAGAGGGTATTTCTGAAATCCGCGACGAATCGTCCAAGGAAGGTTTGCGCATTGTTATAGAACTGAAACGCGACGCGATTCCGGATGTTGTTCTAAATCATTTGTTCCAATACACGGAAATGCAGACGAATTTCCCGGTGAATATGATGGCGCTGAACCGCGGGCGACCAATGTTGTTTAATGTTCGTGGTGTGTTGGATGCGTTTATTGAGTTTCGTGAGGAAGTAATCCGTCGTCGCACGATTTTTGATTTGAACAAGGCGCGTAATCGTGCGCACACATTGTTGGGGCTGTCGGTTGCGGTTGGCAATTTGGATGAAGTTATCGAACTTATTAAATCATCCGCCAACCCAGAGGAGGCACGCATTGCGCTGGTGTCGCGTGGGTGGAAAGCATCTGATATCGAAAACTATATTCAACTTATTGACGACCCGAATACGGAATACAAAGACGGTATGTTCTATATGTCCGAAGACCAGGCTAAGGCGATTTTGGAATTGCAATTGCACCGGCTGACGGGACTAGAGCGCGACAAATTGCACGCGGACCTTGTGGAATTGGGTGCACAAATTCGCGACTTGTTGGATATACTTGCATCGCATGAACGCATCGTGCAAATTATTCGTGAAGAAACCGCCGCCGTGCGTGATAATTGGGCTTCGCCGCGCCGGACGGAAATTTCTGATGCAGAAATCGACATTGATATCGAAGATTTAATCGCCCGCGAAGATATGGTTGTAACCGTTTCGAATACGGGCTATATCAAACGTGTTTCACTGGATACATACCGTGCGCAAAAGCGCGGTGGCAAGGGCCGTAACGCAATGTCAACCAAGGACGATGACTATGTGGTTCAGGTTTTCGTTGCCAACACACATACGCCGTTGTTGTTCTTCTCAAGCCATGGGCTCTGCTATAAGTTGAAAACGTATAAGTTGCCAGAGGCGGCGGCTGCGGCCAAGGGACGGCCACTGGTGAATTTATTGCCGTTGGCCGAAAACGAAACGATCACCGCGATTTTGCCGGTGTCCGAAGAAGATGCGGCGGCAATACAGGAATCGGGCAAAGAACACTTCCTTATGTTCGTGACGGCGTCGGGTACGGTGCGTCGCAACCGCATGGCGGACTTTGATTCAATTCGTGCGAACGGAAAAATCGCGATGAAGTTGGACGACGGCGACAGTTTGGTTTCCGTGTTGCCGTGCACCGAAGACCAAGATGTTTTCCTTGCCACATACCGCGGCCGTTGCATTCGTTTTCCGGTGCCGGAAATTCGTATTTTTGCCGGCCGCAATTCAACGGGCGTGCGCGGTATAACGCTTGGGCGTGACGACCGCATTATCGGTATGTCGATGCTGAATCGTGGCGAATCTGATTCCGCGGTGCGTGCGGCGTATGTGAAACAAAGCCGTGCCGCGCGTCGTGCCGCCACCGGTATAGAAGAAGAGGCCGACAACGAAGAAGAAACAACAACGCTTGTCTTGGATGACGCAAAAATGGCGGAAATGGCGGCAAAGGAAGAGTTTATACTTACGATTTCCGAAAATGGATTTGGCAAGCGGACCAGTTCGTATGAATATCGCCTGACACATCGTGGCGGTGGCGGATTTACAAACATCAAACTTGGCGGGAAAAACACTGCGGTCGCGGGTTCGTTTCCTGTCGCACCTGACAACGATGTTATAATGGTGACGGACGGTGGCAAAATCATCCGCACGCCCGCGTCGGATATCCGTATCGCCGGGCGCAGCACCGCGGGCGTAACATTGTTCCGTACGGCGGAAAATGAAAAGGTTATGTCGGCAATATCTATTGAATCAGACGGCGCCGATGAACCCGAAACGGAAGAAGTGACGAATGGATAACGAATACTTTACATCAATAAATTCTGTATCCCAAGACCTTGGGATACCGGCATACACGCTGCGTTATTGGGAGCGGCAATTTCCAACCGTCGTGCGCCCGGTGGCGGGTGCGGGTGGTCGGCGTTACTATCGACCGGAAATGGTCGCGCGCCTGCGCACGATAAAGGATTTGTTGTATAACCGCGGTCTTACCATCGCGGGGGTCAAGAAAATGATACGCAGTGGCGAATTTTCTGCGCTTGATGCGCATGCGTCTTGGACACCGGCCCCGTGCACACGGCCCGAACCGCGCCCGCAAAGTTTTGACCCTGCACCACGGTTGCAAAGTGTGTATGACGACTTTATGGATGAACGCCCCACCGGCCCCGCATCTATTGATTTGACCAAGGTTGACTTGGCGATTGATTTATTGCACCAGGCACGTGAATTGTTGAACTAAAATAGCGGAAAAATTTGAAATGAATGGCATGACATATATGAACGAAGCTGAAAGAAAACTTTTGCCGGAAATTGCGGAATGCCCGGCGGCATTTTTGCGCGCGAAAAATCCGTCCGAAGAATTTATGCGTGCGGCGGCCTTTTTAAATCCGCGTGTTCTCCGATTTATTGACAATCAAAGTCACATGGTGCGCATGATTGCGGCCAAATTGGATTGCACAACCGAACCGTTAATTCATGGAATTACACCTGAAATTCGCGCGGCACTGAATAAAAAGAATACGCGTGGCGTAATGGGTGCGGACCTGAACAGCCACGAAATCGAAGAATACGCAAACGCGATGAATGTTATGAAATACGGCTTTGCCGCCGAACACCTGTACCCCCGAAAAAGGTAAAAATTTTCAATGATGAAAGCGGATGGCATCCGCCTGCGCTGGTGCTTAATTTCGATAAATAAAGAATCAGAAATTGATAAAGTTTGTTGCGCCGAACGCGCTGGCTACGGCGTGATGTTCAAATTTCTTAATTGTGTGCGTTGCGCACAATAACGAAATTTGGCAGGGCCATCTGTGCAATTCACGAACTGATTTTATTCATGATTTGTTGCGGTTCGGGAAAGAAGTCAAACCGTTTTTAAATAAATATGAATATCTGATCACAACTGGGGGATGGATATGCCCCATCTGGCAGTATCGGCAACCAGTTCCGCATCCGCCACCAATACTAATCCACTGCACCCAGCACCCCACCATCCATCCGCGCAATAAAACGCACATAAATATCAAAATTTCAAGCCGTGGACAACTAAATTTATTTCTCTAAGAAGATGTATATCAGGAAAATGTGGTGATGTGGGTGTATTTACATTATATTTTTAAAACCGTTACTGAAATGTGAATTCGGTCGTATATTTATCATATTCTCTTTACCAAATGTTTGAATGTAGAAAATTTAGGAAATGAAACTTGTAAAAACAAAATATCTAATTTGGTGTTTTGTTTATAAGTCACTTCTTGATGTAATAACAAGATAGTGACGTCCATTGTTTATAAACTGCAAATCTCCGCGTCTGTTATACAGCCAGCGTGAAAAAAAAGATGTGCAATTAATCGGGCACTGTGTACCTGACCCATATAATGAGCCTTGCAACCAAAATCCCTGTTTATCCCCCTTCTTTAACCTGAACCAACATTGTTGCCCCCTATGGCTGTGATTTGTCGGGTCATCTTCTGGTTTTTCGTCTTCTTTTGTACACAACCATTCTTTATCTGCATATGTACCACAAGGAAATTCTGGATTATAGTACACCGTCTGATTCGGGTCGTTCGATGTTACAGTATAACCAGGTCCCGACATTGGCATAGCCTTTAAGCATGACTTATTCCAATCAGCCGGAGTTCCATGCGGTAAAATTGTTAAAGACGATAAATTATTATAATTCAAACGTTTCAGCCAAAATGCATCACCCTGTTTTGCCCACGATGCACAGTGTTGATGACAGGTTCCACCATTAAATATGCTAGCAATCGCCGTAGAACACCCGTGTTCACCACCTTCAAGAATGGTATAGGTATAATTATAAACCCATTTTTTTATTTTATCACCACTGCGCAACCTGCACCAGCATGTCGGGCCATTATCTGCAGGTGGATTTTTGAACAAATGCTCGGCAACCTCGCCTTGCGAAGAACATCTATAATCAATCTCTGCGACACCGCATTTTATTGTCCCCGCATCAGAATCTGCGCCGTCTATTATTTGCGCATATTCACCACCTGTGGCATAATGTTCGCTATATTCGCATTGTTCGTACCATTTGTCCGGCAAATCGATGGCGGGTGCATAAAAAGCGCTCTCGGGCAATTCTTGATTTTGTGGATTTTCATTCTGTTGATTGTTATTTGGCGTTTCATTCGCATTTTGGGTGTTGGTATCATTTATCACGATTGCTTTCGAAAAACAGCATTGTTTAAAATCTTTTTCAAATGCGCATTCACGCATAACCGATGCGGGAATTTTCATTTGGTTCGCAAATGTTGGACTACATAATAAAACACAACCAGTGGTCAATAAGCCACTGAAACACATCATAAAAAGTTTAGATTCCCCACCCAATATCATAAAAATATTGTTATACAAACCAACGATTAAAGCAACCTATATTTTTTCACTTCGAAATTTTTAGTTATGAGATTTGAACAAACAGAAAACCTTAGGAAACCAACATATACAAGGTTTTTATAATCTTTCGGTATATATTCCTTGCTGCCTTTATTCAACAAAGGTTCGAAAATTGAGATAGGGAGTGCGTTTTTACTCCTGGTACTTTCGAACTGTTGTGTTGATGGTGGAAAGGCCAGGTTTTCTCTGAAAAAATCGCTTTCTTTGTTCGTAAAAACGCCAAATATGAACATTTGGCAGTCCCAACGGGAATGCTTTGCCACCTTGCCTCATTCGCTTTGCTCACCGGCATGCTTTCGCCCGCCTTTCGGCCACGGTTCGAACCCGTGCCCCACGGGTTCGATTCCAAGAAATACGATAAAAATAAAATCCGGCCAAGGCCGAATTTGATTTTTATGGCAGTCCCAACGGGAATCGAACCCGTGTTACCGGAATGAGAATCCGATGTCCTGACCGCTAGACGATGGGACCGTCTGTTGTTCCATCGTCGTTGTCATTCCGGGCGAGCGGAGCGAGGGAACGGAACGATGGGACCATGTGGTGGCATTTTATACATAAAAACCGACCTTTTCAATTATTTTTCTTGTATGAAGTGTGAATAATTTGCTATAAAAAAATAAACAGAACAAAAAGGAGAAAAAATGAAAAAAATTTTGTATGTGTTATTGGCGGTTGTGGCGGTTTTTGCGGTAATCTGGGCATTGTCGGGAAAATCGAACACAACACAACATAAAGCATTGGTCGCATATTTTAGCGCAACCGGTAACACCGCGGCGGTTGCGGGGCGTCTGGCCGAGGCAACCGGTGCCGATTTATTCGCAATTGAACCGGTGGCATCGTACACAGCCGATGATTTGGATTGGCGTAATGATAAAAGTCGTTCGTCACTGGAAATGTCTGATCGTACAAGTCGCCCGGTAATCAAAAATGTGGTTGAAAACATTGAACAATATGATGTTATATTCGTAGGATTCCCAATTTGGTGGGGTCGTGAACCGTCGATTATTGATACATTTATGGAAAGTTATAACCTGGCCGGTAAAACGATTATTCCGTTTGCAACGTCGGGCAGCACCCCAACCACGGACGAAGCCGCAACCAGTATGCAATCATTGGCACCCGATGCACGTGTGTTGACCGGTAAACGTTTTCCAAACGATG
>JAZRLA010000017.1:0-40547 GCA_045646605.1 Candidatus Enterousia sp.
CGCGTAGCGGTGGATGCGAACCGTGGTTCGAAACCAAGTAGATTTCACAAACAAAGTGCAGTGAAATCGTTACGGGTTGCGCGCAGCCGGCACATCGTGCCGTGTGAGCGAATCCTTTCGCCCCGACCATGAAATTCAAACCGCTCAATAAGAGCGGTTTTTTGTTTGGTTTGCAATACCTGTACAAAGTTCGAAAGTTGCGTTTGTGGAAAACGCGATTTTCAACCGAGTTTCGAACTTTTTGAATCTTTGCACTGTATAAAAAAATTGACAATCTTAATTTTGTGTGTAATAATATCCAAGAAATAACAAAGGAAACAAGATGAGTATTCAATTTGATAAGGTTATAAACCAAGAATTGGGGCGTCCTTTAACCTCGGATGAATTGACCGCCGTCAAGTGGTGGCTTAACATAGTTGGTTTTGGCGATCACTACGATAACGCGCTGAAAAGCTTGATTATTTGTGGTAATATTAATAGGATACAACATGATTTTATAAAATATTGGGATAACCCCGAATGGATTGAGAAAACACGAAAAAAACGAGAAGAAGATAGATACTTTGAGCAATGGGCTGACGAAGAGGAGCTTGCAGAACTTGAGAGACAGATGCAAAGAGATGCAATACGAGCCATTGGAGAATTAGGCAATTTGATAGTTGACAGTGTTGCAGCTTGTGGCGGGCACCAAAGATAAACGATTAATTGACATTCAAACTTAACAATCCCAGTTTATCTTTTGCATTGTCGATTTCCTGGCTGATATTGATTAAATAAGAATAATCAATAGTTCGCAAATTGTTCACTAAGCACGACCACAAATTCAAATTGGCATACGACTAATTTTATAAAAGAAATTTAATGTCCAAAAACAAAACCACGCGTGTTGGAATTGGTTGTTGGATTTTTGATCCGGTGGGTCGTGTGTTGCTTGGATTACGGCTTTCGCCGCACGGACACGGCACATGGGCGGCACCGGGCGGCAAACTTGAACTGGACGAAGAACCCGCGCATTGTGCCGCGCGCGAACTGCGTGAAGAAACCGGAATAATTATCCCCGAAAAAAAATTCCATCTTGTTGGTATCACCAGTGATATTTACCCAGATGTGCATTATATCACCCTGCACTATCGCGCGGACGGCATTACGGGTGAACCCAAACTTAGGGAACCCGAAAAATGCGGTGAATGGAAATGGTTTTCGCTTGATAATTTGCCAAGTCCGCTGTTTTTATCCGCACAAAATTTATTAAAAACACACCCCCGAATATAATCCTTTTGATTTTCGGTGTTGGCGCACTATATAATTCACATGAAAACAAGAAAAGGAGAAACCATGAAGAAAAAAACACTTGTTGCGTATTTTAGTGCGACCGAAACGACACGCGGGTTGGCGGAAAATATGGCCGCGGCAATTGGTGCCGATTTGTTTGAAATTGTGCCGGCGGAAAAATACACAACCGATGACCTTGATTGGACAAATAAACTAAGCCGCACAACAACGGAAATGAACAACCGCGCGTGTCGCCCAAAAATTGCAAAGAAAATCCCAGACCTTTCAAAATATGAAACGATTTTTGTCGGTTTTCCAATATGGTGGTATCGCGAACCGTCAATCATCGACACATTTATGGAATCTTATGATTTTGCGAACAAAACAATTGTTCCGTTCGCCACATCCGGGGGCAGTCCAATTGGCGACGCCGGCAAAAACATGCAGAAACTTGCGCCCGACGCACGCGTTGAACGCGGTGCCCGCCTGGACACCGGCCTTTCGCCCGACGCCCTGCGCGAATGGGCAAAAAAGTGGATGTGAGTTAGTGGTTAGTGTAAGTGTTAGTGGTTAGTGCTAGCGAAACGGCGCATTTGCGCCGTTTTGTATGAATATATTTTTGCAAAAACGCTTGATATTTTTGTTTTTTGTGTTATTTTGGGAAAAAACAAAAAGGCAAAAAAAAATGAAAAATCAAAATAAACTTTATGCAATGATATTGATGCTATTACTCGCCGGATGTAAAAATAAACAAAATGGCGAAACAGATTACAACTATGAATTATCTTACCCAAAAGGTGTGGACACCATCTATGTTATACGAACACTGGATCAGGGCGGAGCCGCCTATAATGGTCCAAGAAAATATGTAGCGGCCACAAATGCATACGGAAACGATTATTACATGAAATTTTATTTAAATAATAAAATACACAATAAGGCCACCGAACGTGATCATATTCTTTCCTTTATATCCCCTGGGGATACACTTGTTATGGATGGTAATTGGGTTATAAAGAATCTGACATTTGAACACGAAAAAGCCAAATACTATACGAAAGGCAAATAAAAAAATATAATCAATCAACGGGCGCATTTACGCCCGTTTCTCTTACCACACCAACACTAACCACTTACACTAAACACTAACACCACTACTCGTATCTCAAACTATCAATCGGATTTAGTTTTGCGGCCTTTATCGCGGGCATAACACCGGATACCAGTCCGACAAACACCGCGACCGAAATTGAAACGACAACCGGCCAAATGCTGAACGGCACGTTATAGTGTAACACGAATCGCCCGATACCCTGGGACAATCCAACGCCCAGTATCAAACCAAACATTGAACCAATAAACGAAATCATAATTGATTCAGACAAAAATTGTGTGATTATCGTGCTTTCCTGTGCACCAATCGCTTTGCGAATACCGATTTCACGCGTGCGTTCCGCAACCGACACCAGCATCATGTTCATAATCCCAATCGACCCCACCAAGAGTGACACCGCCGCAATTGCAACCAGCAACAGTGTCAAATAACTGCTGACCGTTTCCATCGTTTCCATAACCTGTTTCATATCGGTTATTTGAAAATCGTCCGCCGCGCCGTCTTTCAGTTTATGTCGATTGCGCAGAACCGACGTTATCTGGTCCGTTGCGATATTATTATCGGAATCTTGATAGAGTTTAAGTGAAATCATTTGCACCGAATTCGGAAAACGCGACCCCGCAAGACGCTTTTTCAATGTGGTAATCGGAATTATTACCATGTCGTCTTGGGAACCCATGCCCGCCGCACCTTTGGCCTTGGTCACGCCGATCACGGTCATTGGGGTATTACGTACACGAATAATTTCACCCACCGGATTTTTCGGCATACCCAATTCTTCGGCCGTTTCCGGTCCAATCACCGCGTATGTCGCCGCGGTTTTGACCGCATTCATTTCAAAGAAAGAACCATATTCCATTTCTATATTCTGCACGGTGGCATAGCCCGGATACACACCAACCATCGATGTCGACCAATTTTTGTTTCCATAGACCACCTGTGCACTGCTATTTTCAACGGGGGACACCGCCGCAACATCGGGCAATTGCGCAATATAATCAACATCGTCCAATGTAAGTGTCATACGGTTTCCCGACCGCACACCCGCACTTTGCGCCGCACCCGCGCGAATCATAATTGTGTTTGTCCCAAGTGATGAAAACTGGTCAGTAATTGATTGCTGAACCGTTTCGCCAACCGCAACCATAATCACAACCGCCATAATCCCAATGACTATTCCAAGCACCGTCAAAAAAGACCGCATTTTGTTCCCGGAAATCGACAGCCAAGATTCATGTGCAATATCATAAAACGTCATTTTTTGTGCGCCTTTTGTTCGGATTTAAGCAGCACCGATTCATTTTTCGGAATCGGCCCATCGTATGTTATATGCCCGTCATAGATATGAATCACACGATTTGCGTACTTTGCAATTTCAAATTCATGCGTAATCATAACGATCGTTATGCCCAAATCATTGTTCAATTTCTTAAAGAATCGCAGAATTTCATTTCCCATTTTGGAATCAAGCGCGCCCGTCGGTTCATCCGCGAGTATAATCTTTGGATCGCCCGCCAATGCCCGCGCAATCGCAACGCGTTGCTTCATACCACCCGAAAGTTGCGTCGGTAAATATGTTTCAAAATTTACCAAATCAACCAGTTTTAGCATTTCGCGCGCGCGACTAATTCTTTCCGCCATCGGCAACCCACGATACATCAAGGGCAACATCACATTGTCCAATATGTTGCGCTTTGGCAATAAATTAAAATTTTGAAACACAAAACCGATATATTCGTTACGAACCTTGGCCAATTCATCAGGATAAAGTGTCGTTATATCTTTGCCATACAATTCATACACACCCGACGACGGCGTATCCAACGCACCAATGATATTCATACACGTTGACTTACCACTGCCTGACGGCCCCATAATCGCAACAAATTCACCCGGCATAATGTCAAATGTATTATCAAACAAAACCTGTTGCTGACCCCCGATTTCAAGCGGGAAACTTTTACAGATTTTTTTCAGTGAAATAACCGGTGTTTTTTTCATACGCACCCCTTATCGCCGTCCGCCACCCGGCATACCACCCGGCGCACCACCCATCATGCCACCACGATTATTACCGGGCCGGCTGGTGCTTGATTTTTTCTGCTGTCCCATGTATCCGATTATAACTTTGTCACCCTCTTCCAAATCATCAGATATAATTTGTGTTTCGGTTGCGGTCACCAAACCCTTGGCATACGGCACCAAAACAACATTTGACCCGCGTTTAACCGCCAAATGATTTGCCGGCGTAATGTTTTCACCGGTCACTTCAACAATTCCATCGAAACTGCGCAACAAAAGCGCGGAATTTTGCACTTTCCACGTATCACGCGCCGCGTTTACAATAATCGTCACAAACGCCGTCATCCCGGGCATAAGGCGCAAATCTGAATTATCAACATCAATAACAACCGTATAAACCACAACGTTTGATGTCGTTGTCGGCGAAAGTCGAACCTGGCGTACGAAACCGTTAAATGTTTGCCCCGGATACGCATCAACCGTAAAGTTCACATCTTGTCCCTGTTTGATAACACCAATGTCGGCTTCGGATACCGATGTTTCAATTTGCATTTTTGTTAAATCTTCGGCAATTTCGAATAAGTCGGGCGTTTGAAAAGATGCCGCAACCGTTTGCCCCTTGTCCACCTTGCGCGAAATAACCGTACCGTCAACCGGCGACACAATCGTTGCGTATGAAAGGTTTGTCACCGCCCTATCATATTGCGATTGCATACGTTTGACCGATTGCAATGCTTGCTCGTACGTGGATTGTGATTGTTCCATTTCCGCACGCGCAATATAGCCCGAATCATAAAGTGATTTATTGCGATTATAATTGCTTTCCGCCAAATTTAATTGCGATTTTGCAGATTCCAACGACGCTTCGGCTTCGTCCACCGATGCCTTTAACACCGACGGTTCAATTTCCAATAATTTATCGCCCTGTTTCACGGTTGAATTATAATCGACAAAAATTTCTGAAATGGTGCCAGAAACCTGGGACCCGACATTTACAGTATTTAACGGCCGAATTTCACCAGTTGCGGTTACGGTTTGCGACAAATTGCCACGCATAATATCCATTGTCACGAAATCTTTCTTGGCAACCTTGGCCGCCGTTCCAAAAAACGCGTAAACCATAACAACCACCACCGCCCCGGTGATGCACCACCATTTGTGCCGAATTATCCAATTTCTTTTATTCATCTTTTACACCTTCAAGTTCAGATTTCAAATCGCCGATGGCCAATGCCACCGCCGCCCGTTTAATAAACAAATCATACTTTGCCGCATTATTTTGCCGTTGCGCGGAAACAAGTTCGGATTGCGCCGTTTGCCAATCAAGCATCGTCGCACGCCCAACCTTGTACATACCACTTGTGACTTTTTCTGATTCGGTTGCGGATTTCAAAAGTGCCTTGGTTTGTTCCAAAACCGTTTGTGCGGTTTTGTAATTATTATACGCGGTAAAAACGTCCAATTCCGCGGCATTTGTCGTTTGCTGTTCATTATACTTGGCACGATCATAATCTGCCTCGGCCGCGCGCAGGCCATACATATTCGCAAACCCCGCAAAAATCGGCATAGATGCCCGAATACCAATCGAGCCATTTATTTTGTTTGAATTCGGACTAAACACATCCCCCAAATTATCATCGTTCCAAGACACGGACCCCGATGCCGAAATCGATGGTAAATTCCGCAAAAATGCCGAATTCCGCTTGTGCCACGCGGCATCTTTATTCGCCGACGCCTTTAATAAATCGGGACGTTTTTCACGCGCGACCTTTAACAGTTCATCGATACTTTCATTTTCCGCCTCTGTTCCAAAACTTGACGACATATCCGCAATTGTTATATCGCTGTCCGCCGGAAACGAAAGTTTGGTAAGAAGCGTTCCTTTGGTAATTTCACGGTTATTCTTTGACCGTTCCAACGATAATTTTGCACCGGCAAGAGTGGTTTCCGCCTTTAACACATCCGCGCGCGCCACTGCACCGGCCTTAAACTTCTTGTTTGCCGTATCATACGCGGTTTGTGCCACGGTTAACGCAGACTTTGATGCCGCAACATCCGCATCCGCATTCAGCAATTCGTAATAAGAACCAACCAACCCATAAACAAAATTTTGCACGGTGGAACTAAAATCAAACCCGGCGGCACGATACGCGGCAATCATCTGATTCATATCCGCGGTCCGTTTGCCAAAGTCAAATATCAAATAAGATGCGGAAATCGACGCACCGTACCCCCAATCTTCCCATTCATGGTCACGATAACCCTTGCTTGCATTAACGCCGGCACTTACACTTGGCAAATAACTGGCATATCCGGCATTTTTACTAAAATGACTTGCCCGCAGTGATGCATACGCCGCCGCCGTTTGTGGATTCCGACAAAGCCCAAGTTTTATAACATCCTGCAATGATTGAACGCCGTCCGGCACATCGCGACGCGTGGCACAATCATCGTCCGCCATCGCCAAAGCCGGCAAAATCAGCACAATTGCGAAAAAAATCCCCTTCATTAAAATCTCTCCTGCGCTATATTATACAGGAAAAATTCCTAAAAATCATTATTTTTATGAATTTTTTAACAAACACTTGACAATTTATCAATTTTGTATTATATTATAAACAACTTGATAAAAAGAGTAAAGAAATGAAGAAAGATAAAAGAAGAATTTTATGTGGCGCACTTTTGGTTGCTACTGGTTTTGTTACCGTACTTTGGGCTGCACTCAAAATTGGCAACAACAATTTTGCACACACTGATACCAAAACCCCTGTTCCAGAAAAACAGGCGTTACTTAACGAATTTTTCCCATCTGACACCAAATACGCCGCCCTGGGATTTTTCGGGGCAATAGCCGCAATCGGTGGCATGGGACTTATAAACAAATCAAAAGAAAAATAAAAGGAATATAAAATGAAAAACAATAGAGCATCACGTTATATTGGTTTAGCTTTTATTGGAACCGGACTTTTTGCTGGGTATATTGCTGCAAGCACTGATGACGATTATGTAAACGCACCTTCACGAAACAGCGTCATAAATCCTACAGAAAACGCAACGTTCCAAGAAGATATCAAATCCACCAACAATTTATGGTGGGAAGGTGCACTCAGCATAGCGGCCGGCGCAGGTTTGATGGCCTTGGCAAAAAAACAACAATCCAAATAATTAAAAATAAGGAACAATAAATGCAACAGGAAAATAAAAACGATAAACTGGCTAACTTTTTAGTTGCCACAGGAAATGTCACCATGGGGGCTGGGTGCCTTTTGGTTATGATGTTTGGTTGTACCGATGCGCCAACAACATCGGCACAAGACACCACGGCGATGTGTGGTGCAATTGCCGGCTTTGTGGGTGCATTTCTTCGCGTTATTGGTGAAAGAACCCAAACAAAATCCAAATAATTAAAAACCGAAACATTTGTTTCGGTTTTTTTAGTGCGATTTGACAACCAACCTTGACATAACGGTTTTCAAATTCCGTCCATCAATTGGTTCCAAATATAAATAATTCAATATCGCATTATCATTATTATCAATTTGAACACAATTTACATATGGTGTTGTCGGAGAATCTGTCGAAGTATATACACGATTTTCAACTGCACGCCCCAAATTATGAATTGCGCCGTAATAATCAACCGGAATACGGATACCGGTTCCACGCCTATTATATACACCCAAATCACCATCCGGTAATTCATCAACACCAATTTTACGATTATTCAATTCATCTTTTAATTTCTTTAATGCATTCGCCGACCCATCAGTATTAAAACCAACCAAAACCGGTCTTATACCCGCCATTATATAATCATTTGATAAAACCCCATTAATCAAATCCGCAACCGCCCGGATATTATCATGAAATTCATCCACAGATATATCCAATGTAACCAAAGTATCCGCAGAATATGCGGCATTTGCCAAAGTTCCAAGTATCAATTTACGCTTGTCATCCGACGCGCCCCATGTCCCATTTGTTTTGATTGTTGGAATCTTGCCCGCCTTAAAAATTAAATCCAATGCCCGCGGAATATATTTTATATTCTTGAAAAAATACGGTGCCATACCTTCACCACCACCAATGACAATATATTCAGATATGTTATATGGCAAGGTTTGAATTTCACCCAGATACTGCTCCATTTTGTCAAGAGGTAAAAAATTCGGTGGATTTGTTTTGCCCGAATTTTCACAACAATGTGCACAGCACAAATTACACCAATTTGTTATTTTAAAAGAAAACGCAAAAATTCCATTCATTTTTTAACCCTTGTTGACAAATAATGCTATAATTTTTGTATTTGTCAACAAATTTCTTATTGCCTTGGCGCGGGTGTTTTTATTAAACTAGAAACATGGAAAGGATTTCTCGGTTTTTTGTCGCACCCTGCTTTGCCCTGTATGCCGCGGCTGCCATGGCCGCCGTGCGAAAGCCGGCAATGTATGTCGACCCAAACGCATACGCGTACATGTATCCATATATGAACAATCAAATGCGAACAGATTTGAACCCGGGCGCCAATGTTTTGATGACAAATAACCCAATTGATGTGGTCGTTAAAACAAAGCGTGTATCTGAACCGCGTCGCGTCGTTTCGCGTTCAACGTCCCAATCAACGGCACGTGCCGCAACAACCACAACCGCACCTGCCACTAATTCAACCCGCCGCGTTGTCGCACGCGCCGCATCCCCCCGTGTTGAATCATCACCTGCACGTGGCGCAACACGCGGAATTGCGCAACGAACCGCACAAAACAAAACCCGTGCAACCGCGAATGTAACCGAAACTGTAACTGTTACTTATGACGTGCCGACCACACGATGCCTTGCCGGTTATACTGAATGCATGGACAATTATTGCACACGCGCAAACACGGCATATAACCGTTGTTATTGCAGTGCACGCCTTACGCAAATCGATTCCAAATACCAAGATGAAATAAACGACATGACGTTGCAAATAATTCGCCTGCGCGGTGGGGGCCAATGGACGGACGAAGAAATGAATGAATATTGGATGGAACGCGTCGGGGGGTATGTTGGCGAAAATTCATGGATGCGGCTTGAAAACGCAATTGATATTGATTGGCCGACACCCGAAGAACGACTTCAGGGTCAGACGGTTTTTCTAACCGGTCATGAATACTGTGTTGCACACTTAAAAAATTGCGCATCGATGGCATCAAACATGCGCGACGCATATCGTTCACGAATATCGCGCGACTGTGACACATACGAACAAAATATGCAACGAATCCATAATGCCGCCGCCGCAATGATAGAATATTATAGCGAATAAATATTATCTATGCATTGATTCACAAACAAGATTGTGTCGATATATATTTCGTGCCAAATCATCACTTATTGTATCCCAATCGGCCGCGCGCCCATATATGAATTCACACGGACATACATCCGCGGCCGGCCTACTCCGCAATGGTATATTTCCGTCGCAAGATGTTACGAATATCGCGCACACCGGTATGAACAGTTTTTTCATTTGCCACCCTTACCATATTTACATTATTTATAACTTCATTTGTTTGTGCGTTTGCGCCATCCGCCACACATTTTTCACGTGCAATTCGCGCGCCAAAGAAATATGCGCCGAAAACCATCGCACAAACGGCGATTATCAAATATTTTTGCATTTTTACCCCCGCAAAAAGAAACGCACCAAATGGTGCGCGTCTTTTATTGATTCATGGAATTAAAGAAATCATCATTTGTCTTGGTCACACGCAATTTATCAAGCAAGAATTCCATCGCCTCTAACGTTCCCATTGGATTGATAATGCGACGCAAAACATACATTTTTGCAAGCAATTCTTTACCGACCAACAAATCTTCCTTGCGCGTGCCGGACTTTGTAATATCAATCGCCGGATAAACACGTTTATCAGACAATTTTCTATCCAAAATAATTTCGCTGTTACCTGTTCCTTTGAACTCTTCAAAAATAACCTCGTCCATCTTGGAACCGGTATCGACAAGTGCGGTTGCGATAATTGTCAAACTGCCACCACCTTCGATATTACGCGCGGCACCAAAGAACCGCTTTGGCCGTTGCAACGCATATGCGTCAACACCACCGGTCAAAACCTTACCACTGGATGGCACAAATGTGTTATACGCACGCCCCAAACGCGTGATTGAATCAAGCAAGATAACAACATCTTGCCCCGCCTCAACAAGTCGTTTTGCCTTTTCAATAACCATTTCGGCCACTTGAATATGACGTGTGGCCGGTTCATCGAATGTCGAAGATATAACTTCGCCCTTGACACTGCGTTGCATATCGGTAACTTCTTCGGGCCGTTCATCAATAAGCAACACTATCAATTTAACCTCTGGATAATTGGTTGCAATTGAATGCGCAATATTTTGCAACATAACGGTCTTACCGGTCCGCGGCGGCGCCACAATAAGTGAACGTTGCCCGCGCCCCGTCGGCGATATAAGGTCAATTACACGCGCGGACAAATTGCGTCCCTTGTCCGTGTCACCAATAACCTCCATCTTTAACTGCTCATCCGGGTAAAGTGGCGTCATATCATCAAACGACACGCGATGCCGCAATTTTTCAGGGTCATCACCGTTCACGCGTTCAATTGTTTCCAACGCAAAATAACGTTCAGATTCATTTTGCGGTGCCTGAATTTGGCCTTCGACATAATCGCCGGTCTTTAACCCATATTTTTTAATAAGGTTTGGCGACACATACAAATCGTCCGGCCCGGCCAGGTAATTACTTTCCGGCGCGCGCAGGAAACCAAAACCATCCTGCAACCGTTCCAACACCCCGTCACCAATAAGTGTGATTTTTTTATCCGCCGCAAACCCACGCATAACCGCAAAGCGCAATTGTTGCACATTTAATTGCGACGCTTCTTCGATGCCCATATCTTCCGCCATTTTCAACAACTGTTGTGGCGACTTGGCCTTTATTTCATTTATATGCATTTAAAATCCTTTTTTGGGAAATCTTGTGATACAGAACGCACCACAACCTACTTCGGCGCACATTATTACACATTTTTATCAAAAAGTCAAGTTATGTTTTTCCCTTGATTTTATCAACAATTCTTGCTCCAATAAAGCCACATGAAACAAAAGGAAGAAACATGGCTGGAAGTATAAATAAAGTAATATTGGTTGGTAATATTGGTCAGGACCCCCAGGTTCGCACCATGCAAAGCGGACAAAAGGTGGTAAGCTTTTCACTTGCAACATCTGACCGTTGGCGTGACCGTCAAAGTGGCGAACAAAAGGAACAAACCGAATGGCACCGCATCGTGATTTTTAGTCCAAATTTGGTCGAAGTTGCCGAACGCATGTTGCAAAAAGGGACAAAACTTTATATCGAAGGTTCACTTCGCACACGCAAATGGCAAAACCAACAAGGTGTCGATACATACACGACCGAGGTTGTATTAAATCAATTCAACGGCACAATGGTTATCCTGTCGGGGGCCAAGGCGGTTGATTCAATGTCGGGTACCGCACCCGCCGCCGCGCCGGCCCCGGCCGAAGAAATTTCCATTTCCGAAATCGGCGATGATATACCGTTTTAGTAGTCACAATTGCATTACAATTACATTGCATACATAAAATAATGTCATTCCGGGCTTTGCCCGGAATCTTTTGATATACCATGATTTCCGTGGAAATTTTGATATGAATTATGTATGTTTTTTGCATTGACACGCGGCCACATTTTTTAATAAGATTTTAATTGAATACAAAGAGGGATATTTATGCAAAACAAACTAACGGTTGCCTGGATGCTTGGTGCGATAATCGCCACACCATCATTCGCGACGGAACCAACAACACTGGATAAAAAAACCGTATCGTCCAAGGCATACGTTGATACATCGGTCGCAACCAAACAAAACCTTATCCCCGCGGCCGGAACAAACAGCGCAAATGCAGGAACGACGGTGGTCACATATACATCAACCGGTAACGGAACAATCGGTGAACGCGGAATATACAATGACCCGACAAGTTATACCGCCGGCACGGATGGAAATAAATTGGTAACCGCATCGGCACTAAATGGAAGTATTACGAATTTACCAGAAATGGCCACATCAAAATTAACATGCGCAAACCAGGCATGTGACCTTTGGACCATTGTTGATCAACAGGTTTACGGTGATGATAGTAATAGTGGTGAATAACGAGAGAGAAAAAGAATATGATAAAAAAGATATTATTATTTGCATTAATGATATTTACGATTACTACAACAGTTATCCATGCGGATGATAATGATTTAAAAACACCGGCGTCCAAAGCCTATGTGGATATAGAGGTTGCAAAGAAACAAAATAAAATCCCCGCGGCAAATCAACCGGGCGTTGGTGAGGGCGAAACGGTAATGACCTATACCGCGGCCGGCAATGGACAAATTGGTGAGCGCGGAATATACGACGACGCATCCAGTTATGATGCATCAACCGATGCGGATAAACTTATAACTGCGTCGGCATTAAAAGACAGATTTGCAAATTTACCAACAACGGGCACAACAAAATTACAATGTGCGAACAGCCCGACATGCAGCCTTTGGACCGTTGTTGATCAGACGGCGTATGGGAATTTCAATCTTTATAATCCTATAGCCAATCCGATAGAACAGGGATCTATTGCAAGCGCAGACGGACAAGGTTTTGCATCACCAAGAAGAGTGAGAACGGCCGGATATATAGATGTTGCACCAAATACGCAATACACAATATCGGAAGGTGGACTTACGTATTTTTTTGTTAATCCTTATAACTCAAATGGTGAATACCTAAAGGGTACCGGTATCACCGGTTGGCGAACCAGTCCGTATACGTTTAGAACGAGTGCTAACACAGGAAAAATTCGCATAGTTTTCGCCAATGGTCAAAGTGATAACAGCTCTTCGCCAAATGTAACCCCAGCCGACCTGCAATGGCTTCAGATTGAATTGGGTACAACCGCCACACCACACTAGGCGAACTCCTTGTGATACCCTGTTCCTGCATATCATACATCATTGAAATATATGTTACTAAATTCGATGCTATAAAAGTAATTCCAGAGGCGCGTCATCCCGGCGAAGGCCGGGATCCATCCGGCTTTGCAAAGCAAATGCCGCGACTGCGTCGCAGACAGTTTGTCGTCGCATTGCGACGACAAATCCCCTGCGGGGCAATCCGTCGGTGCAAAGCACCGCCGCGATGGGCCCGGCCCCTGTCGCGCCATAGCGTTCCGCGTAGGCGGATTAAAACCGATACATTCCTGAAAGATGCACTTTATGCATTTGAACATTATCGTTATACTGATAACGATAATCAATACCAACATGTATTCCATTCACCCAAAGGAACTCTGCACCCGCGCCAATATGTGCCCAAAGCGGATCAACACCAATATCATAATCACGCCAAGGACTAACCACCGCGAATTTATACTTCATCGTATCCGGTGTGCCAACCAAATCATATTCCACACCAATCGTCGCATACGGACGAATTTGGAACCATGTGGACGGATAAAAACGTTTTTGGGCCGTCACAGAATACCCCGGGGTCAAAATGAAATGCCCGTCAAAATCAAGATTCATATAATCGACGCCACCAACCTTTTCGGTCATATCAAAACCCGAATTGTACCCAAGACGCAAATAAAGATTCCCGATAAAATACTGATTCAACAAATCATGTATTAAACCCGTTTCACCAATCAAACTGTACGACGTTGCATCACCTTCTATCCTGTTATCAATCCATATTTGATCACGCGCAACATCAACAAGGTTTAATCCCAACATTGCATCACCATACCAACGCGCCTTGTTATTCAATGTTTTCATGAAATACATTCCGCCACTAATATCAAGATTTTGCACGTCTGTATCAACATTTCCAATCGCACGGGTTGTATCATAACTCAAATCAATAACGTCATTATCTTTGCCACGCGTGTGTCCAACATGTCCCATCCACCCAAGGATCAACGTCTTGCTTAATTGCCAATCATAACCAAAGGTCAACCCCATACGCGAACCATGCGCATGATTATCAACCAAATCATCGATAAAATAACCATAATCCGCAATAACCCATGCCTTGTTCAAACGACGATTACGATTCCAAATTGCTTCATCAATAAACCGATTCGATAAATCTTTAAACAGTGTGTGCGTATTCAATTCCAACGCATCGACAATCTGATTTGCTTCGCGCAATTGGAACACGCGACTAAACGCACGAATAACATTTGGATCAACACGTCCCGCATAGTCATACATACGTTCATACAATTCATTACCCACACGATAAAGCGGTGTTCCATCAAACAACACTTTTGCAACAACCAACGGCGAATTATATGAAAAACCATGTGACAAAAGTTCATATTCAATCAAATCGTCCAACGCACCGGCCGATTGATATTCACCACGCGTATAATACGGCGCACTTGCAACAATGGGTTGTAATTTAAACATCCTTACGGGGTCGGCAAATTGTTCATCAAACACAACATACAAACTATCCGTCACACCATCGCCATCCGTATCATAAGACGCCAAATATATTGGCAAAGTTTCACCCGCATCATTACGCGGATCTGTTGCCGATAAATAATCAAAACAAACCATTCCAGTTGCAGTTACATCACAGAAATTTATACTAAGCCTTGCAATCTGGGCCCCCAAAACCTGAAGTCCTTCATCCGCATGCATCAACCAAATTGCCGAACCACCTGTGACACTAACATCCGACAACAAATTTATACCAATTTCCGAATCCAACAGTGGCGAACCGTCCACCGAAGAAACACTAACCACATCCGTTATCAAATGCCCGGACACCGAAATCAACGGTTCCGCCGCCGTTCCAAGGTTATTTACAATGTTAACAATCATATTTTCTTCATCAAATGCCGCATCCGCCCAATAACTATATGTGCTACTTTCCTGATTTACAAAGGCAACCAACTGACTTTCCCTATCAAACAAATAATTTTCACCAACCATCATATGCCCAAGGCCAATAATATCTGTCCCACCAAGTATACTGCCCCCGATGGTTACATTAATCCCCTCCGCAACACCCGGATTATAAATTCCAACACTATCCCCACCAAGGTCTCCACCAACACTGACCGTTTCGGCGTTAAACACAATTTCACCGTTATTACTTGAAATAACATCATTCGCAACACTTATCGTCTGTGCGGTAATGCCGACACCATTCCCCAAACCATTCGCCGACATTCCACCACCAACGGTTACATCAAAACCATTTGCATTTATACTTGTAAAGCCATTGGTAATATTCATCCCACCATTTGACGCCGATGCCGCACCCACACCAAGGTTTCCGGCGATTGAAACCGCACCACCCGATGTTATGCTATTAACATTTGAAAGATTCATACGACCGTTTCCATCAACCGTAATTCCACCGGTATCAACAGATATGGTCGGCGCAGACAAATTCATTACACCACCACTTGCAACTATTCCTGTGGCATCAATCGCAGTAGCCGATAACGTCATATTTGCATTTGCGTTTTCCGCACCATTTCGAATCGTATTTGCATTCAATGCACCACTTGTCACATTAACCGTAAAAGAATTCAAATTATTATCAAAAAAGGCATCAATCCTATCACCCAAAGACAAAGTTCCGGTCGTCAAACTAAACACATTTGTTGCACCCATAGACGACAAATCAAACCCATGCGCAAGTGTCGTTGCACCCGAAATTTCACCAATAAAATCACCCTTGTTGATAAACGATGCGGTCGTATCCGTATCCCCACCGGTCAGGTTCAGCGATGTCGCCTTAATATTCATTGCACCCGAATTCGATTCGTTTGTAATATTTGATGCCGTAATCGCACCGGCGGTAATCGACATTGTCCCGGTCGCCTTGTTTTCAATACTATACTCGCCCGCATTAAATGCACCTGTAAGCTCCACCGTTACATTTTTGTCATCCCACGCCTGAAACGGATTTGCACCAAGTGTCAACGAAGTTCCACTTATATTCACATTTCCCGACCCATGTGCCGCAAATTCACCAAACGATAACGCAGCCCCATAAAGGTCCAATCCGCCATATATATCAACCACACCGGCACTAAAATTATACGAGATATTGCCAATTGTTAACGTGTATCCCTGTGCAACATCCAAAAGTCCACCAATACTTACAAGTCCATCTGTTTGAATCAAGTAATCTGTACGATCTTCATCAGTCACCTCGGCATAAATACTGCTCGGTACATATGGCATAACCGCATTATACCCAACATAAACCGCCCCATCGACACGAAGCGAACCACTTATTTTTATCCCGCTGCCGTGTTCAAAGATATAAACCGCATTATTATCGATTAAATTCAATGGCGCATTAACCTCCGTCAGTTCGCCATCCACCCCCGGAAACGTTTGATTATCCGTCGCAAAAGCACACATCGGCACCAGGCAATATAAAAAGGAAGCTAATTTTTTTATCATATTTTTTTGTTCTTTTTCTCGTTTCCTGTTGCTATATTATACCACAACTTGGAACAAAAAAAAAGCACCAATGTAAACAAAGGAGAAAAAATATGTATAAAATCACAAAAATTCATGCACGGCAAATTATGGATTCGCGCGGCAACCCAACAATTGAATGCGACGTGACGCTGTCCGGTGGCGTGCTTGGGCGTGCGGCGGTCCCGTCGGGGGCAAGTACCGGTTCATTCGAAGCACTTGAACTTCGTGACGGTGGCGATGCCTTTATGGGCAAAGGTGTATTAAAAGCCGTAAAAAATGTGAACGAAATTATTGCACCCGAACTAATCGGCATGGACGGGACCGCACAAACCGAAATCGATGAAAAAATGCTCGGCCTTGATGGTACACCGAACAAGGATAAACTTGGCGCAAACGCGATATTGTCCGTATCACTTGCGGTCGCGCGCGCGGTTGCAAATCAACGGGGCATTCCACTTTACAAATACCTTGCGGAAATTTATGGAAATCCAAATCCGCATGTTTTGCCACGCCCAATGATGAATATTATCAACGGTGGCGCGCACGCGGATAACGGCCTGGATGCCCAAGAATTCATGATCATCCCGAACGGTGCACACGACGAAGCCACGGCGATTCGTATGGGTGCGGAAACATTTCATCATTTGAAAAAGATTTTAAAATCCGGTGGCCATTCAACAAATGTCGGTGACGAAGGCGGATTTGCACCAAACTTTAATTCTTGCGCCGAAGCGTTGGATGCGATAATTGCCGCCGTGCGCGATGCGGGTTACACACCGGGCGAACAAATCTCGATCGGCCTTGACGTTGCATCATCTGAATTTTATTCGGACGGCGTTTATAAATTCGAAGGCAAAAAAATGTCATCGAACGACATGATCGAATTTTATGCGAATTTGATCGAAAAATATCCGATTATTTCTATCGAAGACGCATTGTCCGAAGAAGATTGGGCGGCGTGGAAAACACTTACCGAAAAAATTGGAAGCAAATGTCAGTTGGTTGGTGACGATTTATTCGTAACAAACCCGATTCGCCTTAAACGCGGAATCGACGGTGGTGTTGCGAACGCAATTCTCATTAAAGTGAATCAGATAGGCAGCCTGACCGAAACCCTGCGCGCAATCAAAATGGCGCAAGACGCGAACTACGGTGTCGTAATTTCACACCGCAGTGGCGAAACCGAAGATACAACGATTGCGGACCTGGCCGTGGCAACAAATGCGGGGCAAATAAAAACTGGTTCGATGTCGCGCACCGACCGCATGGCGAAATACAATCAGTTGTTGCGTATCGAAGAAGAATTGGGTAATAATGCGACATACGGAAAGTAGAAAATGCGCGTCACAGCGGAACATATTTTAATAATCAAATATATTGTGGCGGTAATTGCGCTGGTTGCGATAATACTTGCGCCGGCGTATCTGGCCGCAAAAAATGATAAAGGCAAGGCGGATGCCATGCGCATCCGCGTTGCATCATGGGTTTTTGGATGGACCGGCATTGGATGGCTGCTCGCCCTATTCTGGGCTGTGAAGAAATAATTAGTGTTTGATGTAAATCCGTCACAATCGCAACGCGGTCATCCGCGACGGTATAACGGCGTTTTTTATGAAAAAAAGCATGGCGACACACGCGTGCCGCCACACCCGATCGTACAGAAAAAAACTTTATCGTTGCGTGGGATCATCCATCCCCGGAACCCGAACCGGCACACCACGTTGTGTAAGCGGCGTCACCAAATCAAACCGTTCCATTGCCGAACGAAAAGCCATGCCTTTATTCGCTTTTTTCAAATCATTCATCTTTACCATTTTCAATACCTCTTGCAAAGCATCTCTCTGGTAACCGCAACTATACACTAACAAAATCTTTTGTCAAGCGTTTTTGTAATTACCAATTTTGATATTCTGTTTCGCATTCCCCATTTTCACAATCCGTATAGAATTGTTCTACATTAACATCCGCGACCGGGGCATAACTTTCGCCCGCAGGTTCGGTATATGTAACCTCTTTAACGACGCGCACGCGACGATTTTCCGCATTCGGCACACCATCCGGCGTCGGCACCTTAAGGTCCTCTTCGCCCGCACTTACGGCAACAATCTGGCTTGACGGGATACCATATTCAATCAACATTTTCTGCACAGCTTCGGCACGACGTCCCCCAAGGGCATAGTTATAAGATTTGCTGCCAACTGTATCGGTATGACCAACCACAGAAACCTTTACATTCTTGTTCGCACGCGTCACACCAACCAATTGCCGTATGATATCTTCATATTCAGGTTTTATCGTTGCCTTGTCAAAATCGAATCGGATCTCGAACACTTCTTCCATAACATGCTGTTTTGGTTCGACCGGAATCTGTTGCACCTTAATAACCGTTGTTTCATCGCGCATGCGTTCAACCGGTTCGTTCCGTCGCGCCGCCAATTCATCAAGCCGTGCATTTATTCGCGCCAATTCCGCACGCATAGTCATCATCAATTCAATAAATTCATCACGCGAAACAAATCCATCAGCAACAATTTCTATCTCTTCCGGTTGGTCCGCACACGGACAATCATTAACAACATTCGGTTCCGGCAACACAACCGGATTAGAATTTACCGTCAATGATACCGGCTGATAGTTTTCTTGAACACTTTGATGTGCGCCACCGTCATTTCCGCGCGCACACGGACAATCAGCACGAGTATTCCCGGCGTTCTTAACATTATTGCTGTTACGTGTACTGTTATCATTCAACGTCTTGTCCCCACCATAGATATTTTGATTAAATACCAACGGTTGCTGCTGAACCGGTTCTGGGTTTATCAAATGTTCTGGAACATTGACATTGTTCACAATAATAACACCATCACGGGCCCGGTTTGTGCCACGCATCGCCGCCATATCCGATGTTTCCGGATAGAAAGTTCCAATACGTGCACCACGATTCACCGTGCGACCAGTATTAACCGTAACTTCCTCTGTGGTGGTTTCGGTCACATCCCCAGGATTGATAACACGCCCGCCCGTACAATCACGCACCGCGGCCAGTGTTTTTTCAAAACGTGACTTGCATTCACGCGCAGTGGCACCCTGGCCACTGGCGGTTGCCGATAACCAGCAATCATATTTCGCCTGAAGTTCCGCGGCCAATTCAGGCTGCGTCACACTTGCGTCATTTTGCAACAATTCAATCATATCGTTGTATGCCATCATCAAATCATACGCGGTACCTTCATCTTGCACCTGCCAATTATCGATTGATTCCGGGTATGGAACTTCACCCGAAAACGCGGCCACAGCCTTTTGCGCAAACAATTCACCAATATCAGGATAACCACTGGTCCGGGCATTATATATTGCATACGAACGATAATTCATCGCCAATTGATTAAGGAAAGAATCCCGATGCGGTGCGGAATACACATCCAAACCTTCGACATAATCAACAGTCGGCGTCGCGACATAGCCCCCCTGATATTCCGTATCAACATTTGAACGTGCACAAGACGCCAACGACAAAACCCCAACAACCGCCAACACACGTGAAATTGCATATAAAGAAACATTTTTTTGCATGAAAATATCCTTTCTCTTGTTGCGTATTATACCCTGTTTGGAAAATTTAGTAAAGCAAAAAACAAACACAATCTTATTTATCTAAAAACTGTGCTGCAACATTTGCTATACCACCAATATTTCCCAATCCCGTCTGACCAACAACCCCAGAAACCGCCCCCATAATAGATTCCGTATTTGTCGGTTTTCCAACATTATTTATTGTATTCGTTATAAAGCCACCAAATGTTTCCAACCTTTTTGCCGCCAATTTATTTGTAGAACATTTTGCCGCCTTTTCTAACAACGCCGCCGCCTGGGACGCTTCGCCTTGGGTATAATCTTTGTTTTCAAAATCAATCATATCAAAAAGTGTCCACATATTTGTGACCTTTTTACGACTATTCTTGCTGCACATACTAAGGCTATCTGTGCCATCCGAACAATATTCCGCAACGGATGCCTTTGGGTATCCGGCCCACACGGCATTTCGTGCCTCCGTTTCCTTGAAAACATCCCAACATATTGCTGAATTATCAATACCAATACTTGTCCCGACCTCACGCACCCTCATCGCATAATCTTCATTTGCCCCGCATGCACGCACACCACTTGAAGAATTCAATGGGTTCCGTCCACCGGCATTTGCCCATTCCTTTATCATATTATTCACAAATGTAATTTCACGCGATGTCGGTTCACATTCCGCGGTTAACGCCTTTTGCTGTTGATTAAGTTGTATGACACTGGTAACCAAATTCACCGCCGTCGGCAACAAACTTGCACCCATGGCGGTGGTCGATGTCGATGCATCACGTTTTGCAACCGAATCGGCCTTTTTGGGTACCAACACATTCGCGGCACCAAAGGCCCCAACGCAAACAAGCGCCGCAACCAACGAACAGGCAAACGTATTAAATTTTCCCATTTCCTACATTCTCTCGTTTTAACAATTATACCACAAAAAAAACTAATAACCAAATACAAAAATGTGTTAAAAATCTACTCGATACTGGAAAACATAGTTTGACGATATATAATATTGGCTCGTAAATAAGTAACGCCTCGACCAGTTACAATAGCTTCTAAACAGTTGTCTTTACAACCGCTGTCATTAGAAAGCACTCTCACCCAACCGGAACTCACAGGATGTATCATTTTTAAATAACAATAGTTGCCGTTTGTCTCACCACCGACAATTTCTTTTTCCACACCATTTATAGTATCGGTCAGATTTGCAACCACACTACCTTTATTGGAACTTACACACGCACCAACGCCATAAATTTTACCCCATGAAAAAGTAAGATTCCAATTGGGATTTCCCCCACTAAGACTACCACCAACCGCGTTCGTTGGTGTCTGTGACGCGTCCAACACACTTTATACACAATTAAAAATTGCTTTTCTATTCACGCTGGACTAAGATATACATGCATGAAAAAAAATAAACGCAATTTTATAATTGCAAGTCGCCATCGACGTTGGCAAAGACTGTGGCAATTTTTCTTTACTGGGTGGGGCATCACAATGATCGCCGCCCTTGTTGCGGGCGCATTGTTCACACATCAATTGTTGTGGACCCCAATTTCGATAATAAACATGACCGACGTTATACAGAATCAGTTCAAAATGTCCAGCGCATCACTTGTTGGAACCGATTCTAAGGGTAACCCTTTTAAAATCACCGCAGCCAGTGGTCGATTGGAATACGAACAACCCGACATCGTCATACTTGAAAAAATCTCTGGGTATACAACACAAATCCAAAATGGCAAAAAAGATATCTTAAATTTTTCCGCAAACAGCGGAAAATACAATGTTAAAACAAAAGTTTTGCAACTTACGGAAAATGTAAGTATAATTTCAAAAAATGACAACCACGAATTACAAACTCCTGAATTAATAATAAGGCTTGGTGAATAAAACATGAAACAATCCGTATTAAAAATTGAACATCTTTCAAAATCATACGGCCGCCGGGTGGTCTTGCGCGATATTTCAATGGTCGCGCACCAGGGCGAATCCGTCGGTCTTCTTGGACCGAACGGTGCCGGAAAAACAACCGCATTTTATTGCATCACGGGCCAATTAAACGCGTCACGCGGACGAATTTTCTTGAATTCCCAGGATATAACCAACCTGCCGTTTTACCAACGCGCGCGCCTGCATATCGGGTATTTGCCCCAGGAAAACAGTGTTTTTCGCGGCCTTAATGTCGAAGAAAACATCATGGCAATTTTAGAGGTCACCGAACCCGACAAAAAAACACGTAAACAACGCCTTGACGCATTACTCGAAGAATTTTCTATATCGCACCTGCGACACAGTCCGGCCACATCATTGTCCGGTGGCGAACGGCGACGCGTGGAAATTGCGCGGGCACTTGCCAACGATCCAAAGTTTATATTACTTGACGAACCGTTTGCCGGAATCGACCCAATCGCGGTAAATGAAATCAGGGGCTTGGTGTCACAACTAAAAAATCGCGGATTGGGTGTAATAATCACCGACCACAACGTCCGCGAAACACTTGGAATCACGGACCGCAGTTATGTTTTGCACGACGGCATGATACTAAAACACGGAACAAGTGACGAAATCATCCGCGACAAAATGGTAAAAAAGGTTTACCTTGGCGAAGATTTCACGATGTAAGTGGGCAGTTTTAGTGTAAGTGGCTAGCGTTAATGCTTAGCAGAATCTGGAATTAGTTCATAATCACGGAATTATTCCAGATGTTACTAACCGCTTACACTAATACTAAACAAACGCCCAACACGGGCGTTTGTTTAATTTCCTTCCTGCTCTGGGAATTCTTCTTCTGGCTCTTCATCTTCATCCACGGCGTTAAGGTCTATTTCCTTTGGCACGCCGATAATATCTTCGATTTTTTCGGATGCGGCCTCTACATCCATTTTATGCAACACCGCAAATTCTTGGGCCATACGTTCCAACGCACGCATATAAAGTCGTCGCGCCGAAAAAGGTATCGTATCGGTCGGATTTCGCCGTTGCAGGTCACGTACAACCTCTGCCAATTTCATGGGGTCACCCGAATTTATGTTTTCTTCATACTGCGCCGCGCGCCGCGCCCAAATCATACGTTTCGCACCCGCCTTGCCCTTTGCGGCGGCAATTGCCTCGTCCATTTTACGCGCGGACGATAGCGGCCGTAATCCGGAAATTTCCGCCCGTTCCAACGGCACACGCAACGTCATTCGACTTTTTTCAAAATCGATAACAAGCATTTTTATTTTTTGTCCCGATATAACCTGCTCTTCGGTACGCACCAATTTACCAACACCTTGCGTTGGATAAACGACATATTGGCCATTCTTAAATTCTAATTTCTTATTTGGCATAACATCACTCTTTCTATTGCCATTCCCTCATCATTGCCCATTATAACACAAAAATATCAAAAAACAAATAAATCGGGCGAAAAATTCGCCCGAAAAAAATCTTGTCTAAAATATGATTACCTGCGCATTGTTCCACGCAACCGTGTCCCTGTCCGACGCACCGCCGGTGCACGACCGACACTCCCCGCGCCTTGAACCCTAATTGCACAGGTCCATTCACCATCCTGCAAAATCGCATCTTCACCTTCGGGGCAAACCGGCTTTTCAAGAACCCAATTAAAACATCCACCCTTTTGCACCGATATATATGTTGCCGAATCCGCACCACCACGCGTATACGCACCATATTCCGGATTCCACACACCACGTGGCGCCCCAGAACACCATTTACGATCACCAAAACATTCGATACAGTTACCATTCACATCACACAATTCAACCGGTGTGGACGTCATAACATAACCACCGGCCGCCCTATCACCCGATCCCATCGCACGGCCCGTTTCCAAATCCATACACCACAATCTTTGACATTCCCGCGCCGTAATACCATCAATTTTGGCCCGATCAACCAAAACATAACCCGGCCCACAATCACCCGCAAACGCCGCACCCGTCATACAAACAAAAATCGCAAAAAGACTCTTTTTCATTCCGCTTTCCTTTGACCCAATTCTACACTTTTTTGACACATTTTGCAAACATGTTTTTTATTGCCCAAGTGCACCTGGACTAAACCGGCCGATATTATTAAACAATTCCTGCATTGCGTTCAGTTCAATTGCCGCCGGAATTTCGGTTTCGTCCGAATCAATACACACATCTGGCAAATCATCATCGTGCAAAATTTGTGTTTTCGTCACACGGCCGCCATTCACCCACGCAAGTAAAACCGTTTTATTATCATACGAAAGCGGAAACGGTCCATGATAGTTTTCATCTTCACCAAAGTAAACCCAAACCTCGTCCCCGTAAATGGTTTTAACCTGGGGCGAACCAATTAAATCTTCCAACTGTTTTGTGGTTTTTATATTTGCAACCTGCGTGTCCAAATCCTTTGGAAAAACATAGCCCCGATGTTTCGTCTGAAAGGTGCACGCCGCAAGTGCCAATGACAAAATTAAAATTATTTTTTTCATGTTTATCCCTCCCCGTTTTCCTTAACCGTGTTCGCCTGCATCATCGCAAAGTGCGCAATGTATTTTTTCAGTTGCGTGCGATACTCATTATTTTCCTTGGCATATTCGACCAGTTTATCAAAGTTCGGATTCGCCGCACGCGCCGCACCAAACCGCGTTTCGGTCTTCAGGAAATCTTCCAACGGCGCCAAATTATCCACATTCGAATCCATCACCAATGGATTGTGCCCTTCAACAATCAGACGCGGATCAAACCGATAAAGTGGCCACGCACCCGTATTCACCATTTGCGTTTGATGTTCCGGTCCATTTTGCAACGCGAACCCATGCGCAATACACGGCGCATACGCAAGTATTATTGACGGGCCGTTGAAACTCTCCGCCTCGCGAAACGCTTTTATTGCCTGAACCGGATTCGCACCAATCGCAATTTGCGCGACATACGCACCCGACATCATCGCAATCATACCCAAATCTTTCTTCGCATGATTTTTTCCACCGATTGCAAATTTCATACTTGCGCCGAATGGTGTCGCCTTGGACTGTTGCCCGCCGGTGTTCGAATACCCTTCGGTATCAAGAACCAATACATTCACATTTTCGCCACTGTGCAACACATGGTCCAATCCACCGTACCCAATATCATACGCCCAACCGTCGCCGCCAACAATCCACACAGATTTTTGCACAATATCGCCCAGCATACTTATCGCGAGTCGCGCATCCGGTGAATCAATTTTCTTTAATTTCTTTGCCAAATCGTCCTTCGTTACGCGTTGCTTTTCTATATCAGTTTCCGCAAATATTTCTTCAACATTTTTTATACCCAATTCGAACAGCAACCCGCGCAGCATATCACGACGCTGATTCAGCGCAACACGCATACCCAAACCGTATTCCGCGTTATCTTCGAACAGTGAATTCGACCACGCCGGCCCGCGCCCGTTCGCATCGCATGTCCACGGCGTTGTCGGCAAATTCGCACCGTAAATCGAAGAACACCCCGTCGCATTTGCAACCACCATATGGTCGCCAAACAAATGCGCCATCATTTTGATATACGGCGTTTCGCCACACCCCGCACACGCGCCCGGAAATTCAAAATAATGTGGCAGCAGTTCAATATGCTTTGGCATGTTCAAATTCAACTTTTCGCGCGGCAAATCCGGCAATTTCACTGTTTCGTCAAATGCCCGCTGGTCATCAGAATTCGCATCAACCATCGAAAGCGCAGAAGTTGGACAATTTTTCACACACAGCCCACACCCCGTACAATCCGCAGGCGAAATCGCGATTGTGAAATACATATTTGCGCCCAATTCCGGCGTTTTCATCGGAACAACCGTCACGCCGCGCGCACGCGCAGCATCCGCCTGCTCTGCCGTCAATGCCTTGATGCGAACCGCCGCATGTGGACAAAGCATTGAACATTTTCCACACTGAATACATTTCTCCAAATCACACTTTGCAACGCGCGATGCAACCGCACGCTTTTCATATTTTGACGTTCCAACCGGATATTGACCCGCGCCAAATTCACCCCCAACCTTGAATCTTGAAACCGGAATCGCATCCCCGCGACCCGCCGCCATTTCACCAAGTGTCCCCGCAATCACCGTCGGTGCATCCGCGGTCATCGCCGGCACAAAGTCCGGTGCAAAATTCGATACCGACGACGGCATATCAAAATGTTTCAAATACTTTGCCGCCCGATCCACCGCCGCCCAGTTCGCCTGAACGACATCCATCCCCTTTTTCTTATAGGTCTTTTCAATCGCAGCCTTGGCGGATTTTGCGGCAACGACCGGATCTATAACTTTTGTTAAATTAAAGAAATTAAGCATTATAAAGGTGTTGATTCTATTGCCCAACCCCAATTCCGCCGCGGCGCCGTTTGCATCCAAGAAATATACATTTGCACGCAACCGCATTAAATGTTCCTGCACGGTTTTGGGCAAATTCGCAAAAGCAACATCGGGCGCGGTCGCCGTATTTATCATAACCGTTCCCCCCGCGCGCAATGTCTGAAACACATCAAAACGCTGGGCAATCATAAAGTTTGAAACACTTATAAAATCCGCAACCTCTACCAAATATTGACTTTGAATCGGCCGATTTGAAAACCGAATATGCGACGCAGTAAGTCCCCCGGATTTTTTCGAATCATACACCGCATAAGATTGCGGATACAAATCCGAATTTTCCCCAACGATTTTTACAATATTTTTCACCGCGCCAACGGTTCCATCACTGCCGATACCATACAGAATCGCGGTCCGAATGTTCGGGTCTTCAACCGAAAATGCCGGATCAGTTTTAAGTGAAAGTCCCGTTAAATCATCATCAATCCCAACAGTAAAGTTATGATGCAACATCCCGCGCTTCATATTTTCAAACACGGCGGCCACATCACGCGGCTTAAACTCTTTTGACCCCAGGCCATAGCGCCCACCAAACACATGCGCCCGGTCGCCAACCACGGATTTTACATCGGTGTAAAGCGGTTCGCCAACCGCGCCCGGCTCCTTGGTGCGGTCCAGCACCGCAATTTGCTTTACCGTCTTTGGCAACGCCGCCAAAAACGCGTCCACCGGAAACGGCCGATAAAGATGAATTTTAATCAGGCCAAATCCGCCCGGCAAGTGCGCGATTGTTTCTTCAATCGTTTCACACGCCGAACCAAGCGCAACAATTATATTTTCCGCCTTTTTATCGCCGACATATTCGACCAACCCGTACCGACGCCCCGTAAGTCGCGCGAATTCATCCATACATTCGGCAACAATTTTCGGTGTCGCGGCATACAGTTCATTTGCGGCCTCACGCCCTTGGAAATATACATCGGGGTTTTGGGCCGTTCCACGAATTGTGGGCCTATCGGGATTCATGCCCGATGCGTGATATTTCGCGACCAAATCTTCGGGAATCAATTTACGTAAAACTTCATCATCAATACGATTTAACCTTGATTCTTCGTGACTTGTACGGAACCCGTCAAAGAAATGCAAGAACGGAACCCGCGCGCGAATTGTCGCCGCATGCGCAATCGCCGCCATATCATGCGCCTGTTGCACATTATGCGACGACAGCAACGCAAAGCCCGTCCCCCGCACCGCCATAACATCACTGTGGTCACCAAAAATCGATAGTGCATGTGTCGCCAGTGCCCGCGCCGCAACATGCATAACAAAGGGCGTTTGTTCCCCCGCGATTTTATACATATTCGGAATCATCAAGAGTAATCCCTGCGACGCGGTAAAAGTCGTGGCAAGTGCCCCCATTTGCAACGCACCATGCATCGCACCCGCCGCGCCACCTTCGGATTCCATCTCTATTATCTGGGGAATCGCGCCCCAGATATTTTTCTTGTGCTGAAACGACCATTCATCCGCAAGTTCGCCCATCGTACTGCTTGGCGTAATCGGATAAATCGCCGCAAAGTCAACACAGCGATACGCAACATCCGCCGCCGCCCAGTTACCATCAACAATTAAATTTGCCATATCTTAATCCCCTGTAGTTTTTTTATTTCGCCAAATCATACCCCTATTTCAAACCAAAGGCAAGACTAAATAACGCAAACCAATCCAACAAAACACGCCCCTGCCGGGGCGCTTTCAATTATTCATGTTTATTTCGCTTTTGACGCGCAATATAAAGTGCTTTGATTGTTTTCCGATACGCATCATAATTGGCACGACAACGCAGTTCATCACTCGCACCACCTTGCACATGGTCACCATATTCCCAATTACCTTTTTCATTTATAAAACTACCCGGGCCATACGATTGTCTTGGGGCTTTTTGAACAGAATCCCAAATAGCAGCATAAGTGTGCGCACCATTATTATAGTATTTCAATGCTACATCGGCATAACGTTTAATGGCATCCGCATAACGAATAGAATCTTCCACCGTAGCTGGACCCCACCCACTATACGGACGACCCTCAATACGTGTTTCGCCGTCGCCCTGACGTTCCTCTGGGGTTAGTGAACTCAACATTTCCTTATTGGCCTTTTGCAATAAATATTTTGCAAAATTGTTCGAAATCTTTTTGTTTCGTTTTTCCTGACTCTGGCACCCTGTCAATAAAAGCACCATAACCAAGAACAAAACTTTTGATTTATTATTTTTCATATCAACCTCTTTGATTCACACCGAATATTGTTACAAAAAACACAAAATGTCAAGATAAAAAATACCACCAACCCAACCAGCCCTCTCACCCTTGAAACATCGTTTTTCTTCATTATATTCTATGCATCGAAATAGCACGAGTATAACAAAAGGAGTATTTTATGTTTAAACCATTAAATAACTATGTGCTTATCAAGCGAATGGATGAAGAAAACAAGACCGCCGGCGGAATCATTATTCCGGACACTGCGCGTGAAAAGCCCGCCCGGGGCGAAGTTATCGCGGTCGGCGACGGCGAATTTCAAAACGGCGCGCGCATGGCGATGACCGTAAAGCCAAAGGATATTGTTCTTGTTGCAAAATGGGCCGCGTCCGCGAACGAGGTTAAAATTGACGGCGTGGAATACGTTCTTGTCAAAGAATCTGATATTTTGGGAATAATTAAATAAAAGGGGAAAAATATGGCAAAAGATATTATTTTTAATACTGATAAAATCGCCGCCGGCGTTGATAAACTTGCCGATGCGGTAAAGATTACCATGGGGCCAAAGGGTCGCACGGTCGTCATCGATAAATCATACGGCGCACCGGTCGCAACCAAGGACGGCGTGACGGTCGCCAAGGCGGTATCACTCACAGAACCGGCGGAAAACATCGGTGCAAGAATGATACAGGAAGTTGCAAAAAAGGCGGGCGACGATGCCGGTGACGGAACAACGACGGCAACGGTACTTGCGCAGAAAATCTTTCGCGAAGGTCGCCGCGTTATCGCCGCAGGCATGAACCCAATGGACATCAAGCGCGGAATTGATATTGCAACCGCCGCGGTCGTGGCGGACATTGAATCACACGCGCGGCCAGTGAAAAACAGTTCAGAGATTGCCCAGGTTGCAACGATTTCTGCGAATGGTGATGCGGACATTGGTAAAAAAATCGCCGATGCGATGGAACGCGTTGGCAAGGAAGGCGTTATCACTGTCGAAGAAGCCAAGGGATTGGACACCGAAATCGATGTTGTCGAAGGTATGCAATTCGACCAGGGTTTCATGTCACCATACTTTGTCAGCAACAGCGAAAAAATGATTGCCGAATTGGACGGCGCGCAAATCTTGGTTTCTGAAAAGAAAATCACGGGGATTCAGGCGTTGTTGCCAATACTTGAACCCATCGCACAACAGGGCAAACCGTTACTTATTATCGCCGAAGACGTTGAATCCGAAGCACTGGCGACCCTGGTGTTGAACCGTCTGCGCGGAGGATTAAAGGTCTGCGCGGTCAAGGCCCCGGGCTTTGGCGACCGCCGCAAAGAAATGCTGCGCGATATCGCAATTGTGACGGGCGCAACGGTTGTGTCGGACGATATGGGCATGACATTCGAAAACTTGACGCCGGCGGTGTTGGGTGCGGCAAAGCGCGTTGTTGTCGATAAATCCACAACACTTATCGTTGGTGGTGCGGGCGACAAAAAGGCAATCGCCGCGCGCGCGGACGAAATTCGTGCGAACATTAAACAAAGCACCAGTGACTATGACCGCGAAAAATTGTCTGAACGTTTGGCGAAAATTGTTGGCGGTGTCGCGGTTATCAAGGTTGGCGGCATGACCGAGGTAGAAGTCAAAGAGAAAAAAGACCGCGTTGATGACGCACTGGCCGCGACACGCGCCGCGGTTGCGGACGGAATCGTTGCTGGCGGTGGCGTTGCACTGTTGCGTGCAGGCGTGGCATTGGACAAAGCGCGGGGCGAAAACGCCGACCAAAATGTTGGTATCGATATCGTTCGGCGCGCTATTGTTGCACCGTGCGCGCAAATCGCCGAAAACGCCGGTGTGTCGGGCGAAATCGTTGTCGGCAAAGTGTCCGAAGGTAAAGATTACAACTTTGGATACAACGCACAAACCGGCGAATATGTCGACATGATGAAGGCCGGAATTATCGACCCGGCCAAGGTTGTAAAAACCGCAATCATGGCGGCATCTTCAACCGCGGGCGTGTTGCTTACCACCGGCGCGGTCATGGTTGAAATCCCCGAAGAAAAACCCGCATCGCAAATGCCAGGCGCCATGCCAGGCATGATGTAAAGCATCGCGGCAAAAACATACCCCTTTGATAACAACATTATCAAAGGGGTTTTATTTTATTCATAACAGATTTTACATGCTCCACCCATTCGATTTCGAAGTTTTAAACCGCTTTATATCATCCAAAGTTTTAACTGCCTTGATTCCATGCTTTAACGTTGCCGCATCAATTTTTTTCTTATGATCGGCATTCAAAAATTCTATAAACTTACCAATATTCTTAACATTCAAACAAAGTTCCGGTTTGTCCGTACCCGGGTTCATAAGAACGACACATGAACCCATGCTAAAATTTTTTATTAGCAAAGGCGCATACCTTTCTGACTCTAATGTTGTATCAAAAAATTCACCTTCTGCATCAAAGTCTTCTTCTACCGGCGGTTCAACATATTCCCGGGTTGCAAACACCCCCATGGCCGCCGCAATCTTTTTTACACCGACCCCATCAATATATTCCGCTTTCAATTCATCGGCAGTTTTCCATTCATCTGTTTTTATTGGGACAGGAATTGGTGAACACTTGGCAAAATCACAAAAATCGGCAAGATACAACAAATTGAACATAAGTGATTTATTATCACCATCTGCCTTAACCGCCGCCGGACATTTTGCAGCGAACTTTTTCAACGTGGGGCGCAGCGCTTTGTCAAAATCCCAGCTATCTGTCCCTATATAATCCCACAACTTTTTTTCTGTCTTCCATATAGGTGTTCCACGATAATCTGCAATTCGATAATCTTTATTTGGCATCCATTTTCTCTTGAAGCCCATTACCTTACAGAACGTATCTATAAAATCCTCATGCAACCAATATCTATCATGATAATACCCATCAGAATCAGGTCGACGTTCATGTATAATCGCATCTTTTAGTTCTTTAATTTTAAGCCATCTTGTAAGAAAAGCCTCCTGACGGTTATAACTATCCTGCATATCCCAATCTTCACTGAAATCATAATATATATGCCCCAAAGCACTCTCGATAGCCCTTGTATCAGCATCAATATATTTTTTTGATAACTCTGGTGCCTCAATATAAGCAGAATAATTTTTCTCCATAATCCTTCCTCCTGGTTTACGTTTTACATCTTGCCCAAACCAACCTGTGGTGATTTTATCACAAAACACCTATCCAATCAAATATATTTTGGTTTTCAAATAATAAACCAAAACTTACCTGCCGTGTTTCTGCAAATAATTTAACAATGACGCTTTGTGCTTCGCAAAGGGCAATTGTTGTTTATCCGTGCCCGGCAAAAAGATTGTAACCCACGGATTCAAATATTGAATCACGTAACACAACGCACGAATATCCCGAACATTTGCTGATAGTATTTTACCTGTATTCAAATCGTATTCACATTTTATCGTGGCACGAACCGAATGATAGAAATTCTTTTTTGTTTTATCATTACAAACATCCGTAAATCCAATCTGACGCAGACACCCCGCCACAAAATCAGTTGCCTGTTCACCCGCATATTCCTTGCGTGGCTGAAACGATAAATCCTCTTTTTTGCCGTCATTACCATACACCCTGAAGCGCCCCATTGGTTTCAAGGTCTCACAAATTTGCCGTATTTCTTCGGCACCAAGATTTTCTGTTGACATCATAACATTATCCTTACTGCATCATATGCAACATAATACAAAAAAATACAATTGTCAAGAACAAACGCCTTATTCTTGCAAGAATCCGCCGGATTGCATTTTCCATAACTTGGCGTATATACCGTGTTTCTTCCTAAGCAATGACATATGGGTTCCAGATTCCACAATATGTCCCTGGTCTAACACAATAATCCGGTTCATATTACGCAGTGTCGATAGACGATGCGCCACAACCAATGTCGTATGTCCTGCGGATAATTTCTCAAAAGATTGCTGAATTGTGCTTTCTGTTTCACTGTCCAGTGCAGATGTCGCTTCATCCAAAATCAATATCGGTGCATTTTTAAGGAACGCACGGGCAATCGCGATTCTTTGACGCTGACCACCGGAAAGCTTGATACCCCTATCGCCAACCAAAGAATTATATTTTTTCTCGGTTCCCATAATAAATTCATCGGCAGACGCTTCCACTGCGGCGGCTTTGATTTGTTTTGGTGTTGCACCGGGGCGACCGTATTCGATATTTTCCATAATTGTTCGATTGAACATCGTTGGTTCTTGCGGAATATAAGAAATGTTTTCACGCAAAGAATCCTGGGATACTGTCGCAATATCTTGGCCATCTATCAAAATCTGACCATGATTTGGGTCATAGAAACGCATAAGCAGGTTTACCAATGTCGTTTTACCGGCACCAGACGCCCCCACAATTCCAACGCGTTCACCGGGTTTAATCACCAAATTCAAATCGGTCAGAACATTTTTCCGTCTATATTTGAAAGATATATTTTTAAATTCAATTTTACCGTGTTTTACTTTTAATTCTTTGGCGTTTTCAATATCTGTAATCTTAACAGGCGCCACCAATTCCTTGTATGATTTGGATGCACTGCCGATTTGGTCGATAATATCCGGAATTTGGTTTATTAACCCACCAATGGTTCCCATAACCGAAAAATACACACCAATCGTAAAAACAATATCCGCAATGGTCATTTCGCCACGGAAATATAACATTGAACAGAAAAACAATGTTCCACCAAAGAATACACTCCACAAAGCAGCCGGCACACCCCAAAATAACCGGTTCAAGAACGCAAAATGTAAATGTGTTTCTATCTTTTTTTCACGATGTGGCTCAAGATATTTTGCTTCGCGCTTTGCCCCCGAAAAAGATTTTACAATCGCATAGTTTGATAAACTGTCCACCAATTTTCCGGATAATGTGCTTTGTGCGGTTGCTTTGGTTTCGGATGCAGTTTTCAATTTCTTACGCAAAATCCACGCATACCAAACACGAAAAGCGAACGCAAATAAAAACATAATTGCAACATACAAATTCACACGGAATAACATCCCAGAATTTATGACTATCGTTATTATTGAACAAATGCTCCACCACAAAATACGAACCATTCCGGTTACGTTTTGAATATAATTCATTTGGGAATTTACTTTGCCCGGCAACCGTGACACCCACCAAGACAAACTTTGGCGTTGTGTATAATCCGTCAGAACAACCGATATATCTTTTTCGACATACGGTCCCCACCGTTGAAAGAAAACCCAACGCAATAATGAACACCCCATTATCGCCAAATCCAAAACGACAATTAGGATGATTGTCGGTAAAATATGTTGCAACCATGACATTCCCGCCGGAATTGGTGTTTCCAGTGTTGCAACCAACCATTTTTGATAAAACGGGAACAATACATTATCGAATGTTAAGGCCAATGTAAAAAATGCCCATATAGCAATGACAACCCAATGCCCGGGAAATGCGTATTTTAAATAAAATCGCCACAAAGATTTTGGTAAAACACGACCCTTTTCAACATTTGATTTTGCCATTCTCGCCCCCATAATTTTTTTATATTCCAACAAAAAACAAGTGCCGGCACATTTTCATGGCAAAACCCACGCAACAAAAATGTCCACCAGGCACCATTCAAATTTTTTTACATATTATATTCATCCGATTTCGGAATTTTAAATTGCTTTACATCACCCAAAGTTTCGACAACTTCCGTTCCATGTTTTAATGTCATCGCATCAATTTTTTTCTTTGATCCGGCATTCAAAAATTTGATAAACGCATTTATATTCTTGACATTCAAACAAAGTTCCGGTTTGTCCGTATCCGGGTTCATAAGGACAACACACGACCCCATACTGAAACTTTTTGGCAACGGCGCATAATCTTCCGATTCCCATGTTCTATCCAAAAATTCTTCTTCTATATCAAAATCTTCTTCCACCGGTGATTCAACATATTCCTGGGTTGCGAATACCTCCATGGCCGCCGCAATCTTTTTTATCCCGACACCATCAATATATTCCGCTTTCAATTCACCGGCCGTCTTCCACTCATCTGTTTTTATTGGAACAGGAATCGGTAAACACTTGGCAAAATCACAAAAATCGACAAGATACAACAAATTGAACATCAGCGATTTATTATCTCCATCTGTCTTGACGGCCACCGGACATCTTGTTGCAAACTTCCTCAACATGCTACGCAATGCTTTGTCAAAATCCCAACTACCTGTATCTATATAGTCCCATAGCTTCTTTTCCGTCTTCCAAATGGGTGTTCCCCGATAATCCGCAATTTCATAATCTTTGCTTGGCATCCTTTTTCTCTTGAAACCCATTACCTTGCAAAACGTATCTATAAAATCCCCATGCAACCAATATCTACCATAATAACGACCACTGGAATCAGAACGACGCTCATGTATGACCGCATCCCTCAGATTTTTATAATCAACCCATTTCTGCTTAGTAAAATCTTCGATATACTGATTAGGATCCAACAAGGCCCAATTATTATAAACACGTTGCAACCCATTTTCGATATCCCACGTATCGGCATCGATATATTTCTCTGATAACTCTGGTGCCTCGATATAAGCAGAATAATTTTTTTCCATAATGCCCCTCCCTACATTATTTACATTGAACGCACGGCGCTTTTTGATTTACCCGCTTTCTTTGCATCATCCAACGCATTTACCTTCTTTTTTCCCTCTTTAAGTGACGCGATAAGATTCGCAATCTTTTTTGCCTTCTTTTCCAAATTATTCAACAAAGCATCCTTTAATTGTGGGCGCTTCGTACTTGTCAAAACAAATGCATCCGCCAAAATATTCCGCTTTAATCTTCGGCGTACCTGTTCTTGATTGGATTGCAAAGGTTCTTTGGCAACAATAGGATACCCCGTATATTCAACAAGTCGCAACCAATCAGACCAAAAACCACCTTTTACTTTCGCACGCACCCATGTATAAAGCCCCGCATCATCCGGCGCAGGCTTCCCAGATTCACCGCATTCCGCCGATAAATCAGACTGCATAATTTCTACCTCTGCGAAATATGTCCCCAAAACCTTGGCAAAATCACCCGCTTTTTCAATAGTTGCACCATTGTATGTGGTTGTTGGTTTACCATCTATAAATAAACCCTTCGCATTCACGCTAAGAATTTGCCCTTGTGTTTTTTTAGTAGCCATCTTAAAATCCTTTCCTTCACATTGAGTTTACATGGCCAAAGTGTAGCACAAACCGACCGTTAAATCAACATGTTTTTGAATATTACCACCGAAACAGAACGGACAAAAAACATACCAACCAAAGATCTTTTAATCAAAATCAATATCCAGATTTCTAAAGTCTTCATGCCCCGCGTTTGGCACAATAACTATTTTGCCACTATCACCAACCCATTTTTGCGAAAGCACATTCGGCACAACATCATCGTTCGCCCCAATATAATGCATCGCCCACACATCCGGCAAATGCAACAAATCCATCGACGCATGCAATGGCGTATCACCGAAATATTCCGTCCAATCCGCATGATTCAACACACCCGCAATCGTAATCCACTTTTTAACGGGCAGCGCCGGATTGCGTTTTATAATCAAACCGCTTACCATCGCACCGCCGGAATATCCAACCATTATAATCGGCCGACCGGCCGCAACCCGGGTTACCGCTGCACCCATCGCATCCACAACCGCCGGCGCAAACCGTCCATCGGTCCAGTATTTTTCACTGCATTCCGACGACATTATAAATTGACATGGTCGCGCAATATAAACCACATTAGGCGCCACATCCCGCATTGCCAAATCACGCATCACCGTGCTACGCGGCGTTGGATCGCCCGTCGGCATACCATAGGCATCAAACGCATGGCCGTCACCTTCGATATAAACATGCACTGGGGCACGCGGGTCAGTATTTTTCTGATACGTCGCAATATCGAACTTGCCGGCATGCACGGACACAAACGCAAAATCATCCGCCGGCCGCCATGCCACCGCACAAGAACACAGCAAAAACGCAAAAAATATCGCCCGCATAGAACAATTATACACCAAATACAAAACCCCGTCAAAACCAATAAAAAACATTTGACAAAAGATTTTTTTATACTATATTATACAACATGATAAAAAATAAGGCAAAAATATGTTTAAAAAATTAAAGATGAAACTTGACGCAAAACGCATACGGCGCGAAACCGAATATGCGGCGGCGGAAAAACGCATTCGTCAAACGGAAACAAAATTTGAACGCGCAATATTATTTCCTTTCCGTCTAATTGCCCGCGCATTGCGTTGGACATTTGATACAATCTGTGCGCTTTGTTCATGGATTTGGGACGGCATAGTTTTGGCCGCCACGAAAGTTTGGAAATGGTTGTGTGGCATCAACTTAATTGGCCTTATCAATTTAACCTTATTGATCGCAATCATAGTGTTGTTTTCTATGCTGATAATCAATATTGTAAATTGCCGCCGTGCGCCGGTTGTTGTTAATGCAAACGAAAAGACCGTGACCATAGAGGCAAAACGTGGTTCACGCATTATATCAAAGACAATACCGGTAAAACGCGGTGCGAAAACAGGCAATATGGAAACGACAATCAATGTTGTTGAAACGAAACCGTCTGATGACCCGACACTGCGCGCCCAAGGTGACGGAAAAATATACGGCGATGTTATAATTGAATCACGCGAAGAAGCAATTGTTTTAAAAAACGGTGCGCACATTAATGGGAACCTTTACCTGCAACACATGTACAAATACGTTTTGCCATGTGATATAAAGATTGATGGTAATTTGTTCCTGCGCGATTTAGGCATATTGCATTTTTGTGGTCGTTTTGATATTAGTGGTAACATATACGTCACACCAAATTCTTCGTTCGGCCCAATTCCAAAGAACGCATATCTTGGTGGACAAATAATTTTATAAAGGGGGTATCCAATATGCAATATGTCAGATTAAAGAAAACAAGTGACGGGTGGAGTGTTTCGTATCCAACACAGTTGGGACGATATTCTGAACATTACCCGTATGCGTACCAAGCACTGGTTAAATATTTGCAAATGCGATTAAAGCCAGAAAAAAATAAATAAAAAACGCCAACGGGCGTTTTTTTACTACCAAAAAAATCAAAAATGTGGTATAATGCCACGTGCACATAACAAAAGGAAACAAATATGAAAACACTTGAAAAGATTTTATCCACATTGGTAAAAAACCTTGGCTATACGATTGTATTGGTCTTGGCGATTATATTATTTGCGATATTTTCTGATGGTTTAATCAGTGGCGCAATAACCGCGATATCGGCACTGATCGCATACGCATGCATTGTGGCACTTTATCGTGAATTCAAAAAAACACCGGCAAAATCACCCAAGCCGAATAAAAAGAAATAATTTATAACATTTGTAATATCAAAACACCGTCACCCCGCACTTGATGCGGGGTCTTGTCAGTCGTGTTGCATTCCCATTCTCTACATCCCCGCGGTATAACGATCAACAAAAATCCCCGCAGATGCGGGGATTTTTTTTAATTTGCCGGCTTACAATACAACATCTTGCTGCTATCTGAAACCAATCCCTGTTTTCTATCACACCTACAAAACGCGGTTCCATCAACCTGCTCTTCCCACTTTCCCCCCGTATCAACACATTTTTGACATTGGGCTGTCTTACAACTATCATTCGTAGCAACTTTTTCCTCTAATACAACCGCGGCTCGCTCTGCCTCAGATGCCTTAATGCGCGCCTTATCCATGATAGAATTCAAACGCGAATTCAACGTATCTGCATCCTTTTTGTATGTTGAAACTTTGGACTTCAGCTCACTGCTCAATCCAGAAATCAAACCGCTTATCTCACCATACAAACCATTCGCGTCTAAAAACAAACTTTCCACATCAGCAAAATACCCTTTGGCCTGGTCCGCATACCTTCTTGCATCTTCTGCTTTGCTCGCACCCGATGCCGCCGTTGCCGCTCTATTGACTTGCCCGGCCTTGGTATCCATGGAATTTACAACCTTTTCAAACTTGCCGTATAAATTTGTTATCTTATTCAAATCTGCGTTTTCCGCAGCGGATATTCCACGTTTGCACCCTTTAGAATGATCATTATCATCAACCCAGGTATAATCTTTCTTACACGCACATGTTTTAAAACCATTGGTTTGCACCATGTTTTTGTCACTGCCTGACTGATTTATACCACAGAAACATTCCCACCTTTTTGAACCAGATTTGTACTTCCACTCACCCCCAGACAGACGACAATTATTCGCATCTATCTCATCATATTCCGGCTCTGTTGGTTTTGGTGGAATCGGTGTTACCGGTGGCACTGGCTCAACTGGATCTGCAACACACCTTTCGCCATTATCATCGGGTTTGTAATTCTTTTTACAATCCGTAATTTTGCAACGACACGACACTTCATCCCCACCGTGTGCCAAACACTTTAAACTGCCACCTTCAACATACACGCCCTTTGTCGCGTTTGAATCTGGCAAATCTTTCTTCAAACAATCTTTACCTATTGCAAGATCATTATTTGGTTTTTCTGGTTTTTCCGGCTTTCCTGGATCAACCACACCACTTCCGCCTTCCTGCTTTTTACATGTACACGGTATCGGCAAATTATCATTTGCGGTTGCACGACAAATATATTGCCCCTTATCATCACGTGTCCATACCCCGGTAAAATTCGAATTTGCGATATTTTCGATACCTTCGGCACATGGTTGCCCAATAACCCCACCCAACAAAGCAACACCACCATCTGACGCACATGTCGTACTATCTTTATACCCCATACATTCATAAAGAACCCGACCGTCACGCGCCCCAAGCATAAACATATTATGATTTGTAGCCGCGCTGCAATCTGCATTCAAACGATTCAACACCGCTTTATAATCATCACCTTCGGCAAAAGCAAAACTAACCGTATCACAAGTCAATTTATAGCCATCATACTTACCCTCTGTTCCATTTCCACCATTTGACGAACCACCGCCACTTCCTTGATCACTATTACCGGCATTTTTTTTGCGCCTGTAAATCAGAAATCTGCGAATTTATCCGATTCAAATTATTTTGTTCACGTTCCAACGCGCTTTTTTCCATTTCAATTTCATTGGATAACCTGTTGCTTTTGCTTGCCTGGGCAATATTCACGCCGACACCAACAGCGGTCAACCCAATCGTCGATATACCCGCAATCATCCATCCCTGCTTTTTACCTTCGCATGCTTCAAGTTGCTCTATCTTTTCTTGCTTTTGTTGCAAAAGCCGCCGAACCTGCGAACTCATCGCGACACCATGCGCATCACCAACGCCCGCGCCAATTACCGCAAACAGACCAACAAATGATAT